>NZ_JBEYVP010000017.1:0-219608 GCF_040644035.1 Streptomyces sp. NPDC047042 | reverse complement strand
CGCGGCAAATACAGGCAGCGCAATTCTGCGCACGAGTTCCCCCCGTGTGGAAATGGTGTGAGTTTCGAATGAACGCTGTGGACAGTAGGTCACCGCGGATCGCTTTAACAACCCTCAGAAGCGGAACCCGGGAACCCATTTACCGCCGGTAATGAAGACCCCGCCGAGTGCTCACACACATATGAGTACGCGTACTCATGCGGGACCTGGATGACCTGTTGGAGGATGCGCGGAGGACGTCAGGAGCCCTGTGGTGGCTGGACTGCGGGCGGGGTTGCGGTCCGGGTCGCGTGCGGTCCGGAGCATGTGCGGCCGAATGGGGAAAAGGCAGGTGACCCTGAATTGGTTTTCCGGGTTTGGGAGCTTGATTTCCCTGGCTGTTCACACCGGAAAAGGCATCAGCTTTCCCTGCGCATACGGCGCATCCGGCGGTCCAGTGCCAGCGACAGTTCCGCCTCCACCACCCGTTGGGTCAGCGGGCGCAGACGGGCCGGGTCCGCTTCCGGGGCGTGGGTGAGGAGCACGTCCGTGAAGATCTCGGCGAGGGCGTCCGCGTGGTCGCGTACCCGCTTGCCCGCCGCCAGGACGGCCGAGAGCGGGATGCCCTCCTGGACCAGCGCCGACGACGCGTCCAGGAGACTGCGGCTGATGTGGACGATCTGGTCGCCGTCGGTGCCCAGATAGCCGAGTTCCAGGGAGGCCGCGAAGTTCTCCGGGGTGGCCTCGGGGCCGAAGCGGTCGGCGAGGTCCTCGGGGGTGAGGCGCACCGGGGTCTCCTCGGTGGGGGCGCCCAGGCCCAGCAGGTCGGCGACATCGCGGCCGTGGTCGAACGCCTCGGCGAGTTCCGCGATGCCGTTGAGGGTGTGCCCGCGTTCCAGCAGCGCCGAGATCGTGCGCAGCCGGGCCAGGTGGTGGTCGTCGTACCAGGCGATGCGGCCCTCGCGGCGGGGCGGCGGGATCAGTCTGCGTTCGCGGTAGAAGCGCAGGGTGCGGACGGTGATGCCGGCCAGCTCGGCCAGCTCCTCCATCCGGTACTCACGCTGTTCGGCGTTCTCAGCTGCGTCTGCCACGTCGGAACCTTAAGGCGTACCGGCGGTAACTTTCCCTCTTCCGGACCCTACCCATCAGTACGGACCTCCTCTACTCTCCCCATTGCGCCAGTGTTCGCTGGCGCGGTCGTGGGTGAGGCGGAGGCAGGGCATGGCCGAACACGAACATGTGCGGGTGGCGGTGATCGGGTCCGGGTTCGGGGGGGTCGGGGCGGCCGTGCGGCTGCGCCGCGAAGGGGTCACCGACTTCGTCGTGCTGGAACGGGCCGGCAGCGTCGGCGGGACCTGGCGCGACAACAGCTATCCGGGCTGTGCCTGTGACGTGCCCTCCCATCTGTACTCGTTCTCCTTCGCGCCCAATCCCGACTGGCCGCGCGCCTTCTCCGGGCAGGAACACATCCGCGCCTACCTGGAGCACGTCACCGACACCTTCGGGCTGCGGCCCCATCTCCGCCTCAACTCCGAGGTGAAGACGATGACTTGGGACGGTGATCGGCTGGCATGGGTCATCGAGACCAGCAGCGGGACCCTGCTCGCCGATCTCGTCGTCTCCGCCACCGGGCCGCTCTCCGACCCCAGGATGCCGGACATCCCGGGGCTCGAGACCTTCCCCGGCAAGGTCTTCCACTCCGCCCGCTGGGACCACGACTACGACCTGCGCGGCAAGCGCGTCGCGATGGTCGGGACCGGCGCCTCCGCCATCCAGATCGTCCCCGCCATCCAGCCCGACGTCTCCCACCTCACCCTCTTCCAGCGCACCCCGCCCTGGGTGCTGCCCCGCGTCGACCGGGCCATCGGCGGCGCCGAGCGCGCCGTGCACCGGGCGCTGCCCTTCACCACCCGGTTGCGGCGCGGACTCTCCTGGGGCGTACGGGAGTTGCAGGTCCAGGCGTTCACCCGGTACCCGGGGGAGCTGAGGGTGGTGGAGGCGCTGGCCAGGAGCGCCATGCACCGCGCGGTCAAGGATCCTGCCCTGCGCGCCAAACTCACCCCCGACTACCGCATCGGCTGCAAGCGCATCCTGCTGTCGAGCGAGTACTACCCGGCGCTCACCCGGCCCAATGTGGATGTGGTGGCGAGCGGGTTGAGCGAGGTGCGTGGATCCACCGTCGTCGGGGCCGACGGGAGCACGGCCGAGGTCGACGCCATCGTCCTCGGTACGGGGTTCCACGTCACCGACATGCCCATCGCGGACCGGGTCGTCGGTGCGGACGGGCGTACGCTCGCCGAGGCCTGGGCGGGGAGCGGGATGCGGGCGCTGCGCGGGGCGTCCGCCGTCGGGTTCCCCAACTGGATGACGATCATCGGGCCCAACACCGGCCTCGGGAACTCCTCCATGATTCTGATGATCGAGTCCCAGCTGAACTATCTCGCCGACTACGTACGGCAGTTGGGCGTCCTGGGTGGGCGGGTCGCCCTCGATGCGCGGCCCGCCGCCGTCGACGCCTGGAACGACCGGATCCAGGAGCGGATGCGGCGCACGGTGTGGAACACGGGCGGATGCAGCAGCTGGTACCTCGACGCGAACGGGCGCAACACCACCGTCTGGCCCGGTACGACGTCCGAGTTCCGGCGGGCGACCCGGCGCGTGGACCTCACCGAGTACCAGGTCCTGCGGGCGGCCCCCGCGAGCCAGGGTGACGCCAACTCGCCCGTGGAGGTGGGTGCGTGAGCCGGATCACGAGGTCGACACGGCCGACACGGTCGACGCGCCCCGCGTCCGTGGCGGACGGCCCGTACACCCCGCCCGTGCCCGTCCGTACGCTCACCGCCGTGTCCGCCGACGGGGCGCGGCTGCATGTCGAGGTGCACGGCGTGGACCACGGATCCGTGGTCGTCCTCTCGCACGGCTGGACCTGCTCCACCGCCTTCTGGGCCGCCCAGATCCGCGAACTCGCCCTCGATCACCGGGTCGTCGCCTACGACCAGCGCGGCCACGGACGCAGCCCGGCGAGCGCGGTCTGCAGTACCGACGCCCTCGCCGACGACCTGGAAGCCGTCCTCGCGGCCACCCTCGCGCCCGGTGAGAAAGCCGTGGTCGTGGGGCACTCCATGGGCGGCATGACCGTGCTGGCCGCGTCCGCGCGGCCGGGGTTCCGGGAGCATACGGCGGCCGTACTGCTGGCCAGTACCGGCAGTTCGCGGCTCGTCGCCGAGTCGCTGGTCGTCCCGATGCGCGCCGGGCGGCTGCGCACCTGGCTCACCCGGCTCGGCCTCAGCTCGCGCGCCCCGCTCGGACCGGTCACGCCGGTCTCCCGGCGCATCCTCAAGTACGCGACGATGGGCGCCGGTTCGACGCCGGAGATGGTCGAGGCGTGCGCCCGGATCGTGCACGCCTGTCCGCGCAAGGTGCGGTACGCGTGGGCGCGGGTGCTGGAGGGTGTTCAACTCGACCGGCAGGTGGGTGAGTTGACCGTACCGGCGGCCGTGGTTGTCGGTACGGCCGATCGGCTCACCCCGCCCGTGCACGCGCGGGCGCTGGCCGCCGCGCTGCCCGACTGCCACGGTGTGACCGAGCTGGCCGGGCTCGGGCACATGACCCCGGTCGAGGCGCCGGGGGAGGTGACCGGGGTGATACGTGAACTGGTCCTGGCCTACGGGCAGTCGGGGACGCGGCGGACCGAGGGCACTCAGGGCACTCAGGGCACTCAGGGTGGCGTACGTATCGAGGAGGGCGCATGAGCAGGGTCCGTCTGGAGGGGCAGGTCGCTGTCGTCACGGGGGCCGCCCGGGGAGTCGGTGAGCTGCTCGCGCGCAAGCTCTCCGCTCGCGGGGCGAAGGTCGCGCTCGTCGGACTGGAGCCCGACGTGCTCAAGGGGGTCGCCGAACGCCTGCACACCGACAGCGCGTACTGGCATGCCGACGTCACCGATCACGAGGCGATGTCCCGGGTGGCCCAGGAGGTCAAGGAACGGTTCGGCAAGGTCGACATCGTCGTGGCCAACGCCGGGGTCGCGAACGGCGGGCCCTTCGCCGACTCCGACCCGGAGTCCTGGCGGCGGGTCATCGAGGTGAACCTCATCGGGTCGGCGGTCACCGCCCGCGCGTTTCTGCCGGTGCTGACCGAGAGCCGGGGGTATCTCCTCCAGATCGCGTCGGCGGCCGCCGTCTTCCCCGCGCCGATGATGAGCGCGTACTGCGCGTCCAAGTCCGGCGTCGAGGCGTACGCGCACTGTCTGCGGGCCGAGGTCGGCTACAAGGGTGTCGGGGTCGGGGTCGCGTATCTGTCGTGGACCGACACCGACATGGTGCGAGGGGCCGATCAGGACGACGTCATGCGGGAGTTGCGGCAGCGGTTGCCGTGGCCGGCCGGCAAGACGTATCCGCTGGGGCCGGCCGTCGACCGGCTCGTGGCCGGGATCGAGCGGCGGTCCAGCCATGTGTACGGGCAGTGGTGGCTGCGCGGGATGCAGGGGGTACGGGGGTATCTGCCGGGGCTGATCGGAACGGTGGGGCAGCGGGAGGTCGCGCGGTTCTCGGGGCGGTTGCAGGGGATGGGGACCGGGTTGGTGGGGGCGGGTGGGGCTGCGGACGAGGTGGCCCGGGGGCGGTGACTGAGCGTTACTGATCGAAATGCGTGCTTTGTCCTGGCGTGCAAATCTGGTCGAGCCCCCATCCCCTCACCCACTTATGGGAGTGAATCCACATGGGCATGAAGGACGAGATGCAGGACAAGGCTCGGCAGGCCAAGGAGAAGATGGAGCAGCAGGCCCGGAAGGGTCAGTCCGGCCGGTCCGGCCAGGAGGGTCGGCCGGGTCAGGAGGGCCAGCAGGGTCGGCGTCGGCCGGGGCAGGAGGAGATGCCGGGGCGGGGGCGGGATGAGGAGACGGAGCGGGCGATGCGGGATGAGGAGGATCGGTTGAACCAGGACTACGAGTCGTAGTTCTGGTTCACCGGTTGGCGCAGGGTGCCCTCTTTGGTGGGGGCGCCCTGCGTTTCGCTTTTCGCGCAGTTCCCCGTGCCCCTTGAGGCGAAGTGCGGGTGCGTGGGGGCTTGTCGCGCAGTTCCCCGCGCCCCTACGTATGTGCCCCTGGCGTTCGTTGAGATGTGGACGGGGGTGTTCATGGGTGGCGGGGTGGGAGTTTGGGGCGGGTTCTGTTTGGGACGTTTTTGTAGTCCGGGGGGGTTGCCGCTGGGCTGGACTTCAGGAGGGTCAGGGCCAGTTTGATGGCTTCGTCTGTTTCCACGTGGCGGCCCTCCGCCCAGTCCAGGGGGGTGCGCAGGACCTCCAGGTCCGGGGCGACTCCCTGGTTCTCGACTGTCCAGCCGTAGGTGTCGAACCACGCCGCGTTCATCGGGACCGTGATCACCGTGCCGTCGCCCAGGCGGTGGCGGCCGGTCATGCCCACCACTCCGCCCCAGGTCCGTTGGCCCACCACCGGGCCCAGTTCGAGGAGTTTGAAGGCGGCCGTGATCATGTCGCCGTCGGAGGACGTCGCCTCGTCGGCCAGAGCGACCACCGGTCCCCGGGGGGCATTTGAGGCGTACGAGACCGGCTGGGCGTTGCGGGTCAGGTCCCAGCCCAGGATCGTGCGCGTCAGCTTCTCCACCACCAGTTCGCTGATGTGGCCGCCCGCGTTGCCGCGTACGTCGACGATGAGGGCGGGCCTCGACACCTCCATGCGCAGGTCGCGGTTGAACTGGGCCCAGCCCGAGCCGCCCATGTCGGGGATGTGCAGATAGCCGCACCGCCCGCCGCTCAACTCCCGTACGACTTCCCGGCGTTTGGCCACCCAGTCCTGGTAGCGCAGCGGCCGTTCGTCGATGAGGGGGACCACCGCGACCCGTCTGGCGGGCCCCTCGCCCTCCGCCGGGGTGAACGTCAGCTCCACCGTCGTACCGCCCGCGCCCGCGAGCAGCGGGAACGGTCCCGTCACCGGGTCCACCGGCCGGCCGTCCACATGGGTGAGCAGCGCGCCCTCCCGGATTCCCGAACCGGCCAGCGGGGAGCGGGCCTTGGAGTCGGAGGAGTCGCCGGGGAGGATCCGGTCCAGCATCCAACCGCCCTCCCTGCGGACGAAGTTGGCGCCCAGCAGACCCTGGCGGCGCTGGTAGTGGGGCGGGCCCTCGTTGCGGCGGGCGGCGGTGACGTACGCGTGGGAGGTGCCCAGTTCGCCCAGGACCTCGCGCAGGAGGTCGGCGAACTCGTCGGGGGAGGCGACCCGTTCGACGAGCGGGCGGTACTGCTCGAGCACCGCGTCCCAGTCGATGCCGCACATCTGCGGTTCCCAGAAGTAGGCGCGGATCAGCCGGCCCGCCTCCTCGTAGGACTGGCGCCATTCCGCCGGCGGGTCCACCTCGTGCATGACCCGGCGCAGGTCGATCCAGACGGTCGTGTCACTGTCGCCGGGGTCGGTGGACGGCACCGCGCGCAGTTCGTCCTCGTCGACGACGACCAGCCGTGAGGCGTCGCCGCTGACCGCGAACCAGTCGAGGTGGCCGACGAGTTCGGACTTCTTCGCCTTGGTGATGTTGAAGTGTTCGAGGGTGGGCCGCCCGCTCGTGTCGTCCGGGTTGGCGAACGTCTCGCCCAGCGCGCCCGAGATCGGCCAGCGCAGCCACACCAGCCCGCCGCCCGCGACCGGGTACAGCGCGGAGTACTTGGAGGCGGCGACCGGGAAGGGCGTCACCCGGCTCTCCAGACCCTCGACCTCGACGATCACCGTCCCGTCCGTGCCGCCTTCGCCGCCCTCGTCCTCTGCCGGGTCCAGGCCACCGGCGGCCGGGCGTCCGTCGGGGGACAGGGCGAAGGGGGAGGGGGTGGCGGAGGAGAGGGGGACCAGGTAGGGGCGGCAGCCGAGCGGGAAGGAGAGGTCGCCGGTGTGGACGTCGTACACGGGGTCGAAGCCGCGCCAGGAGAGGAAGGCCAGATAGCGGCCGTCCCTGGTGAAGACCGGGTTCTCGTCCTCGAAGCGGCCGTTGGTCACGTCGACGATCAGGCGGTCCTTTATCCGGGCCATCTTGATCTGGCGGAGCGAGCGGCCGATGCCGGGGTGCGACCAGGTCAGCCAGGCGCCGTCCGGGGAGAAGGCGAGGTCCGTGACCGGCCCGTTGAGGGAGCAGATCAGCTCGGTGACCTCACCGGTCGAGCCCTCCGCCGAGCCCTGCGCCGAATTCTCCGCCGACTCCTCTGCCGACTCCTCCGCCGCGTCGATCAGCAGAAGCCGTCCGTCGTGGGCGGCGATGGCGAGGCGTTCGCCCGCCGGGTCGGACACCAGTTCCTGTACCCGGCCCAGTACGCCGGAGGCGAGCCGCCTCGGCTCCCGTTCCCCGCTGGCCCTCGGCAGGTAGGCGATCTCGATCGCGTCCTCGCCCTCGGCGTCCGTGACGTAGGCGACCTGCCCGCCCGAGCCGAGCATCTCGGGCAGCCGGACCCGTACCCCCGGCGTGTCCGTGATCGTCCGGGCCGGACCGTCGCGGTGGGTCAGCCAGTACAGGCTGCCGCGGACGACGACGGCGCTCGCGCGGCCCGTCTCGTCGACCGAGATGCCGTCGACGTGCTGCGCGGCGGGCACCTGGTACGAACGCCGGCCGGTGCGCGGACCGCCGAGCCGTACGTCGAGGCGGCGGGGGAGGGAGTCGGCGGCGAGGTCGTCGACGATCCACAGGTCGCCCGCGCACTGGTACACGACCCGGGTGCCGTCGCTGGAGGCGTGCCGGGCGTAGAAGGCGTCGTGGTCGGTGTGGCGGCGCAGGCCGGAACCGTCGTACGCGCACGAGTACAGGTTGCCGACGCCCTCGTGGTCGGAGAGGAAGGCGATACGGCCGCCGACGAACATGGGGGAGTGCAGGTGGCCGTCGAGGTCGGGGAGCAGACGCTCGCCGTGCAGCCAGAGGCGGCCGGTCGCGCCGCCCCGGTAGCGCTTCCAGGCGGCCGGTTCGTGCGGCGGGGTGCCCGTGAGGAGGAGGGTCCGGCGTTCGCCCTCGATGTCCGCGACCTGGATGTCGGAGACCGGGCCCCAGGGGAGCCGGCCGCCGGGGCCGCCGCCCGCCGGGACGCTGTAGGCCCAGGTGAAGTAGGAGAAGGGCTGGCCGTGGGAGGCGACGGCGAGGATGTCACCGTCCGGGGTCCAGCCGCAGACCTGGGTGTCGGCGCTGCCCCAGTGGGTGAGCCGCCGCGCCTGGCCGCCGTCCACCGGCACCCGGTGGATCTCGGGCACCAGGCTGCGCCAGCTCGTGTACGCGATGTGCGTGCCGTCGGGCGAGAAACGCGGGTGCCCGATCTTCGTACGGTCGACGGTGAGCCGCCAGGCACGGCGGGCGTCACCGGCCGGACTGGGTCCTTTCGCGTTCTCGTCCGCATCCTCGTCCTGGTCGAGGCGGGCGAGCCAGAGATCGTCCTCGGCGACGAAGCACAGCAGGTCTCCGCTGAGGTGGGGCAGGCGCAGATAGCTCACCTCCCCATGCTTTTCCGCAAACGGGGCCCCAGCAACTTCGGACTTCGTGCCGGTCCCGGCAACTCGGGAAAAATCGCGCACATGGGTGTGGCCGGACGCGGTCCGTGAGCGAGGACACGTACGAAACGGTTTCGTTTCTTTGATTCTCGCGGTATCGTCATTGACGGACGGCGTAGCTGTACGAAACCGTGTCGTCCTCTACCGGAGCCGGAAAGGGTGAGACACATGACCGAGGTCGCAACGGCGCGTCGTAGTCGGATCACGCCCGAGCGCGAGGCCGAGTTGTACGCGGCCACGCTCGACCTGCTCCGGGAGGTCGGCTACGAGGCCCTCACCATGGACGCCGTCGCCGCCCGAACGAAGTCCAGCAAGGCCACGCTCTACCGCCAGTGGGGCGGCAAGGCCGAACTGGTCGCCAGGGCGATGAGGCACTTCAAGCCGGGGGGCAACGCCCTCGGCGAGATCGACACCGGCTCCCTGCGCGGCGACTTCCAGGCACTCCTCCTCCGGGACGACGACTGCACCATGCAGCAGAACTCCGCGCTGATGCGGGCTCTGGGTGTGGCGGCGCACGCCAACCCGGACCTCCTCCAGGCGTTGCGGGAACTGCTGATCGAACCGGAGTTGGCGGAGTTCAACAAGGTGCTCCAGCGTGGCATCGACCGCGGTGAGATCAGCGCGGACAATCCGGCTCTCGCCTATGTGATGCACATGATGGTCGGCGGGTTCATCGCTCGCACGCTCATCGACGAACTCCCTCCGACACAGGCCTACTTGCGCTCGTACCTCGATGCCGTGGTGCTCCCCGCACTTGGCCTGTCGACCGACTGAACATTCTCGTCCGCCGAGGGCCAGCTCCCCCTGGTGCTCAACACCCCTGTGCGCAAAGCCACTTGTACCTGACGCGACCGCTCTCGTCGTCGGGCTGATCACCCCTGCACCCCAACAGGCCGATCGACCCTGCCCTTGCATGTCCCACGACCTGACCGGGAGTACGCCCTCGTGGCCACATTCCTCTACAAACTCGGCCGGCTCGCCTTCAGGCGACGGCATTTCGTCGCCCTGATATGGGTCGCCCTGCTGACACTCGCGGGCGTCGGCGCGGCCAGCGCGCCCGCCGCGGGCACCACCTCCTTCTCGATCCCGGGTACGGAGGCCCAGAAGGCCTTCGACCTGCTGGAACAGCGTTTTCCCGGCGCCAGCGCCGACGGAGCGACCGGACGCATGGTCTTCAAGGCGCCCGAGGGCCAGAAGATGACGGACGCCGCCAACAGGGCGACCGTCGAGAAGACCGTCAAGCAGCTCGGCGACGGCTCCGAAGTCGTCTCCGTCACCGACCCGTTCACGACGAACGCCGTCAGCAAGGACGGGTCGGTCGCCTACACGTCGGTGAAGTACAAGCTCCCCGGCATGGAACTGGCGGAGTCGACCAAGGACGCGCTCGAGAAGGCCGGCGACGAGGCCCGGGCCACCGGACTGACCGTCGACGTCGGCGGTGACGCCCTGCAGGCCGCGGCCGAGCCGGGCGCGATCGGCGAGATCGTCGGCATCGCCATCGCCGCCGCCGTCCTCGTCGTCACCCTGGGCTCACTGGTCGCGGCCGGACTGCCGCTGCTGACGGCGATCATCGGCGTCGGTATCGCCGGTGCCACCATCGCCGCCCTCGCCAACGCGCTCGACCTCGGCGACACCACCTCCACGCTCGCGCTGATGATCGGGCTCGCGGTCGGTATCGACTACGCGCTGTTCATCGTCTCCCGCTACCGCGGCGAACTCGCCGACGGCCACGACCGCGAGGAGGCGGCCGCCCGTGCCACCGGCACCGCCGGTTCGGCGGTCGTCTTCGCGGGCCTCACGGTCGTGATCGCCCTGGCCGGCCTCGCGGTCGTCAACGTCCCGATGCTGACCAAGATGGGCCTGGCCGCCTCGGGCACGGTCGTGGTCGCCGTCCTCATCGCGCTGACCATGGTCCCGGCGATGCTCGGATACGCGGGCCGCAAGATCCAGCCGGCGGGCCAGAAGAAGAGCAAGAAGAGCAAGAAGAGCAAGAAGAGCGAGGCTGCGGCCGGCGCGGACGGCAACGGCAAGCCGGTCGCCGGGCCCAACATGGGCACCCGCTGGGCGCGCTTCGTCATCCGCCGACCGGTCGCCGTACTGCTGTTCGGTGTCCTCGGTCTGGGGGCCATCGCGCTCCCGGTCACCCAGCTGGAGCTGGGCCTGCCCGACGACGGCTCGCAGCCGACGTCCACGACCCAGCGCAGGGCCTACGACCTGCTCTCGGAAGGCTTCGGCCCCGGCTTCAACGGCCCCCTGATGGTCGTCTACGACGCCAAGGGCAGCGGCACCGCCCCCCAGGCCGGCGTCGACAAGCTGACCGAGCGGATCAAGGGCCTCAAGGACGTCGTCACGGTCGCCCCGGCCGCGTTCAACAAGGCCGGCGACACCGCGACGATCACCGTCATCCCCGACTCCAAGCCGTCCTCGACCCAGACCGAGGACCTGGTCCACGCGATCCGCGCCGAGAGCGCCGACGTCAAGGCCGAGACGGGCGCGACGGTACTGGTCACGGGCACCACCGCGATGAACATCGACTTCTCGCAGAAGCTCAACGACGCCCTGATCCCGTACCTGGGCCTGGTCGTCGGCCTCGCCTTCCTGCTCCTCATCCTGGTCTTCCGCTCCATCCTGGTCCCGCTCAAGGCGGCCCTGGGCTTCCTGCTCAGCGTCCTCGCCGCGCTCGGTGCCGTGGTCGCGGTCTTCCAGTGGGGCTGGCTCGGCGGCCTGCTCGGCGTCGAGGAGACCGGCCCGGTCATGTCGATGGTGCCGATCTTCATGGTCGGCGTGGTCTTCGGTCTCGCCATGGACTACGAGGTGTTCCTCGTGACCCGGATGCGCGAGGCGTACGTCCACGGCGAGTCGCCGACCGACGCCATCGAGACCGGCTTCAAGCACAGCGCCCGGGTCGTGGTCGCCGCCGCGGTCATCATGATGGCCGTCTTCGGCGGGTTCATCAGCTCCAGCGAGTCGATGATCAAGCTGTTCGGCTTCGGCCTGGCCATCGCGGTCTTCTTCGACGCGTTCGTGGTCCGCATGGCGATCGTCCCGGCGGTGCTGGCCCTGCTCGGCAAGCGGGCCTGGTGGCTGCCGAAGTGGCTGGACCGCGCCCTGCCCAACGTGGACGTCGAGGGCGAGGGCCTGCGCACCCTGGACGACGACAACCGCCCGAAGGACGAGGACCGGGAGCTGGTCCGAGTCTGACACCTCCGACACATCTGACAGGCCTGGCGCCTCCGAGCAAGATGAGGAGGGGCACCCCGCTCAGAGCGGGGTGCCCCTCCTGCCCGTTGTCGGCGCTACTTCTACTCGGCCGCCGGATCCTCGGCGAACACCTCGGCGGTGGAGGTGGCGGTGATGGCGCGGTCGATCCATCGGGTGAGGGTGTCGGGAGCCTCGCAGGTGGTGATGCGGTCCCGGTCGGCGTCGGAGAGGTGGATGTCCCGGAGTTCGAGGCGGTGGAGGAGGTAGTGGGCGAGTCCCTCGGCTTTCCCTCTCGCCTCTCCCTCGGCTCGAAGTCCCTCGGCCACCAACGACGTGAAGAATGAAGTGTCGGTCTTCAAGAGTTCGCTCCAGATCTTGAATGCCTCGGTCCTGCCCAGGCCCTGGCTGGTGAATTCCGCGAGGAGCCCCGCTCGTTCCGGGTCGCGGGCCTCCATGGCGCTCAACGCTGCTGCGAGCAACTTAAGTGTGCCATCCGCCGACCGTTCCTCGGCGTGCAGAATGGCGGACAGAACGGCCATGGGGACATCGCGGGTTGCCTCGTCCAGTGATTCGACGGCGGGGATGTCGCGTGGTCCGATCACCAGCGGCTGCAGTGCGAGACCTTGCCACTGCGGTGGGCCGAACCTCACGGGACGGGCCGCCCAGTCGGCGGTCCGCTGGTCCCTGCAGATGACGAGCAGCAGCGGCGGGAGTTTGTACTTCTCCTGAACGAAGGTCATGTAGTACGCCCAGGTGCTGTGCTTGGACGCGTTGGGTTTCCCCTGCGCCTCGACCGCGAGGATGTAGCTGTTGTCCGCTTCGTCGATCCGTAACAGCGTGTCCACCCGTCGCTCCACAGGTTGGGTCTCACTGAGGTCGGTCGGGAGTTCGGTGACGGAGATCGGTGTGCCGAACGCCGGGATGTCGAGCTTGTGGGCGACGCGTGCGAACAGCCCTGGTTCCAGGCGGAAGATCCGGTGCATCGCCTCGTGCGGGGAACTGACCATCGTGGTGACATCTGTCCTCTCGTGACGAACGGTGACGAGCATATGACTCAGGGATATGATTACTCGCGGCCAATCGGGTGATGATCACCCATGTGGGTGACCTCCGCGCTGTCTGTCCCGTCTGTCCTGCCTGTCCGCAGTGCCGTACGGGTACGGGTCGCCGTTGGAGGTGGGTATGAGCGAGGACGTGGACGAGGCGGGTTGGGCGATCGAGCCCGGCGACGAGATGGCGCCGATGATCGAGGTCGTCGGTGGGGTGATCAAGTTCCATCGGGAGGCCGTCGGAATGTCAGTGGCCGACTTCGGGGCGGCCATGCGCTACGGCGAGGACCTGATCCGGAAGGTCGAACGAGGGTCACGGATTCCGAGAGTCGAATTCCTCTACAACGCCGATGAGTTGCTGAACGCCGGGGGAGCGATTCGGGCTCTGCGCAAGTACGTGGAGGCGGCTCAGTATCCGAAGAAGGTGCGGAAGCTCAAGGAACTGGAGGAGCGGGCGGTGGAGATGTTGCTGTACAGCAATCACAACATCCACGGCCTTTTGCAGACCCCGGAGTTCGCGAAGGCCCTGTTCGAGATGACCCAGCCCCCGTTGTCCCGGGAAGTGGTGGAGCGGGAGACGGTCGCCCGCATGGCGCGCAAGTCGGTCTTCGACCGTGAGCCGGTGCCCTCGCTCAACTTCATCCAGGAGCAGGTGACGCTGGAGCGCCCCTACGGTGGGAGGCCGGTGTTGCGCCGACAGCTTGAACACCTGCTGGAGGTAGGGCGGTTGCGGAACGTCACCCTTCAGATCATGCCGACGGACAGTGATGAGCACGCCGGGACGCAGGGCTTGATCGAGGTGCTGAAGTTCGCCGACGGTACGGCGGTTGGGCGCTCCGACGGCGCGTTCAACGGTCGTCCGGTCTCAACTCCCAGGGATCTTCGGATCCTTGAACTGCGCTATGGGATGATTCGGGCACAGGCTCTCCCTCCGAGGGAGTCGCTGGCCTTCATCGAGCAAGCGCTGGGAGCGTTATGAGCACCTCGGAACTGCACTGGTTCAAGAGCAGCTACAGCAGCAGTGGCGAACCCGGTGACTGCGTAGAGGTCGCCACCACCCCCGTCACCATCCACATCCGGGACTCCAAGACTCCCGTCGAGACCCCGCACCTCACCCTCGCGCCCACCACCTGGAATTCGTTCGTGACGCATCTGTCCGGCCGCTAGCGTGCCGGGCATGACCACGTCCTCCCGTTTCGCCGCGGCCCTCGACGAGCTGGGCCTCGACGAACTCCACGCCCGTATCCGCCGGTTCCCCGACGAGACCCGCACCGCAGCCGAGGCCGCCGCCGCGATCGGGTGCGAGCTGAGCCAGATCTGCAAGTCGCTGATCTTCGCCGCCGACGGCGTCCCGGTGCTCGTCCTCATGGACGGCGCCTCCCGCGTCGACGTCGAGCTCGTCCGGCGCGAACTCATGGCCGCGAAGGTCACCCGCGCCAAGGTGGACGTCGTACGGGAGACCACCGGGTACGCCATCGGAGGAGTGCCGCCCTTCGGGCACAAAACCAGAACCCGTGTGCTGGCGGACCGTTCGCTGCTGGAGCACGACGTCGTCTGGGCCGCCGCCGGAACCCCGTACACCGTGTTCCCGATGGAGCCGAAGGAGCTGATCGCCCACGCCGGCGCGACCCTCGTGGACGTACGCGAGTCGGCGGCCTCGTGACACCGGCCGTCACCGCCGCCGTACTGCTCGCCGCCGTCACGCACGCCTGCTGGAACGCGCTCGCGCACCGCATCACCGACAAGCTGGTCGGGTTCACGCTCATCGCGGGCGGCGGGACGGTCATCGGGCTGGTCGCAGTGCCCTTCCTTCCGGTCCCCGCGGCCGGGGCATGGCCGTATCTGGTCGCGTCCGCCCTCATCCACATCGCCTACTACCTGCTGCTCATGCGGTCGTTCAGGCTGGGTGACTTCGGGCAGGCCTATCCGATCGCACGCGGTACCGCGCCCCTCCTCGTCACGGTCCTCGCCGCCGTGTTCGCGCAAGAGGTGCCCGACGGCTGGGCGGCGGCCGGAATCGCCGTGTCCTGTGCGGGACTTACCGGGGTCGCCCTGTGGGGGCTGCGCGGGCGGCGGCCCAACTGGGCGGCGATCGGGGCCGCGTTGGCGACCGGCGGCACCATCGCCGCGTACACCGTCGTCGACGGGCTGGGCGTACGGGCCTCGGGATCCGCGCTCGGCTACATCGCGTGGCTGATGGCCCTGGAGGGCATCGCCGTCCCCGCGTACGCGTGGTACCGGTGGCGGGGCCAATTCCTCGCGACGGTACGGCCGTTCGCGGCCGTCGGCCTGCTCGGCGCGGCCCTGTCCGTGGCGGCGTACGGGCTGGTCCTGTGGGCGCAGACCCGGGCCGAACTCGCCTCGGTCGCCGCGCTGCGGGAGTCGTCGATCATCGTCGGCGCGGCGATAGGCGCCGTCGCCTTCAAGGAGCGCTTCGGAGCGCCGAGGGTCGCCGCAGCCGGGCTGCTCGTCCTCGGGATCGGGCTGATGCTGCACGCCGGGGCTCCGTAGGCGGGCCGGGTCCCGGCCGGTACCGACAGTGTTGGGATCAGGCCGTCCCCGTGTCTGTTTTGAGACGTCACGGTTCGTATGAGTTTCAGTCAAGATGGGTAGTCCCTCGCATCGGTGCTTGCGTTCGCGTCGCTGTGCACTCGGGGGGAACTTGTGGAACTGGTCGTACGGTTTTTGATCGCGGTCATCGGCGGGCTTCTGTGCCTCTTCATGACCTGTCTGGTTGCCGCAAGCGGCTTCCTGTTCGCGGTGGTCTGCATCATGTTCGCGTGCACCGTCGGGGTCCTCGCCGGGGTGCTCGGCGGGAAGGGCGGCCGGGAGTTCGCGATGGACACGGCCCGGACGCCCATCAAGAGCCTGCGGGCCACCGGCCGTGGGGTCGGGGGGATCTGGGAGTTCTGGTCGAAAATGGTCTCCAGCGACGACTGACCGTCCGACCGTCACGGGCGTACGGCCACCGCGTCCACTTCGGACAGCATCCCCGGCAGGGCCGGCGAGGCGAACTGGGCTGTCTTCGCGGGGGTGTTGTCCGAGCCGTCCGTCATGCCCGCGTGTAAGCACGCACCCCGGACAGATCATGGAGCCGCATGCTGTTGCGGTCCGTCACCGAGCGGCCCAGGGCGTGGTGGGGCCAGAGGCCGCCCGCTGTGAGGCGGCTGCGTTCGACCCAGGCTCGGGCCGGGACGCTGCTGTTCTTGTAGTAGTTGAGCGCGTAGCCGCCGGTGTGGACACGCAGGAGGCAGAAGCCGCCCGGGTAGTCCTTGACCGCGCTGACCTCCTGCTGGGTGACGTGCGGGGCGCTGGTCAGGACCGTGCGCTTGTTGCGGTGGGTGTGGCCCGCGTGGTGCAGGAAGACGCCGGGGGAGGCCGCGTAGGCGTCGACGATCGAGCGGGCCTGGGCGCGGTCCAGACGCTGGCCCCGGCCCATCGGGAAGACCGAGTCGCGGGTGGTGAGGGGGTGGTGGCCGAAGACGATGGTCGGCTGGTCGCGGTTTCTGCGCAGGTCCGCCTGGAACCAGGCCAGTTGCTCTGCGCTCAGCCCGCCCGCGTCGCCGCCGTTGCCGTTCTTCTCGTAGGTGTCGAGGCCGATCAGACGCAGGCCGCCCAGGTCGTGCGCGAAGTAGCCGCGGCCGTCGGCGCCGCCCAGGAAACCGTCGCGGAAGGACTCGCCGAAGGATTCGCGGAACGAGTCGTCGGGGTGCCTCGGGCGGTCGTGATTGCCCCGTACGACGAAGTAGTCCCGTCCGTGGGTGCCGAAACCGTCCAGGATGCGGCGGGCCTCGGCCAGGTCCCGGGGCGCTCCGGCTGCCGAGATGTCCCCGGCCGCGAGGAGCACGTCCGCGCCGCGCCGGTGGGCCTCCTCGACCATCGCCACGCTCATGATCTCCGGGTACGGGTCCAGGCCGGGCTGCTGGGAGACCCCGCGCAGCATCGGTACGCCGGCCACCCGGCCCGCGGTGGTCTCGCCGAGGTGCAGGTCGTTGCAGAGCGCGATGGAGAGGAGGTGGCGGCCGGGAGGCGGCTCGGGGGTGGTGAAGGAGTAGGGGCCGCCGTGCGAGCCGAGTCCGTGCAGCGAGGTGCCCACCGCGTTGCCGCGCACCAGGTGCAGGGGCGTCGGGGTGGCCGCCCGGCCGCGTGAACGGGCCTGGTAGTAGTACGTCTGGCCCGGTTCCAGGTCCGTCAGTTCGACATGGTGGTGGGCGGTCGGGCGGCCCTCGGACGCCGTGCGATTCAGGCGCGCGGGGTGGGTGCCGTACACGACCTCGCCCTCGGTGACGGCGGGGATCAGATGGCCGAAACCGTCGTCGGTGCCGGGCACGGCCGTGTACCAGGTGATGACGGCGCGGTCCTCGGTGAGCGTGACCAGCTCCAGGTTGAGGGCCGTCACGACGTCGGTACGGGTGATCCGTTCCCGGCGCGCGGCGAGCGCGGACCGGAGCACGGCGGGGGTGAGGAGCGCGCCGGAGCGGACGAGGTCGCGGGGCGCGGGGAACGCCGCGAGGGCGGCGAGCGGGGCGGGGAGACAGCAGCGCATGATCGGTACGTGCCCGTGGTCCGTCAACAGCCGCTGTGGGCGCGGTGGCGGCCGGAGGTACGGGGCACGACAACTCCTTGGCGTCGGTGCGGGAGGTGCGCGGGAGGCTTTCGGCGGAGCGGGAAGCTTTCAGGAGAGCACGGTGAGGGCCCTGGGGGCACGGGAGGGAGGGCGATCGCGACGAAAGTCACACATCGGACGCGGTCGGGATACGCCGGGATCGGTACGCGCCGCAAGGCGTAGAGGTCTCACGCGTGCGTGCGGGGGCCGACAGGAGCACCCTGGAAGCAGCGGTACCGCAGGTGAGCCCGGAGGTGATCGTCATGGCCCACACCGCAGTGGGATGGCATGTCGAGTTGCAGTTCGAGGAGGACGAGCAGCGGACACGTGCCGCGGCCCTCGTACGACTCGCGGACGGGAGCGAGGTACGGGCCAACGGATACGCCAGCCGTCACCGGTCCGACGCGAATCAGCCGCGCGTCGGCGAGGAGATCGCCGGGGCGCGCGCCCTCAACGAACTGGCGATGAAGCTGCTGACGAAGGCACACGATGAGATCGACGAGGCGTCGGGGCGTACGTCGCATTCACTGGGCCTCAGGTAGGCGCGTTCAGCGACCCTCGGTCAGGAGGGCGGCCCGCACCCCCCGCACCAATGCCTGCGCCCGCCCGTCCGCCGTCACGCTCTTGCGGAAGCCGTTCGTCACATAGCCGAACGCGATCCCCGACTCGGGGTCGGCGAAGCCGAGCGCGCCGCCGCGCCCGGGGTGGCCGAAGGAGCCGGGGGCCAGGAACGGCGAGGCGGCGCCGTGGAGCATGTAGCCGAGGCCGAAACGCGTGCCGATGACCAGGACGCGGTCCGGGCCCGCCGACTGCTCGCGCCGGGCCAGTTCGGCCGTCGCCGGGGTGAACAGGCGTGTCCCGCCGTCCACTTGGCCGATGAGGGAGGCGTAGAAGCGGGCGAGTCCGTCGGCCGTGGCGATGCCGTTGGAGGCGGGGAGGGCGGCGGCCCGGTACGCGGGGTCGTTCTCGTCGGGCAGCGGGGTGATCGCGGCGAAGGCGCGGCTGGTGAGGGAGTCCGGGTCGGCGTAGGCGTCGGCGACGGACCGCTTGGGGCGGGTTCTGAGGTGCGGGCCCGCCGTCTCCGGCGTCGGGACCCGGCCCACCCTGCCCACGCGCCCTGACGCGGCCACGGTCTCCGGCAGCCCGATCCACAGGTCGAGCCCGGCGGGCTCCGCGATCTCGGCGGCGACCCACTCGCCGATCGGGCGCCCGCTGACCCGTCGTACCAGCTCGCTCGTCAGCCAGCTGTACGTCTGCGCGTGGTACCCGTGGTCCGTCCCCGGCTCCCAGGCCGGTGCCTGGGCCGCGACCGCGGCGGCGCCGAGCGCGGGGTCGGCGGCCTGGGCCGGCGTGAGCGGTCGGTCGAGTACGGGGACGCCGACGCGGTGCGAGAGCAGGTGCCGTACGAGGGCCCGCTCCTTGCCCGCCGACTTGAACTCGGGCCAGTACTCGCCCACGGGCGCGTCCAGGTCCAGTTCACCGCGCTCGGCCAGCATCAGGAGGGCGGCGGCGGCCACGCCCTTCGTCGCCGAGCGGACGATCTGCGCGGTGCCGTGCTCCCAGGGCGCGTCGCCCTCCACGTCACGGGTGCCGGCCCACAGGTCGACGACCCGCCGCCCGTCCCGGTAAACGGTGACGGCGGCGCCGCGCTCGCCGCCGGTCGCGAAGTTGGCCGCGAACGCCTCTTTGACGGGCTCGAAGCCCTCCGCCACCGTGCCGTTCACGTCCACGTCCACGCCCACGTTCAGGTCCACGCGGGGGTAACGCGCACTCACCCGCCCGCGATTCCTCAGCCCAGGATGATCGTCACATCGATGTTGTCGCGGGTGGCGTTCGAGTACGGGCAGATCATGTGGGCCGCGTCCACGAGCTTGGACGCGATGCCCTGGTCCAGGATCGGCAGCGAGACGCTCAGGGCGACCGCGAGGCCGTAGCCGCGCTGCTTGTTGGGGCCGATGCCGACCTTCGCGGCGACCGTGGAACCGGTCAGGTCGTAGCCCTCGCGGCGGCCGACCAGGACCAGGGCGTTGTGGAAGCAGGAGCTGTACCCGGCGGCGAACAGCTGCTCGGGGTTGGTGCCGTTGCCGTCGCCGCCCATCTGCGGCGGCATCGCCACCCTGAGCGCGATCTGGCCGTCCTGGCTGGTGACGTCACCGTTCCGGCCGCCGTGGGCGGTGGCCTCGGCGACATACATGATCTTCGTCGGACGGGTGTCCGGACGAGCATCGGTGGTACCGGCCTGGATGTCGATACCGGCGTCGGTCACGACAGAACCTCCCCCAAAGCGGGCTATATGGACGGATATATGGACGAATACGTGAGCGCTGACGCGTGTAGATTCTGCGAAGACGAACTACATCGTGCACAAGGTACCGGCTGGTAGGTAGGTAACTCTTACCCGGGGGTAGGAACCGTGGGTAACCTCAGGTCAGACGGGCCCGCTCGGCCGCCACCTGGGCCCGCTCCGCCAACTCCCGCAGTTCGCCCCGCAGTCGGGCCACCGCGCCCTCGCTCAGTTCCGTCGCCGCGAACAGCGCCTGCGGTACGCGCGCCGCGCGCTCCCGGAGTTCCTCGCCGCGCCCGGTGACACCGATGGAGAACGACCGCTCGTCCCGCGTCGAACGCTCCCGGCGGACCAGACCCGCCGACTCCAGCCGTTTGATCAGCGGCGAGACCGTGCCGTAGTCCAGGCACAGGGCGGTGCCCAGCTCCTTGACGGTCACCTCGCCGCGCTCCCACAGGACCATCAGCACCAGGTACTGCGGGTAGGTGATGCCCAGTTCGTCCAGGAACGGGCGGTATGCGGCGGTCATCGCGCGCTGGGCCGCGTACAGCGCGAAGCACAGCTGGTCGTCGAGGCGCGGCGACCCGGAGTTGTGCGCGTCCTCTTGTTCGATCACGCGACCATTGTCACGGACGCCTCGGGAGTCACTGAGTGCGGGCCACCGAGACCGAGCGCGGGTCGAATCCGAAGGGCAGTTCCAGCCGGTGGGCGCGCATCAGGTCGTCGTCGGCGAGGAGGTCGCCGGTGGGCCCGTCGGCGGCGATGACGCCCTCGCTGAGGATCAGCGCGCGCGGGCACAGCTCCAGGGCGTACGGCAGATCGTGCGTGACCATGAGGACCGTGACGTCCAGCGACCGCAGGATATCGGCCAGTTCGCGGCGCGAGGCGGGGTCGAGGTTGGAGGACGGCTCGTCGAGGACGAGGATCTCCGGCTCCATCGCGAGCACGGTCGCCACGGCCACCCGGCGCCGCTGCCCGAAGGAGAGATGGTGCGGCGGCCGGTCGGCGAAGTCCGCCATCCCGACCAGGTCGAGGGCGGTACGCACCCGCCCCTCCAGCTCCTCGCCCTTCATCCCGGCGGCGGCCGGCCCGAAGGCGACGTCCTCGCGGACCGTCGGCATGAAGAGCTGGTCGTCGGGATCCTGGAAGACGATCCCGACCTTGCGTCGGATTTCGGCCATGTGCCGCTTGCCGACGGGCATCCCGGCGACGGTGACCGTCCCCGCGCCCCCGCTGAGGATGCCGTTGAGATGCAGTACGAGGGTCGTCTTGCCGGCCCCGTTGGGCCCCAGCAGCGCCACCCGCTCGCCGCGCCCCACGGAGAAGTCGACGCCGAAGAGGGCCTGGTGGCCGTCGGGGTAGGCGTAGGCCAGCCCGGCCACCTCGAGGGAGGGGGAGGGCGACGAAGGCAGTGGGGATGGGAGCGCGGCTGTCACAGGGACCATCCCAGCACACAGACGGCGAGCGCCGCGACGGGCAGCGCGAAGGCGTACGACCACTGCGCCCGGGACGCGGTCACCTCGTCGATGACGGGCATCGAACCGGCGTATCCCCGGCTCACCATGGCCAGATGTACGCGCTCGCCCCGCTCGTACGACCGGATGAACAGTGCCCCGGCGGACTTCGCCAGCACACCCCAGTGCCGGACTCCCCGCGCCTCGAACCCCCGCGACTCCCGGGCGATCCGCATGCGCCGCATCTCGTCGGTGATGACATCGCCGTACCGGATCATGAAGGACGCGATCTGCACGAGCAGCGGCGGGAGTTTGAGCCGCTGCAGTCCGAGCAGGAGTTCGCGCAGCTCGGTGGTGGACGCGAGGAGTACGGAGGTGGCGACGCCCAGGGTGCCCTTGGCGAGGACGTTCCACGCGCCCCAGAGGCCGCTGACGCTGAGCGACATGCCGAGCACCTCCACCCGCTCGCCCTGTGCCACGAACGGCATGAGCACGGCGAAGGCGACGAAGGGGACCTCGATCAGCAGGCGCTTGAGGAGGAAGCCGGCGGGTACGTGGGCGGCGCGGGCCACGGCCGCCAGCAGTACGGCGTACACCGCGAACGCCCACACCGCCTCCCGGGGCGTGGACACGACCACGATCACGAAGGCGAACGCGGCGGCCAGCTTGGTGTGCGGCGGCAGCGCGTGCACGCGCGAGTGGGCGTGCCGGTAGAGCCGGTGGGCGTGCCCCGCGCCCATGTCAGACGCTCGCGCGCGGGGCGCCGGCCGGGCTGTCCTCGTCGGTACGACGCTTGCGCACCGCCCAGAAGACGCCGGTCCCGGCGGCGATCGTCACGCCGACGCCGATCACACCGGCGAGGCCGCCCGAGAGCCGGCCGTCGGTGATGCCCTCGACGCCGTAGTCGGCGAGCGGGGAGTCGGCGGCGGCGTGTTCCTCGACCTTGGCGTCGATGCCCTTGTCGGCGGCGACCTTCTCCAGGCCGTCGGGGCTCGCGGAGGCGTAGAAGCTGACGACCCCGGCGAGGACGAGGGAGGCGGCGAGGCCGGTGAGCCAGACGTTGCGGGTGCGGTGGGCGGGGACGGGGGCGGGGGCGGGGTCGGGGGTGAGTTCCGGCTTGGGGTCGGGTGCCGCGTCCACCAGCTTGCCGCCGACCCGCAGTTGGAGCTTCTGGCGCAGACCGCGGGCGCCGTAGACGAGATCCGGCCGTACGGCGATGACGGCGCCGACCGTGAACGCGGTGATCGCGGCCTCGCCGAGCCCGATCAGTACGTGCACGCCGACCATCGCGGTGAGGACCCGGCCGAGCGGTACGTCCGTCGTGCCGCCGATCGCGTAGACGAGCGTGAAGGCGAGGGCGGCGGCCGGCACGGACAGCGCGGCGGCGACGAACGCGGAGACGGTGACGGAACGGCGCTTCTTGGGCAGCACCTTCACCAGGCCCCGGAAGACGGCGTAGGCCACGACCGTCGTCACCACGGCCATGACCGTGATGTTCACGCCGAGCGCGGTGAGGCCGCCGTCCGCGAAGAGGATGCCCTGCATGAGCAGGACCACGGACACGCACAGGACCCCTGTGTAGGGGCCCACGAGTATCGCGGCGAGCGCGCCGCCGAGCAGGTGTCCGCTGGTTCCGGCCGCGACCGGGAAGTTCAGCATCTGCACGGCGAAGATGAACGCGGCCACCAGGCCCGCGAGTGGCGCGATCTTTTCGTCCAGCTCGCGCCGGGCGCCGCGCAGGCTCACGGCGACGGCGCCGGCGGCGACGACTCCGGCCGCTACGGAGACGGGGGCGTTGATGAATCCATCAGGCACATGCACCGTTCGATGATAGTGGCTTGTTGCGAACCTATTGCAAGAGCGATGCGTCACTGATTAGCGGGGGCCGATTTGGGGGACGGGGGCGTAATTCGGAAAATATGGGACATTGGAGGGGAGGTGAAGCGGATTCATAGATTCCGCACAGGTTACGCAGCGTAAGGGGCCGTCTGATGTCCGTAGTCGAGCAGTACGCGCGAGCCCATATCGTCACGGACACGCAGGACGACGATCGTGAGGCGGTGCCTGTGGTGCTGCGGTACGACCCGGATGCGGATCCGCGGGCGGTGCGGGTGGGGTTGCCCGGGGCGCATGAGTGGTCGTTTTCGCGGGAGCTGTTGGAGGAGGGGTTGCGGGGGCCGGTGGGGGCGGGGGAGGTGCGGGTTTGGCCCTGTGGGCGGGTGCAGGCGGTGGTGGAGTTTCACTCTGCGGGGGGTGTGGCGGTGGTGCAGTTCGAGCGGAAGGCGTTGATTCGGTTTTTGCGGCGTACGTATATGGCTGGGGCGCGGGTGTCCAGTTGACGTGGGGGTTTTCGCCCCCGCCGCCCCTACCCGTCCCATCCTGAACCTGGGGGCTGCGCCCCCAGACCCCCCTACGGCCCTGAACGGGCCTCGTCCTCAAACGCCGGACGGGCTGGATATGCGGGCCGGGGCCTCAAAGGGCGGACGGGCTGGAAATGCAGGCCACGTCAGGAACCCGCCTTCAGCAGTGCTGCCACGATCGGGCCCGCCGTGCTGCCTCCGTGGCCTCCTGCGATGACCACTCCCGCTCCTGCCAGGTCGCCGTGGTAGGCCGTGAACCAGCCGTTCGGCTGTTTCTGGCCGTCCACCTCCGCCGAGCCTGTTTTCGCGCCGTAGTCGGGGCCCAGGCCCGCCATCGCCTCCGCCGCCGTGCCGTATGCCGCCGTGTACTGGAGCAGTTCCCGGAGTTGGGAGAGCGTGGCGGCGGACATGGTGCGTGTCGCCTTCGCCAGGGTGCGGCCGTCCAGGTCGGGGGAGACCAGGTACGGCTGCCGGAAGACCCCGGACTCCACGGTCGCCGCCACCGACGCCATGTTCAGGGGGTTCATCCGCACCCCGCCCTGCCCGATCAGCGAGGCCGCCATCTGGGCCTGCGACTGCACCGGCACCGAGCCGTCGAAGGTCGAGACGCCGATCGCCCAGTTGTCCATGCCGAGGCCGAACACCTGCTGCGCCTGCTTGGTGAGGCTGTCGTTGTCGAGCTTGGGCGCCTGGCTGATGAAGGCCGTGTTGCAGGACCGCGCGAAGCTCGCCTTGAACGTGCCGCCCTTGATCTCGAACTTGTCGTCGTTCTGGAACTTCCACCCGCCGTAAGTCGAGAACTTCGGGCAGGGGTGCGGCTTGTCCGCCGACGCCAGCTTCTTCTCGATCAGCAGCGACGACGTGACGACCTTCATCGTCGAACCCGGCGCCAACGAGCCCTGGAACGCCGTGTTGAAGCCGTGCGACTGGTTCGCCACCGCCAGGATCTCGCCCGTCGAGGGGCGCATGAGGACGACCGACGACTTCGCCTTCTTCGCGACCTGCGCCTCCGCCGCCGCCTGCAGGGTCGGGCTCAGCGTCGTCTTCACGGTGCCAGGGGTGCCCTTGCTCAGCTCCAGCAGCGTCTTGTCGGCCGACTTGGCCGCCTTGGACTCCTTGCCGCGCACCACGCGCAGTTCGATGCCCGCCTTGCCGCCGGCCTTCTTGCCGTACTTCTCCCGGAGGCTGTCCAGAATCGTGCCGAGGGAGGGGTACTTCGTGAGGGTCAGTTCGCCGCCGTCGCGGTCCACCGCCTTGATCGGCGGGGTGCCGGCCTCGCCGGTGAGGAGCTTGTCGCCGTCCGCCAGGTCGGGGTGGACGACCGACGCGTGCCAGTCGACCAGCGGCTTCCCGTCGGACGTA
Source organism: Streptomyces sp. NPDC047042 (assembly GCF_040644035.1). NCBI lineage: Bacteria > Bacillati > Actinomycetota > Actinomycetes > Kitasatosporales > Streptomycetaceae > Streptomyces > Streptomyces sp. NPDC047042. The sequence goes on along the minus strand of NZ_JBEYVP010000017.1, from coordinate 194,789 downwards.
CGACGGACCACGGTCAGGGCGCTCTGATAGGTCAGCGGCTTGCTCGTGCCGCCGTACGTCACCGTGCCCTTGACCGTGAAGGGGACCTTGGCGCCCGTCGCCGGGCCGGGTGTGATCGTCACACCGGTGATGTGGGCATCCTTGGTGTAGCCGGTGAGGAGTGAGGTGGCGGCCGTGGTCGTGTCGTTCGTCGCCGCCACCGCCTGGGCGATCTTGCCCGTCTGCCAGGACGTCAGGAACTGGGTGGCGATCGCCTTGACCTGGGCCGCCGGGACGGGGCCCGTCGGCACCGACGGCTTCTTGGGGGCCGTGGCCGCCGTGGCGGAGCCGTCCTCGGCCGCCGCTCCGCCGCCGAACAGCGCGTAGACGCCGAAACCGGCACCGCCGACGACGACGGCGATCATCCCGCCGATCACCGCGGGCCTGGTCTTGCGTGCAGCACTCCGTCGCTCGGCGACGCGCCTTCTCTTGCCCACAGCTCCCGATCCTCCGCGAAATCCCCAGGGTCCCCGATGCCCTCATCCACCTCAACGACTACGGACACCCTAGAGTCCCGTCCCACAAGAGTGAGTTCAGCCTCCGGTCCGTAGCACGGCTGCGACAATCGGGCCGGCCGCGTCGCCGCCGTGGCCGCCCTCCTGGGTCATGGCCGCCGCCGCGATGTCGCCCCGGAATCCGGTGAACCAGCTGTTGGACTTGGCCTGCCCGTCCACCTCGGCGGACCCCGTCTTCGCCCCGATGTCCCCCTTCAGCCCGGCCATGGCCTTCATCGCGGTGCCCTGGGTCGCCGTCATCCGCATCATCTCCTTGAGCTGCGTCGACGTACTCGCCGGCAGGCCCTTCGCCGTCGCCAGCTGACGCTTGTCCAGGTCCGGCGAGACGAGATACGGCTGCCGGAACTCACCGGTGATCGCCGTCGCCGTCACCGACGCCATGTTCAGCGGACTCATCTGGACCTGGCCCTGGCCGATCGCGTTGGCCGCCCGGTCCGGGCCGGGGGAGGCGGGGACGCTGCCGTCGAAGGAGGTGATCCCGGTCTTCCAGTTGTCCTGGCCGAGCCCGAACCGCTCCTGCGCCTCGTCGGTCAACGACTCGTCCGTGAGCGGGTTCGCGTCGGTGCCGTCGATCAGCTTGATGAAACCGGTGTTGCAGGAGCGCAGGAAGTCGTTGGCGAGGGTGGCGTTCTCGTTCGGGTCCATACCCTCGAGGTTGCTGAAGGTCTGGCTCTTCCAGACCGCGGTCGCCGGACAGGGCGCCGGGCCGTTCATCGTCGTCACGCCGTTGTCTATCAGCATCGCCGCCGTGATGATCTTCATCGTGGAGCCCGGCGCGAGCGTGCCCTCGAAGGCCGCGTTGAACTGGTCGTCACGGTGGTTGGCGACCGCCAGCACCTGACCGGTGCTCGGCTGTACGGCGACCACGGACGACTCGGAGAACTTGAGCACCGCCTGCTCGGCGGCGGCCTGCGCGCTCGCGCTCAGCGTCGTCTCCAGCTTGCCCGGGGTGCCCTCGGCGAGGGTCACCAGCGAGGTGTCGGCGATGTTGGTGTCGGCGTGCCTGACCATCAGCTCGACGCCCGGTGTACCGCCCGCCTTGTCGCCGTAGCGGGCCCGCAGGGTGTCCAGGATCGGCCCGAGGGAGGGGTACTTCTCCTTCGTCAGGACCTTGCCGTCCCGGTCGACGGCCTCGATCGGAGGGCTGCCGGCCTCCCCGGTGACCAGCTCGTCCCCGACGGCCTTGAGGCCGGGGTGGACGACCGACGGCTGCCAGTCGACCAGCGCCCGCCCGGTCGTCGTACCCCGGACGATCCGCAGGCTGCTCGTGTAGGCGAGGGGCTTGTTCTTGCCCTGGAACGACACCGTGGCCTTCACCGAGAAGGGCACGGTCGCTCCGGTGGCGGTGCCGGGGGTGATCTTCACATCCGTGATGTGCGCGGTCGCCTTGTAGTCGCTGATCAGGGTGGTCGCGGGCGCGGCGTTGTTCGTCAGCTCGCCGGCTGCCTGCGCCTGCCCCTTCTCCCAGGCCGCGAAGAACTTCTCGCTGGTCTCCGCGATCTCGTCCTTCGACGGCGGCCCGGTCTTCACGGCCGGCGGCCCGCTGTCCTCGTTGAGCGCGGACACGATGTTGAACACGCCGTACCCGGCCCCGCCGACCATCACCGTGAACACGGACCCGACGATGGCGGCCTTTGCTCCCTTGCGCATGTGAGTTCCCCTCCCCGTTGGCCTCTGCACTGTAAGTGGCGCGAGGGGCCCGTGTGAGGGGAGTTTCCGTCTCTTGTCCCAACTCTTGTCCGAAGAGTGATCAGAACTGTGATCAGAAATGTGGTCAGAGGTGTGATCGGGAGAGCGCTCAGACCCAGGTGTCCAGCCACATCCGTGAACGCCACGAGTCGATCGGGATCGCCGTCCCCGTGTACAGCGGCCAGAAGTAGATGAAGTTCCACGCGATCAGCAGCACCAGTACGCCCGCGCCGGCCGCTCCCGCGACCCGGCGTCGTTCGGTCGACCCCGGTGGGCCGATCATCGCGCCGATCATCATCGCCACGGCCAGGCACAGGAAGGGCAGGAAGACGATCGCGTAGAAGAAGAAGATCGTGCGCTCCTGGTACATGAACCAGGGGAGGTAACCCGCCGCGATCCCGCAGGCGATGGCGCCCGCGCGCCAGTCGCGCCGCAGCAGCCAGCGGTACAGGACGTACAGGACCGCGAAGCAGGCCGCCCACCACAGCAGGGGTGTTCCCAGGGCCAGGACCTCCCGGGCGCACTGCTCGCCCGCGTTGGTCGGGCAGCCGCCGCTGCCGGGTTCGGGGGCCTCGTAGAAGAAGGAGACCGGGCGGCCCAGGACGAGCCAACTCCACGGGTTCGACTGGTAGTTGTGCGGGGTGTGCAGGCCCACGTGGAACTCGTACACCGCGTGCTCGTAGTGCCACAGGCTGCGCCACCAGTCCGGGAACAGCCATGACCAGTCGCTGCCCTTGCCCTGGGTCGCGGCCCAGTTGCGGTAGTAGCCGCCGGTGCCGTCGGACGGGGAGAGGATCCAGGCCGTCCAGGAGAGCAGGTACGTGACGATGGCGACCGGGACCGTCGCCAGGAACGCCCAGCCCAGGTCGCGCCTGACGACCGCCTCGTACGGGTGCCGGGCGCCGGCGACCTTGCGGGTGCCGACGTCCCACAGCACCGCCATCACGCAGAACGCGGCCAGTATGTACAGCCCGTTCCACTTGGTGCCGATGGCCAGGCCCAGCATCAGGCCCGCGAGCCAGCGCCAGGGGCGTACGCCGAAGCGGGTCGTCTCGGCGGTGTGCGCGTCCGGCCGTACGACACCGTCCGCGTCCGGCGGGAGCGCCGCCGCCATCCGTTCGCGGGCCTTGTCGCGGTCGATGACCAGGCAGCCGAAGGCGGCGAGGACGAAGAACTGCAGGACGCCGTCGAGCAGCGAGGTGCGGCTCATCACGAAGGCCAGGCCGTCGACCGCCATCAGCGTGCCCGCCAGGCAGCCCAGAAAGGTCGAGCGGAAGATACGGCGGCCGATACGGCACAGGATCAGGACCGACAGCGTGCCCAGCAGCGCCGTCATGAAGCGCCAGCCGAACGGATTGAACCCGAACATCCATTCGCCGAGCCCGATGACGTACTTCCCTACGGGCGGATGCACCACATAGGCCGGGTCGGTCGGGATCGGCACGTGCCCGTCGTTCTGGAGGATCAGGTTGTTGACGTCCTTGCCCCAGTTGACCTCGAAGCCGCGGTGGATGATCCCCCACGCGTCCTTCGCGTAGTACGTCTCGTCGAACATCACCCGCTTCGGGCTGCCCAGGTCCCAGAAGCGCAGCAGGCCGGCCAGCAGCGTCACCAGCAGCGGGCCGACCCAGCCCGACCAGCGGGTGATCCGGTCGGCGAGGGTCGGCGGCAGCCCGAGGGTCGCCCAGAGGCGGGGGTTCGGCTCCGTGTACGGCGGCACCAGCCGGTCCCGGACGTCACTTCTCGGCTTCGCCGTGTATCCGAAGCGGCGCAGCCGCTGCTGCCACGCCGGCCGCTGCTCTGGCGAGGATGAGCTTTGCCGGATGTCCGTGGAGGGCGCGGTACTGGTCACCGCGCCATCGTAGGGAACGGCGCTGTGTGCGTCCCGTGGAAGTGCCCTGCGAGGATGGAAACGTGACAGGAACCTTGGTTTTGGCAGGCACCCCCATCGGCGACATCACGGACGCGCCGCCCCGGCTCGCGGCGGAACTGGCGGGCGCCGACGTCATCGCGGCCGAGGACACCCGGCGACTGCGCCGGCTCACCCAGGCGCTCGGGGTGCAGCCCAAGGGCCGGGTCGTGTCGTACTTCGAGGGCAACGAGGCCGCCCGCACCCCCGAACTGGTCGAGGCGCTGCTCGGCGGCTCGCGGGTGCTGCTGGTGACGGACGCGGGCATGCCGTCGGTGTCCGACCCCGGCTACCGGCTGGTCGCCGCCGCCGTGGAGAAGGACGTCAGGGTGACGGCCGTACCCGGCCCGTCGGCCGTCCTCACCGCGCTCGCGCTGTCCGGGCTGCCCGTCGACCGGTTCTGCTTCGAGGGCTTCCTGCCGCGCAAGGCCGGCGAGCGCCTCTCCCGCCTCCGTGAAGTGGCCGAGGAGCGCCGCACCCTCGTGTACTTCGAGGCCCCGCACCGCCTGGACGACACCCTCGCCGCGATGTCCGAGGTATTCGGCGGGGACCGACGGGCCGCCGTCTGCCGGGAGTTGACGAAGACGTACGAGGAGGTCAGGCGCGGCCCGCTCGCCGAGCTGGCGGAGTGGGCGGCCGAGGGCGTACGGGGTGAGATCACCGTCGTCGTCGAGGGCGCCCCCGAGCGGGACGGCGGGGAGCTCGGCGCGGAGGAACTGGTGCGGCGGGTGCGGGTGCGCGAGGAGGCGGGGGAGCGGCGCAAGGAGGCCATCGCGGCGGTCGCGGCGGAGGCGGGGCTGCCCAAGCGGGAGGTGTTCGACGCGGTGGTGGCCGCGAAGAACGCGGAGGGCGCGGGGAGTTCGGGAAGTGCGACGCGGGTCACGCCATAAAGGGGCAAAGGGGGGTGGTGGAAGGCAAAGCGCAGCTCTCGGATCGGGGCTGTTCCCACAAGGAATGGCCAAGACGCCTTCAACACTCGACAGGTCTGATGCCTTCACGCCGGTAGAGGCGTCCACTGGTTCACAGGACGCACCGTCCTTGGTCCAGCGGACTAGAGGAGCTGGCATGAGCGAGATCACCGGCCACCGCAGCACGGCCACCGCCGTCGTTCACGAGTCGTATTCCTTCGCCTGCATGCGCTGCGGGCACGGCTGGGAACAGTCGTACGAGATCGAGCACCACACCGACGCCGAGGGCGCGCAGATGATCATGTACGTGGCGGACGGCCACGTCGTACCGTCTCCGCTGACCCGGCCCACCTGCCTGAACTGCGACGCCCACGTCGTGCGCATCATGCGGGCGGGGCAGGTGTCGTCGGTCCAGAACTCGATGCACCGGCAGCGAACGGCGCCGAAGGCGGTGCCGGAGTCCAACGAGGATTCCGTGGCCCCGAAGGAAGATCATCACTGGCACCTCTCGGACCTCCTCCACCCGTTCCACCGCAAAGCGAGCTAGCTCCCCCTGGCTCCCCCCTGGCTCCCCCGGGCCAGGCAGGCATGCCCCCTCCTCGGAACCCTTTCGTAGGATCGGGGCATGTCTGCCAAGTCCCAAGTCGCCTCGGCGCCGCCGCTGCCCGAACCCCTGCGGGTGGCTGTCGCCGACTCGCACACGCACCTCGACATGCAGTCCGGCACGGTCGCGGAAGGCCTCGCCAAGGCCGCGTCGGTCGGGGTGACCACGGTCGTCCAGGTCGGCTGCGACCTCAAGGGCTCCCGGTGGGCGGCCGAGACGGCGGCCACGTACGACAGTGTCCACGCGACCGTCGCCCTGCACCCGAACGAGGCCCCCCGGATCGTCCACGGCGACCCCGACGGCTGGTCCCGGCAGGGCGCGCGCGTACCCGGCGGGGACGCGGCCCTCGACGAGGCGCTCGCGGAGATCGACCGTCTCGCCGGGCTCCCGCAGGTCAAGGGCGTCGGCGAGACGGGTCTCGACTACTTCCGCACCGGCCCGGAGGGCAAGGCGGCGCAGGAGCGCTCCTTCCGCTCCCACATCGAGATCGCCAAGCGGCACGGCAAGGCGCTGGTCATCCACGACCGGGACGCCCACGCCGACGTCCTGCGGGTGCTGAAGGAGGAGGGCGCCCCCGAGCGGACCGTCTTCCACTGCTACTCCGGCGACGCGGAGATGGCTGAAGTCTGCGCCGCGAACGGCTACTTCATGTCGTTCGCCGGGAACATGACCTTCAAGAACGCCCAGCCGCTGCGCGACGCGCTCGCCGTGGCGCCCCTGGAGCTGATCCTGGTCGAGACGGACGCGCCCTTCCTCACCCCGGCGCCCTACCGGGGCCGGCCGAACGCCCCCTACCTCATCCCGGTCACTTTGCGGGCGATGGCCGAGGTGCGCGGCATTGACGAGGACACCCTGGCAACGGCCATCGCAACGAACACCGCACGCGCCTTCGATTACTGACGCGCACTGACGTGCGTTGACGCTCCGTAGCCGCGTCGCTTTGGAGAGTGACGGCCGCTCCGCTAGGTTCTGGTGCCCGTCGCCGGAACCTGGAGCGTGTCGTCGTGAGCAGTTCGCCGCCATACGAGACGTACAGCCCCCTGGGCGGACAGCAGCCGCCGTCGCCGTCACCGTACGGGGAGTACGACCCGCACACCGCCGAAACGGTGGCGTACGGGGTGCTGCCGTCGCTGCCCAACGTGCCTTACGAGGACACGTACCGCCCCGCCTACGAGCCGCTGCCCGCGCCGCAGCCGCCGCCCACGCTGCCCCAGCAGCAGCTGCCGGGCGAACGAACCCGCGAGGGGCGGGCGGGCAGGCGCCGCAAGGGCTCCGAACGGCCCGACACCATCCGCCGGTTGCTGCCGCAGGCGCTGGTGGTGGCCTTCCTGGCGGGCGGTACGACGGCCTTCGTCGCCAAGGACAAGGCGATCGAACTGACCGTCGACGGCAAGCCGCGCACCCTGCACACCTTCGCCGACGACGTGACCGAACTGCTGGCCGACGAGGGGGTCGCGGTCGGCGCCCACGACGTCGTCGCCCCCGCGCCGGGCACGGCGCTGGCCAGCGGCGACGAGGTCCACGTCCACTACGGGCGACCCGTACGTATCACTCTGGACGGTGAACGGCGTGAGCTGTGGACGACGGCACACACGGTGGAGGAAGCACTCAGACAGTTCGGGGTGCGCGCCGAGGGCGCGTATCTCTCCCTCGCGCGCTCCCAGAAGATCGGCCGCCACGGACTGACCATCGACGTCCGCACCGAGCGCACGGTGACGATCATGGCGGACGGCAGGGCACGCACGATCCGTACGAACGCGGCGACGGTCGGCGAGGCGGTACGGGAAGCCGGGATCACCTTGCGGGGCGAGGACGCCCTGTCCGTGGACCCCGCGAGCTTCCCGCGCGACGGCCAGGCGGTGACGGTGCTGCGCGTGACGGGCTCCAAGGAGGTACGCGAGGAGGCGATCCCCTTCGACGTGCGGCGCATCCAGGACGCGACCCTGTTCAAGGGCACGGAGGTCGTCGACCAGCCGGGCCGCCCGGGCCTGCGCCGGGTCACCTTCGCCATCCGCTCGGTCAACGGGGTGAAGCAGAAACCACGCCGGGTGCGTACGGAGGTGGTGCGCGAGCCCCGGGCCCAGCTGGTGAGGGTCGGCTCGAAACCCATGCCGACGTCGGTGGCGGGGGCGGACCACCTGAACTGGGGTTCGCTGGCGGCCTGCGAGTCAGGGGGCCGCCCGAACGCGGTGGACCCGTCGGGCACGTACGGCGGCCTCTACCAGTTCGACACGCAGACGTGGCAGAGCCTGGGCGGCTCGGGCCGCCCCCAGGACGCGTCGGGGGCAGAACAGACGCTGCGGGCGAAGAAGCTGTATGTGAAGCGGGGGGCGGGGCCTTGGCCGCATTGTGGGGGGCGGTTGCATGGGTGAGGGGTTCATGACGGTCAGGCGCTGACCTTGCCGCCTAGTTCACACCATACGAACTTGCCGCGATTCCCGAACCGGGACAGCGGCTGCCATCCCCAGAGATCGGAACAGGCGTGGATCATTCCCATCCCGCGCCCGTCTTGCGAGTCGGTGAGCTGCCCCAATTCCTCGGGCGGCTGCGGGGGTTGGGGATCGGCGTCCCAGGCGCCGATGCGCAGGACCCCGGCTGACCAGCGCACGCGTAGGGCGGCGGGGCCCTTGGTATGCCGTACGGCGTTCGAAACGAGCTCGGTCGCGAGAAGTTCGGCGACATCGACGAGGCCGATCAGCCCGTGCAGGGTGAGGATGAGGCGGAGGGTGCGGCGGCTGATGGTGACGGCGCGGAGGTCGTTGGGGATGTAGAGGGAGTACTCCCAGGACTCGGGCGCGGACTCCGACTTCGGCCGGGCTTCCTTCTCGGTCTTCGTGGACGCACTCAAGTGGCGGAAGTCGTCCTACTCCGGCGACGGCCAGGGGGACGCCTGCGTCGAGATAGCGGACCACCTCGCCCGAGTAGCCGTACGGGACTCCAAGCTTCCTACCCCCGGCAACCTCACCTTCCCCAAGGGAGCCTTCACGCGCTTCGTCGAGGGGCTCAAGTCACCCGTGGCGCACCACAAGTGACCGCTCATACGCGCCGCGCCGCGGCCCCGTCCTGCCAGCTGTAGAGGTCGCGCAGCAGGGAAATCTCGGCGCCGTGATGAATCAGCTCCCTGTTGACGTGCAGGACCCTGTTCTCCATGGGAAACCGCTCGGGACCCACCGTGGGCGGATTCTCCAGGTCGGCGTCCGAGAGCTCGCGGACCCCCGCGTTCCATCTCCCGTACATCTCATCGAGCTGTTTCAGCGCCTCGTCAGCGGTCCCCGCGTAGGCGAATGTCTCGGAGTCGACGTTCTGCCCGCCGAAGTACCATCCGACCCGATAGCCCAGGCACGAGACGATGATGTGCGCCAGCCGCCAGGCAATCGTGGTCACCGGCGCCGGCTCCGGCACCGTGTCGGGGGACGCGGAGTCCATCGTCCATTCCCCGGAACCTTCCGACATCGGCGCGGCGGCCGACGTGCCACGCGGGCGGACGCTCCAGCAGCCGCGCACCGGCTCCCAGAAGTACTCCTCGTCGGTAAGACCATCCAGCCGCGGCCGCAGGTTCTGGCGCCAGTACCAGTCCAACTGCTCCGCGAGCCGCTCGCTTCTTGTCATTTCCGCTTCCCTCTCGCTCGCCGGAACGTGATGCGTGACCACGACCTGCTGTACGGGAACGGATCGTGGACCTTCTCCAGCAGAATCTCCCCGCGCCCGCTCCGCAACTCCCGCCCGAGGGCCAGCAGTTCCGAGCGGGTCCCGGACAGCGCCAGTTCCCCGGTCGAGTCACCGCGCAAGACCTTCACCGCGTCATACCTCCGCACGCACCCGTATGTGATCGTCAGATCTATTGTGTCCGCCTCCGTCGATCGTTGGGTCTGGAAGGAATCAGCGTGAGGTACGTCAAGGTGTCATGGAGTCATGACCTCGAGGATGAGCCCGTGGTCTATCTGAGCGAGATCGGTGGAGACGGGTTCGAGAAACGGAAAATTCAATTCCTCCGTGACGGCAAGGTTGAGTGGGCGGATGGATTGCATGAGACGGCAAGCGTTGGTCTTTCTGAGGTTGCCTTCCCGGTTGATCTTCGAGAGATTTCTGACCAGCCGGAGTTCGATGCTGTAGAGGTGACTCCGCAAGAGTTCGAGCGAGAATGGGTAAACGCTCGTTCATTGGAATGACCAGGATCAAGACCGCCCCCCGATCCTCCCCGCCACCTCCCCGGCGATCTCGATCGCCCGCGCCGCGAGTGGTGAGTGAGTTCGGCCCCTCTGCCACAGCAGGAAGATCTCTCGGGGTGGGAGCGCCGGCTCGAGTTCGTGGACGCGCAGCGACGCGTCCGAGGCGATGTCGGCCCCGCCGACGGCGAGTTGGGGCAGGATCGCGGAACCCAGACCCGCCCGCACCATCGACAGCACCGTCTCGTTGCCCGCCGTACGGCACACGACCTGCGGTCGGACACCGCGCCGTGCCAGTGCCTGCTCCATCCTCGCCTGGTCGCAGATCGCCGGATGCGCCACCATCGGTACGCCGTCCAGTTGGGCCGTGCGTACCGGGCCCTCGGGGAAGGTCCCGGTGCGGGCCACCAGCAGGTAGGGATCGTCGAGCAGCTTGCGGTGTTCGACGTCACCGTCCACGCGGCCGTCGAAGAACATCAGGTCGAGGTCCTGGACCTGGGGACGGTCGGTCTCCTCCTCGAACAGCCTGATGTCGCAGCCGGGGTGCTCGTCCCGAAGCCGGCGTACGACCGACGGCAGCAGGGCGTTGGACACGCTCTGGAACGTGCCGATGTCGACCCGGCCGTCCCCGGCCTTGAACCGGTCGACAGCCGTCGCCATCGCCTCGGCCCGCGCAAGCAGATCCCGCCCGTGTGCCAGTACGACCGCGCCGAGCGGCGTGATCCGCACCGGTTTAGGCCCACCCGGCCGGTCGAACACGGCACCGCCGACGGCCTTCTCCAGAGCCGCGATCTGCTGGCTCACCGTCGACTGGGTGTACCCGAGCAGCGCCGCCGCCCGCCCGAACGAGCCCTCGTCGGCCACGGCGGCCAGGGTGGTCAGATGCCGCAGTTCCACGTCGAACACGGGTTCGTCTTCCTCGTCGAGTTCATCGTCAATCACGATTGACTTGATCGGAAAGTATCGCTTTTCGCGATGGCCGGCCACATCTAGCGTGATGTTCATGACCGATCACCTTTCGCACGGCGAGAAGCTCATCCACATCGCGGCCGAGCCGGAGAAAGACGGTGTCAAGCTCTGCGTCGAGACCTTCGGAGACCCCGCCGACCCGGCGATTCTCCTCATCGACGGCGCCTCCGCCTCCATGCTCTGGTGGGAAGCCGAGCTGTGCGAGCAGATCGCGCGCGGGGAGCGGTTCGTGATCCGCTACGACAACCGGGACACCGGCAGATCCACCAGCTACCCGCCGGGACAGCCCGGCTACACCTACACCGACCTGGCCGCCGACGCGCTCGGCATCCTGGACGCCCTCAACATCGAGCGCGCGCACATCGTCTGCCGGTCCATGGCCGGCGGACTCGGACTCATCCTCGGGGTGGACCACCCCGACCGGGTGGAGTCACTGACGTTCGTCTCCACCTCCACCGGCGAGGACGGCCTGCCGCCCTCGTCCGACGAACTCGCCGCCGGCATCCCCGCCGAGCCGGACCCCGCCGACTCCGACGCGGTGGTGGACTACGTCGTCGCATCGGCGAAGGCCTGCTCGGGCGGCTCGCCCTACTTCGACGAGACCGCCACCCGCACGCTGGCCGAGCGGGACGTCGCCCGTACGCGCGACTACGCGTCCACCCTCGTCAACCACTACGCGATGTCCTTCGACGGATCGTCCCGCGACTTCGCTTCCCTCAAGGCCCCGACCCTGGTCATGCACGGCGACCACGACCCCGTCCTCCCGCTCCCGCACGGACACGCGCTGCGCGACGCGATCCCCGGTGCGAAGCTGCTCATCCTGGAAGGCGCCGGACACGACCTGCCGAAACCCCTGTGGGACGTGTTCGCCTCCGCTCTGCTCCAGCACACCGGAGACGGAGACGGAAACAGAGACGCCCACCTCGAAGGGACCCGATGACGGTGACGTCCAACCTGTTCGACTACGACGCCGAACTGCGCCTCCACAACAACCGCTTCCGAGCCGCCGCCCGCGTCCGCTCCCGCGACCGCGTACTCGACATCGGCTGCGGCACCGGCCAGACCACGCGCGAGGCAGCCCTTGCCGCCGACACCGGAAGCGCGGTCGGCGTCGACCTCTCCGCGCCCATGCTCGAACGGGCCCGCCGGCTCAGCGACGACCAGGGGCTGACCAACGTCACCTTCCAGCAGGCGGACGCCCAGACCCACGACTTTCCGCCCGCCCACTTCGACCTCTGCATCAGCAGGTTCGGGACGATGTTCTTCACCGACCCGGTCGAAGCGTTCACCAACATCGGGCGTGCTCTGCGCCCCGCCGCGCGCCTGGTGCTGCTCGTCTGGCAGGAGCGCGAGCGCAACGAGTGGGCCACCGCGATCCGCCGGACCCTCACCACCGCCCCGGCAGCCGCGTCCGACGGCGGCCCGGATCCGTTCTCGCTCGCCGACCCGACCGTCACGGAAGGCATCCTCACGGCGTCCGGCTTCACGGACGTCACCTTCACCGACGTACACGAACCCGTCCACTACGGTGCGGACAGCGCCACCGCCTTCGACGCCGTACTCCGCCTGTGGGAGGTCAAGGACCTCCTCGCCGACCTCGAGCCCACAGCCGCCGAGGAAGCCCGGGCGCGCCTGCGCGACACCCTCGACGCCCACACCACCGCCACCGGCGTGCACTTCGACTCACGCGCGTGGCTCGTCACCGCTCGTCGCCGCCGGTGACCGGGAGCGAACAGTTGCCATCGCCGCCCCCCACCCCCCGTACCCTTGACCCGTGAGTACCAGCCCCGCCCCCGACGCCACCCCTGATGCCGTCCCCGACGCCTCCTCCGATGCCCTGTTCGGTGCCGCTGACATCCGTGAGCTGGCCGGCGCCCTCGGTGTCAGGCCCACCAAGCAGCGCGGGCAGAACTTCGTCATCGACGCGAACACCGTCCGCCGTATCGTGCGCACCGCCGGTGTGCGGCCCGATGACGTGGTCGTCGAGGTCGGGCCGGGGCTCGGTTCGCTCACGCTCGCGCTGCTCGACGCCGCCGAGCGGGTCGTGGCCGTGGAGATCGACGACGTCCTCGCGGGCGCGCTGCCCGCCACCGTCGCCGCCCGGATGCCCCACCGCACCGACCGGTTCTCGCTGGTGCACTCCGACGCCATGCGCGTCACCGAGCTGCCGGGCCCCCCGCCCACCGCGCTGGTCGCGAACCTGCCGTACAACGTCGCCGTGCCCGTGCTGCTGCACATGCTGGAGACGTTCCCGAGCATCGAGCGGACCCTCGTCATGGTGCAGGCGGAGGTCGCCGACCGGCTCGCGGCGCCGCCCGGGTCGAAGGTGTACGGCGTTCCTTCGGTGAAGGCGAACTGGTACGCCGAGGTCAAGCGGGCCGGTTCCATCGGCCGGAACGTCTTCTGGCCCGCGCCCAACGTCGACAGCGGGCTCGTCTCGCTCGTCCGGCGTGCCGAGCCGCTGAAGACGACCGCCGAGCGCACCGAGGTCTTCGCGGTCGTGGACGCCGCCTTCGCCCAGCGGCGCAAGACGCTGCGCGCCGCGCTCGCCGGGTGGGCCGGGTCGGCCGCCGCCGCCGAGAGCGCCCTCGTCGCCGCCGGGGTCTCCCCGCAGGCGCGCGGCGAGTCGTTGAGCGTCGAGGAGTTCGTCCGCATCGCGGAGAACAAAGCCCAAGAAAGCAACAAAGCCGCAGAAGAGAACGACCACGAGGAGTCCGGGCAGCAGTGAGCGTCACCGTTCGGGTTCCCGCCAAGGTCAACGTCCAGCTCGCGGTGGGTGCCGCGCGTCCCGACGGCTTCCACGACCTCGCCAATGTCTTCCTCGCCGTCGGCCTGTTCGACGACATCACGGTGACCCCGGCCGCCGAGCTCCGGATCACCTGTGAGGGGCCGGACGCCGCCCAAGTGCCCCTGGACGGTACGAATCTCGCCGCCCGCGCCGCCGTCGCGCTCGCCGAGCGTTACGGCCGTACGCCCGACGTGCACATCCACATCGCCAAGGACATCCCCGTCGCGGGTGGGATGGCGGGCGGCAGTGCGGACGGTGCCGGGGCGCTCGTCGCCTGCGACGCGTTGTGGGGGACCGGCGCCTCGCGGGTCGAACTCCTCGACATCTGTGCCGAGTTGGGCAGCGATGTGCCCTTCAGTCTGGTGGGCGGGGCCGCGCTCGGGATGGGGCGTGGGGAGAAGCTGACGGTCCTGGAGACCGGCGGCACCTTCCACTGGGTGTTCGCGGTGGCGGAGCGTGGGTTGTCCACGCCGGCCGTGTTCCGGGAGTTCGACCGGCTGGTCGCTGACAGTGAGGTTCCGGTGCCCGTCGCCTCGCCCCGACTCCTCGACGCGCTCGCCGAGGGCGACCCCGACGCGCTGGCGGCCACCGTCTCCAACGACCTTCAGCCCGCCGCCCTTTCGCTCTTCCCGGCCCTCGCCGACACCCTCGCCGCAGGTCGCGCCGCAGGCGCGCTGACCGCTCTGGTCTCGGGTTCCGGTCCGACGACGGCGTTCCTCGCCCGGGACGCGGAGGCCGCCCGGCAGGTCGCGGAGGCGCTGTCGGCGTCCGGCACCTGTCGTGCCGTACGGGTGGCAGCGGGGCCGGTGCCGGGTGCCCGCGTGCTGTGACACCGCGCACACAGAGTTACCCCTGGGTTAACCCATTTGTCTGACCCGCACAGGGAATTCACCGTTCCTTGGCATGGAGCGACGCGGACGGACCGGCGTGACGCGTAGGGTCTTTTCAACTTCAAGCACTCGCCGTCGCGGAGCTCCGTACGAGCTGGATGAGCGCGCACGGCGTGGGGTCCCCCTTGAGTTGCCAACTCCCCCAGCACGTTTGGAAGGCATCTCCGTGTCCGTACCTCCCCCCACCCATCGCCGGAAAGTCCCCCTCACCCGGCGCGGCATGATCGGCGCCGCAGGTGCCGTCGCCGTCGGCGGCGCGCTCACCCCGGTGGTCTTCGCGGCCACCAACGGTGAGGATTCCTCGGCCGGTTCGAGCGACGGTTCGGCCTCCGGTACGACGGACAGCGCGTCCGGCACCACCGGTACCGCCGGTACCGAGCCGCAGAAGTTCCCGGCGACTCGTACCGAGGCCGCCACCGGAACCGCCCAGGCCAACACGGCCTTCGCGATCTCGTACGTCGGTGTGCGCTGGACCGGTACGGCCGACGGCGCCGGGATCAAGTTCGCGGACGGCGCCTCCTCGCCCGGCAAGTGGCAGGAGTTCAGCGGGGGTTGCGCGACCGTCGACGGCGGCGGCACGAAGCTGGTGGCGGCGGGGGACGCCACCGCGTACGAGCTGAAGCTGCCGGACGGCGTGAGCGCGAGCGCGGCGCGGTCGCTGGCGATCGACACGACCGGCGGGGCCGGCAAGACCTTCCGGGTGCCGACCGAGCCGACCCGGGTGCGCGGCGTGCAGTACCTGTCGCGGCCGGCGTGGGGCGCCGACGAGTCCAAGCGGTACAAGGACGGCAAGGTCAACTCGCCCGAGGCGTACTACCCGTTCCAGACGGTCACCGTCCACCACACGGACACCCCGAACGCCGACCCCGACCCGGCGTCGACCGTGCGCGGCATCTACGAGTACCACGCGATCACCCTCGACTGGGGCGACATCGGCTACCACTTCCTCATCGACGAGGCGGGCGCCGTGTACGAGGGCCGTTACTCCGGCGACGACCCGATCCCGGCCTTCGACAAGGACGGCAAGCTCGTCACCGCCTTCCACACCGGCGGCTTCAACTCCGGCAACCTCGGCATCGCCCTCATCGGCACGCTGGTCGACCAGCCGCCGACGGACGCGGCCAAGGCGTCCCTGATCCGCCTGATCAAGGTGATCGCCCGCTACAAGGGCCTGGACCCGCAGGCCGAGCTGACCTATGTGAACCCGGTCAACGGGGTCACGAAGGACGTCAACGCGATCAGCGGCCACCGCGACTGGCTGGCCACCGACTGCCCCGGCCAGACCATGTACGACCTGCTGGGCGAGGTCCGCACGGCCGTCGCCGCCGGCAAGTAACAGGAAGGGTGTCGAGGGGTCGGCGGTAGCCGGCCCCTCGTTGATGAATATGAGCAAACATGCTGGTCAACTGTTAGCTGGCCCACGGTAGTCGAGGACAGTCAGTCACCCCCTTGGTCCGTTTCGGAAGTAACCGTCGGAAGTAACCGTCGGAAGTAACCGTCGGAAGTGACCAGGGGAGTTGATCAGCCATTCGCCGGGCTCCTGCCACCGGCGGTACTTCCCGAGCGCGGTCCGCTGCCCGCTGCCCGCTGCCCGCGTCTCGGTCGAGAGGAACTCCCCATGGGCCACATGGACCACTTCAGCGCCGGATGGGTCACCCCCGTCCTCTCCTACGCGATGGCCTGCCTGGGCTCCGCACTCGGACTGCGCTGCACCGTACGGGCGTTGGAATCCGACGGCGTCTCCAAGCGCAACTGGCTGACGCTGGCCTCGGTCGCCATCGGGTCCGGCATCTGGACCATGCACTTCGTCGCGATGATGGGCTTCAGCGTGACCGGCACCCCCATCCGCTACGACGTCCCGCTGACCGTCCTCAGCCTCCTCACCGCGATCGCGGTCGTCGCCGCCGGTGTCTTCACCGCCGGGTACGGCCGCTCCCCCGTAAGGTCCGTCGTCCTCGGCGGCCTCGGCACCGGCCTCGGCGTCGCCGCCATGCACTACGCCGGTATGTACGCGCTCAACCTGCACGGCGACATCTCGTACGACCCGCTGCTCGTCATCGCCTCCGTCGCGATCGCCGTCGTCGCCGCGACCGCCGCGCTCACGCTCACGCTGATCGTGCGCGGGCCCGTGCTGGCGACGATCGCCGCGCTGGTCATGGGGCTCGCGGTGAGCAGCATGCACTACACGGCGATGTTCGCGGTCGAGGTCACGCTCGCGCCCAGCAGTGCGGAGTTGGCGGGGGCCACGGCCACCGAGTTCCTGTTCCCGCTGGCCGTGCTGCTGGGGTCGTTCCTGTTCCTTGCCTCGGCGTATGTCGCGTTGTCGCCCACGGGGAAGCGGGCGGAGGCGGCGGTCGCGGCGGAGTTGCTCCGCGAGGTCGAGCTGTCCACCGCCTGACCTTTTTCTCGCCCCCGCCGCCCCTACCCGTCCCATCCCTGGGGGCTGCCGCCCCCAGACCCCCGCTTTCGCGCTGAACGCGCTCGTCCTCAAACGCCGGACGGGCTGGATAGGCGACCGGGGTATACAGGCAACGAGGTTCACCATGCGTATGGCTCATGCCGTCCGGCGACTGCGGCCCCGATCCGTTCGGGCGAAGATCGTCGCCCTGCTGATGCTGCCCGTCGTCTCGCTCATGGCTCTGTGGAGCTTCGCCGCGGTCACCACCGCGTCCACCATCGGTGACGCCGAACGGGCCAAGGAGGTCAACTCCGAACTCCTCGCCCCGGTCGCCGACTTCGTCACCGCGATACAGGCCGAGCGGACCGCCGCCGCAGCCGGCGACGGGGAGATCCTGACGCGGGCCCAGGCGGCCACCGACAACGCCTCCGACGCCCTGCTCGACGGCGTCAACGCCACCAGCTCCGACGCCGCACTCCTCAACTCCGCCCTCCCCGACCGCCTCGGCAAACTCACCGCCGACGCGCACGGCCTGAACGCGCTGCGCAGGACAAAAAGCGCGACCCAGACCACGTACACCGCCTACACCGCCTACACGGGCATCATCGAGGACGCCTTCGCCGTCACCGGCGCGCTCACCGGGGAGAACAGCACCACCACCGCTTCCGAACCCCGCGTCGTCCTCGAACTCTCCCGCGCCCGCGAGGCCTTGGCCCAGGAGCAGGCGCTCCTCGCGGCGGGCGGCGCCGCCGGGAAACTCACCGCCGAGCAGTACGCGCTCTTCGTCGGCGCGGTCACCGTCCAGCGGGGACTGCTGAAGCCCGCGGTCGCCGATCTGCGGCCCGAGCACCAGAAGGCGTACAACACCCTTCTGGAGAGCGACAGTTACGGTCGGCTCGCGGGGATCGAGAACCGCGTACTCAGTGCCGGACCCGGCCGATCGGCCGTCACCGACGGCCTGTTGAAGGGCTGGGACGGCTCCGCGAACGCCGTACTGACCTCCCTCGCCAAGGCCGAGACCGAGGCCGGTACGGCAGCCGCCGCCAAGGCGAACCCGTTCGGCTGGGACACCCTTGGCGCCTCCGGGATCGCCGTGGTCCTGGGCCTGGTCGGCGTACTGCTGTCCCTGCTCGTCTCCGTCTCCGTCGGGCGCGGCCTCATCGTCGAACTGCTCGACCTGCGAAACTCCGCCCTCGAAGTCGCCGGCCGCCGGCTCCCGCAGGCCATGCGGCGACTGCACGCCGGACACGGCGTCGACATCGACGCCGAAGCCCCGATGCGACGCCTCGCCGGAGATGAACTCGCCCAGGTCGGCACCGCGTTGACCGCCGTACAGCGGGCGGCACTCAAGGCGGCCTCCGAGCGCGCCGAACTCCTCAGCGGCATCTCAGGCGTGTACGTCAGCCTCGCCCGCCGCAGCCAGGTGCTGCTGCACCGCCAGCTCGACATCCTCGACCACCTCGAGCAGCGCCCGCGCGACCCCGCCGAACTGCACGAGCTGTACCGCGTCGACTACCTCGCCACCCGGATGCGCCGCCACTCCGAGAGCCTCCTCATCCTGTCCGGCATCGCGCCCGGCCGCGGCTGGCGGGAGCCGATTCCGCTGGGCGACACCCTGCGCGCGGCGGTGGCCGAGATCGAGGACGCGAACCGCGTCCAGATCTGGGCGGCCCCGCGCGTGTCCCTGCACGGCGGCTCGGTGGCCGACGTCATCCATCTCCTCGCCGAACTCGTCGAGAACGCGGCCTCGTTCTCCCCGCCCAGCACCAAGGTGCAGCTGCGCGCGGCCCGTATGCGCGACGGTGTCGTCATCGAGGTCGAGGACGGCGGCTTCGGCATGAACGAGGACGCACTGGCCGACGCCAACCGCAAACTCCGCTCGGAGAAGGTCGACCTCCTCGACGCGAAACAGATCGGCCTGTTCGTGGTGAACCGCCTCGCCGACCGCCAGGGCCTCCGCGTCGAACTCCGCAACTCCCCGACCGGCGGCGTCACCGCGGCCGTACTCATCCCGGAGAACCTGCTGCGCGACGACATGCCGGTGCACGAGGACGAGTACGGGCACGAGCTGCCGACACCGGTGCCCGCCCCTTCCCCTTCCCCCGCTCCCGGCCCCGCGGTGATTCCGCGGCAGCGGGGCGAGTAGCCCCCGACCCCCCGCCGTCAACCACCCCCTCGCGCCCAACAGGTACCGTCCCCCTGGATTCCCCATCGGCCAGGAGGAGACTCGTGTTCCACAGCCTGACCCGGATACCCGCCCTCCTCGTGGGCGTACTGCTCATCGCGAGCCTTGCCGCCTGTGACGTGGGCGGGCTGCACTCGGCCGAGCAGGCCGGGCCCTTTCCGTACGAGTCTCCGTCGGATGCCGCCGATGTCAGCCTCGAACAGGCTCTGGCCGATCACCAGGTCCGGCTTCCGGCAGAGGCGCGGGACATCACCTACGGAGCCCTCAAGGCGCTGGACGGATATCCGTTCAGAGTCGAGTTCTCGCTCGCGTGCGACCGCGTGCCCGCGTTCACCGGCGACAACCAGCTCGTCCCCGCCGGAAAGAAGACCCCCGACGAGGTACTGACCGAGGCGATGGACGCCGGGTTCGCACCGGACGCCAGCCCGGCCTACGTACGGGCGAAGGGAACGAAGCTGCCGAAGGTCGCCGGAGCCGTCTTCGAGCGCTCGGGGACCTGCACGGTGTTCCTCGGCTCCTGAGACAGTCCATACCCCGTCGCTGACAGTGGCCGCGCCGCGCTCCTTCGTGACCCCGGGGAATCCGCCCGCCGACCTCACCCACCCGGCCCACTACCCTGGAAGGTCGATCCACCCCACCTCAGGAGCGAAATGGCCGTCAACCTCGTCAATGTCGAGAACGTCAGCAAGGTGTACGGGACCCGTGCCCTGCTCGACGGGATCTCGCTCGGGGTGTCCGAGGGGGACCGGATCGGTGTCGTGGGGCGCAACGGCGACGGCAAGACCACCCTCATCCGGATGCTCGCCAAGCTGGAGGAGGCCGACACCGGGCGCGTCACCCACTCCGGCGGACTGCGGCTCGGCGTGCTCACGCAGCATGACTCGCTCGACCCGACCGCCACCGTCCGCCACGAGGTCATCCGGGACATGGCGGACCACGAGTGGGCCGGAAACGCCAAGATCAGGGACGTACTCACCGGGCTCTTCGGCGGGCTCGACCTCCCCGGGTTCCCGCAGGGGCTCGACACCGTCATCGGGCCGCTCTCCGGTGGTGAACGGCGCCGCATCGCGCTCGCCAAGCTGCTCATCGACGAGCCCGACCTGATCGTTCTCGACGAGCCCACCAACCACCTCGACGTCGAGGGCATCTCCTGGCTCGCCCGGCATCTGCGCGAGCGCCGCTCCGCGCTCGTCTGCGTCACCCACGACCGCTGGTTCCTCGACCAGGTCTGCACGCGCATGTGGGACGTGCAGAAAGGCGCCGTGTACGAGTACGAGGGCGGCTACACCGACTACGTCTTCGCCCGTGCCGAGCGCGAGCGCATCGCCGCCACCGAGGAGGTCAAGCGGCAGAACCTCGTCCGCAAGGAGCTGGCCTGGCTGCGCCGCGGGGCCCCCGCCCGTACGTCGAAGCCGCGCTTCCGCGTCGAGGCAGCCAACGAGCTGATCGCCGACGTACCGCCGCCCCGGGACAGCAGCGAGCTGATGCGGTTCGCGTCCTCGCGGCTCGGCAAGACCGTGTTCGACCTCGAGGACGTGACCGTCCAGGCCGGCCCCAAGGTGCTCCTCAAGCACCTCACCTGGCAGCTCGGCCCCGGTGACCGCATCGGCCTCGTCGGGGTGAACGGCGCCGGCAAGACCTCCCTCCTGCGCGCCATGGCCGAGGCCTCCCGCAGCGACGGCGAGCAGCAGCCCGCCGCCGGGAAGGTCGTCGTCGGCAAGACCGTCAAGCTGGCCTATCTCTCCCAGGAGGTCGGCGAGCTCAACCCGAACCTGCGGGTCCTGGAGGCCGTGCAGCAGGTCCGCGACCGCGTCGACCTCGGCAAGGGGCGCGAGCTGACCGCCGGGCAGCTGTGCGAGACGTTCGGGTTCGGCAAGGAGAAGCAGTGGACCCCGGTCGGGGACCTGAGCGGTGGTGAGCGGCGGCGGCTGCAGATCCTGCGCCTCCTCATGGACGAGCCCAACGTCCTCTTCCTCGACGAGCCCACCAACGACCTCGACATCGAGACCCTCACCCAGCTCGAGGACCTCCTCGACGGCTGGCCCGGCTCCATGGTCGTCATCTCCCACGACCGGTTCTTCATCGAGCGGACCACCGACCGCGTCTTCGCCCTCCTCGGCGACGCCACCCTCCGTATGCTGCCGCGCGGCATCGACGAGTACCTCGAGCGGCGGCAGAGGATGGAAGAGGTCGCCGCTGCCGCGATCCAGGCCGCCGCCCCCGCCGCCAGGCCCGTCGCCGAGAAGAGCGCCGCCGACGTCCGGGCCGCGAAGAAGGAACTCCAGAAGATCGAGCGGCAGTTGGACAAGATCTCCGAGCGGGAGAGCAAGCTGCACACCCAGATCGCCGACAACGCGACCGACTTCGAGAAGGTCGCCAAACTCGACGCCGAACTTCGCGAACTCTCGGGCGAACGCGACGACTTGGAACTGCGGTGGCTGGAACTCGCGGACGAGTCGTAGTCGAGGAGCAGTCGAGGAGCAGTCGAGGGGGACAGTCGAGGAACAGGTGGCACGGAGGTGCACAGGGGCCAACCCGCGCGAAGCGTGAAGTTCACAGACGTGGCGTGAAGGGCACGTGAACGCGCATAACAGTGGCATCACGGGCCGGTTCGCCCTTGGGAACAGAGGCGGGCGGGGGCGGATACGGTCCGGTGCGGGAGTGCCACGGAGTGGTAGAAAGAGCCCTCTGAGAACTCCCTGAGCACGTATACGTATCCGAGTGCGGTTCCCGCGCGGCTCCATTGCCTGTCCGCGCCTCTCCGCGCCTTCCGCGTTCCTCAGGGCGTGGCTAAAAATCAGCTGAAGGGGGAGCGCGCTGATGACCCAGCCGCCCAGCCAACCGCCCGTGGGGCCTCCCTACGGGCCGCCCCAGGGTGGCTTCGGCCCGCCGCCGGAGGTACCGCCGCAGCCGCCCGAGGCGCCCCAGGTCCCCCAGGAGCCCCAGGCGTCTCCGGCCCCCCAGGGCGGGCCGGGCGTGCCGCCGGGCACTCCGCAGCAGGCGATGCCGTACGGGACCCCACCGCCCCCGCAGGGCCGGCCACCCCTGCCCCCGGCCCCGCCAACGCCCGAGCCCGGCGATGGCTACCCGCAGCAGCCCGCCTCCGCCCCGGCGCCCGCCTCCGCGCCGGCCCCCTATGCCCCGCCGTCAACCTCCAGCCCGTACGGCACCCCGTCCGGTCCGTACGGCACCCCGTCCGGCCCCTTCGACGCCCAACCTGGCCCGTACGACGCCCAACCCGGCCCCTACGGGACGCAACCCGGCCCGCACGACACCCAGTCCGGCCCGCACGGCACCCCATTCGGCCCGTACGGCACCCCGTCCGGTTCGTACGACGCCCAACCTGGCCCGTACGACGCCCAACCCGGCCCCTACGGGACGCAACCCGGCCCGTACGACGCCCAGTCCGGCCCGTACGAGGCCGACTCGGGCCCGTACGGGACGCAACCCGCCCCCTACGCCGCCCAACCCGCTCCCTACGGGACGCAACCCGCCCCGTACGGCACCCAGTCCGGCCCCTACGGGCACGCCGCCGCCCCCGGCTTCGGCTACCCCGGCCAGCAGCAGCCCCCTCAGTTCCCCGGCGCCCCCGTCCCCCCGCCGCCGCAGCTGCCACCCGGCAGCGGTTCAGGCGACCGAAACGGCAGCCCCCTCAAGCGGCGTCCCGCGCTGATGCTCGGGGCCGCGGTCGCCGCGCTGCTCGTTGTCGGGGGCACGGTGTTCGCTGTGACGAGCGGCGACGGTGACGACAAGAAGCCGGCCTTGGCCGACCCCAAGCTGCCCGTGCCCGCCTCCGGGCCCGTCAACCCCGGTGACGACAGCGGCGGCGACGACGGTGGCGATGTGGCCGGCGCCGACCCCGACAACCTCAACGCGGGCCGCCAGGCCGGTGAGGCGAAGGTGCTCTGGTCCAAGGACGCACCGGACGCGCCCGCCTCCGGTGCCGACGCCAACGGCATGTGGATCACCGACAAGGTGGCCGTGAAGGTGGCGTACAAGCAGGTGTTCGCGTTCCGGGTCGGGAACGGGAACACCGCCTGGGGACCGATCACCTTCCCGCAGAAGATCTGCGCCGTCACCCCGCAGAAGTCGGCCGACGACAAGATCGTGGTCGCCTATATGAGCGGCGCCAGTTCGCGCGCCAAGTGCAACAAGCTCCAGCTGCTCGACCTGAACACGGGTGCGAAGGGCTGGAGCGGTGAGGTCGCCGACGGAGCCCTGTTCGACAGCGCGCTCAGCGTCGAACTGACCCTCACGGGGAAGACCCTGATGGTCGGGCGTTCACAGTCCGGCACCGCGTACGACCTGGACACCGGCCGCAAGCTGTTCGACAAGGTGAAGTACGGGGCCGCCTGCTTCCCGGCCGCCTTCGCGGGCGGCGCGAAGCTGATCGTCGTGTCGTCCTGCGGGGCCTCCACCTCCACCGAGCACGACGAGGTGCAGGAACTGGACCCGCGAACCGGAGCGGCCAGGTGGACCCGGCCGATCCCGAAGGGCTGGCGGGTCGGGCGGACGTACTCCGTCGATCCGGTCGTCCTCTACCTCACCGACGAGGACAAGAAGTCGTGGAACATCTCCACGCTCAAGGCCGACGGCAGCTTCCGTTCCGAGGTCTCCGTCAACGAGTCCTTCGCACCGGTGTGCGGCTGGGCGCTTCTCGAACGCGACCTCCAGGGCTGTCAGGGTGTCGCCGCCGACGCCGACACCCTCTATCTGCCGACCGAGGCGAAGACCGGCGAAGCCAACGAGATCGTCGCGATCAACCTCGCCTCCGGCAAGGAGAAGTGGCGCGTCAAGTCACCGGCCGCGGAGACCATGCTGCCGCTGAAGATCGAGGGCGGCCGGCTCATCGCGTACGTCGAGCCGTCGTACGACGCCGGCGGCCAGGTCGTGTCGATCCCCGTCACGGGCAACAGCCACACCCCGACGACGCTCCTGAAGAACCCGACGGCAGCCGCCGACGTCGAGAACGGCTTCTACTCCAAGGCGTACGACTGGGCCGACGGCCGCTTCTACCTCTCCACCACCCGGCTGAGCGGCAGGGACGAGCTGAAGGAGAAGCTGATGCTCGCCTACGGCAAGTAACAAACCCCGCCGCTCCCTCCGCTCTCCGCTCGCTTCTCCCCTCTCTTCTCTCCGCTCCCGAGGTACGCACGTCATGACCCAGCCGCCGCCCCCGCCGCCGCCCAACCAGCCCCCGCCGCCCCCCGGTTACGGCTATCCCCAGCAGCCCAACCCGTACGCCCAGCAGCCGAACCCGTACGCCCAACAGCCGCAGCAGCCCCAACCGCCGTACGGCTACAGCTACCCGCAGCAGCCACAGCCCGTCCATCCCCCTCAACCTCCAGCTCCCCAGAAGAAGTTGAACGCCCAGGCGGTCATCATCGTCTCGGCCGTCGCCGCGATCGCGCTGATCATCGGCGGCGGTGTCTGGTACTCCTCCTCCAAGGACGGCCGGGCGGACGACAAGGCCGGCGACAAGAACAACACCGCCGGTGCCACGGCGGGAACCGGCGGCGGCGAGGGCGGCGAGGGCGCCGGAGGTGACAAGGGTGCCGACAAGGCGCCCGCGAACACCGCCTCCAAGGTCCTCTTCCAGGTCCCCGAGCCCGCCGTCGGCGCCGATGAGAACAGCGCCACCGTCGTCGGCTCCTGGCTCACCGACACCGTGTACGCCAAGAGCGGCCGGGCCGAGATCGTCGGCTACGACCCCGTGAAGGGGACCAGGCTCTGGACGGTCCCGCTGCCCGGCCCGGTCTGCGAGGCCAGCCGCCACACCACCGCCGGCCACCAGACGGCGATCGTGTACGAGCCCGCCATGCCGACCAAGGACAAGCCTTCGCACGGCTGCAGCCAGGTCGCGGCGATCGACCTCGACGAAGGCAAGAAGCTGTGGACGCGGACGGTCAAGTCCGGCGACCAGGTGATCAACCTCGACAACGTGACGATCAGCGCGAACACGGTCGCGGTCGGCAGCACCAGCGGCGGCGCCGCCTTCGACATCACCGGCAAGTCCCTGTGGGCCCCGAAGCCCGGCGACTCCTGCTACGACGCGGGCTACGGCGGCGGCGAGAAACTCGTCGCGGTGCGCAAGTGCGGCTCGTACGGCGCCCGGCAGCTGGCCATCCAGACCATCGACCCCGTCTCCGGCAAGGTGCTCTCCGAGTACGCGATGGCCAAGGGCATCGAGGACGCCAGCATCGTGTCGACGAACCCGCTGGTCGTGGCCGCCGACATCAACCGCTCCGCCGGGGACGGCAGCGGCATCTCGGACTTCTTCTCCATCGACAACAAGAGCGGCCGGCTGCGTACGAAGATCTCGGCGCCCGGCGACAAGTACGCCGCCGAGTGCGAGGGTGTCTCGCGGATCGAGTACTGCACCAAGCTGGCCGTCGGCAACGACAAGCTGTATCTCCCGACCGAGAGCCACGACGGCACCGGCGAGTACAGCAAGACGAACGAGATCGTCGCCTTCGACCTCGCCACCGGCGAACTGGACGGTCAGCGGGCCGACGCAGGCGACGGCTGGACCATCTCCCCGCTCACCATGGCCGACGGCAACGTGATCGCGTACAAGCGCCCGCCCTACGACAAGGGCGGCGAGGTCGTCAGCATCGACAGCGGCTCCTTCGCGCAGACGACGCTCATGCGGAACCCGGCGACGAAGGCGGTGCGCGAGGTCGAGTTCAGCATGCAGCCCGACTTCGCCGAGATCATCTACGCCGACGGCCGCCTCTACATGTCCCAGGTCTACGCCCACAAGCCCTCCAGCACAGGCGGGCCCAGGTATCTGGCGATCGCGTACGGCACCGGCTCGAACTGAGCCCGCCTGCCCACTACCCTGCTTGCCTCCCTGTTCAGGGGTGGGGCACGGCACTTACTACTCATCACCCTCGAATGCGAGGAATTTCGGCGATCCGGGGCACTTCTCACCAGTAGGGGAAGCGCAACGTCGAACAAGCGTGTAGCTTCCGGGGGCATAGAAAGCGGGGGGAGCCGGGGGGCTCCCTTCCGTGTGGACCAATGGGCATCCAGAAGGGGACAACCATTGGGGGGACTGGGGGGTGGCTCGATGGGTGTGCGGTTGATGGTGGTCGACGACCACCGACTCCTCGCCGAGGCTCTTGCCTCGGCGCTGAAGCTGCGCGGGCACCGGGTGCTCGCCGCGGCGGCGCCCGCCGCGGGCGCGGCGGAACTGGTGATCACCCGCGCGCCGGAGGTGTGCCTGCTGGGCACGGCGACACCGGCCGAGCCGGGCATGTTCGACCCGGTGGTGCGGATCAAGCGGGAGCGTCCGCAGGTGGCGGTCCTGGTGCTGGGCCCGGTGCCCAGCCCGCGCGGCATCGCCGCCGCCTTCGCCGCGGGGGCTTCCGGGTACGTGCGTCACGACGAGCGGATAGAAGGCGTCGAGCGCGCCATCATGAAGGCCAGGGCGGGCGAGGCGGCGGTCGCTCCGCAACTCCTCCAAGGTGCGTTCAGCGAACTGCTCAACCCCGCCGCCCAGCCCGACGACGAGGGCCAGCGTCTCCTGCAGATGCTCACGCCGAGGGAGGTCGAGGTCCTGGTCCGGGTCGCCGAGGGCGAGGACACCCGGCTGATCGCGGCCGGCATGGGGATCGCCCCGAGTACGGCTCGTACGCATGTCCAGCGGGTGCTGATGAAGCTGGGAGTGGGGTCGCGGCTGGAGGCGGCGGCGCTGGCGGCCCGTACGGGACTGCTGGACCGGGCGGGCCCCGTGCAGCAGCACTCGCCGCCCCCTGAACCGGGCGCCTTCTGACAAGCGTCGCCTTCCAGACCGCGGAGCCGGAGTTCCCGTGAACTCCGGCTCCGCTCATGTGTCGTGGACGCCTTGCGCGAACGGCTTTCACGGACGGTATGGCCATACCCATGGTTGTGGATTTATGATTTGATGTGTTCGGTTCTGTTTGAAGCTAGGTATGGGTACGGATGGAGAGTCCGGCGTGAAGAAGACCTCGACGAGGCTCGCCGACGGTCGTGAGCTCATCTACTACGACCTGCGCGACGACACAGTGCGTGACGCGGTGGACCGGCGCCCCCTGGAGCGCACCGTCACCACGTCGCAGGTACGCCGGGACCCGCTGCTCGGCGATGACGTGGCGATCGCCTCGCACCGCCAGGGCCGCACCTACCACCCCCCGGCCGACGAGTGCCCGCTCTGCCCGACCCAGGGCGACCGGCTGAGCGAGATCCCGGACTCGTCGTACGACGTGGTCGTCTTCGAGAATCGTTTCCCCTCGCTGGCGGGCGACTCCGGGCGCTGCGAGGTGGTCTGCTTCACCTCCGACCACAACTCGACGTTCGCCGACCTCACCGAGGAGCAGACGCGGCTGGTCCTGGAGGCGTGGACCGACCGGACGTCGGAGCTGTCCCACCTCCCCGCCGTCGAGCAGGTGTTCTGCTTCGAGAACCGCGGCGCCGAGATCGGCGTCACCCTCGGCCATCCCCACGGCCAGATCTACGCGTACCCCTTCACCACCCCCCGTACGGCCCTGATGCTCCGCTCGGTGGCCGCGCACAAGGAGGCGACGGGCGGCGAGAACCTCTTCGACGACATCGTCGAGAAGGAACTCGCGGGCGAGCGCCTCGTCCTGTCCACCGACCACTGGGTCGCCTTCGTGCCGTACGCCGCCCACTGGCCCTACGAGGTGCACCTCTACCCGCGCCGCCGCGTCCCGGACCTGCTCGGGCTCGACGAGGACGCCCGCACAGAGTTCCCCAAGGTGTACCTGGAACTGTTGAGGCGCTTCGACCGGATCTTCGGCGAGGGTGAGCCGCCGACGCCGTACATCGCGGCCTGGCACCAGGCGCCGTTCGGCATGCTGGAGGAGTTCGAGGGCGTCAACCGCGACGACTTCGCGCTGCACCTCGAGCTTTTCACCATTCGACGTACTTCCGGCAAGCTGAAGTTCCTCGCGGGCTCCGAGTCGGGGATGAGCGTGTTCATCAACGACATCGCGCCGGAGTCCGCGGCCCAGCGACTGCGAGAGGTAGCGAGTTGATGAGCGGTAAGTACCTGGTCACCGGCGGTGCGGGCTATGTCGGCGGGGTGGTCGCCCAGCATCTGCTGGAGGCCGGCCACGAGGTCGTCGTCCTCGACAACCTCTCGACGGGCTTCCGGGAGGGCGTCCCGGCAGGTGCCACGTTCGTGGAGGGCGACATCAAGGACGCGGCCAAGTGGCTGGACGCCTCCTTCGACGGCGTGCTCCACTTCGCGGCCTCCTCCCAGGTCGGCGAGTCGGTCGTCAAGCCCGAGAAGTACTGGGACAACAACGTCGGCGGCTCGATGGCGCTGCTCTCGGCGATGCGGGAGGCCGGCGTACGCAAGCTGGTCTTCTCCTCGACCGCCGCGACGTACGGCGAGCCGGAGACGACCCCGATCGTCGAGACGGCCCCCACGTCCCCGACGAACCCCTACGGGGCCACCAAGCTGGCCGTCGACCACATGATCACCAGCGAGGCGACGGCCCACGGCCTGGCCGCGGTGTCGCTGCGCTACTTCAACGTGGCCGGCGCGTACGCCACCCAGGGCGAGCGTCACGACCCCGAGTCCCACCTGATCCCCCTGGTCCTCCAGGTCGCGCAGGGCAAGCGGGACGCGATCTCGGTCTACGGCGAGGACTACCCGACCCCCGACGGCACCTGCGTACGGGACTACATCCACGTGGCGGACCTGGCGGACGCCCACTTGCTGGCCCTCGACGCCGCCACAGCGGGCGAACACCTCATCTGCAATCTCGGCAACGGCGAGGGCTTCTCCGTCCGCGAGGTCGTCGAGACGGTACGCCGGGTCACCGGCCACCCGATCCCGGAGGTCGTGGCCCCGCGCAGGGGCGGCGACCCGGCGATCCTGGTCGCCTCCGCCGACCGGGCCCGGACCCGCCTCGGCTGGAACCCGTCCCGGGCCGACCTGGCGGGAATCGTCGCGGACGCCTGGGAGTTCGCGCAGCGGCACAGCGGTAACTAGCGGTACGCGGTACTGGAACATACGAGAGGCAAGAGGTAGAGGGCATGACGACTGCGGATGTCGCCGAGGTTGCCGAGGTCGCCGAGGTTTTCGAGGAGCTGTACGGATCGGCACCGGAGGGAGTGTGGGCGGCGCCCGGCCGGGTCAACCTGATCGGCGAGCACACCGACTACAACGACGGCTTCGTCATGCCCTTCGCCCTCCCGCACACGGCCCTGGCAGCGGTCTCCCGCCGCACGGACGGCGTCGTACGCCTGCACTCGTCGGACATCGAGGGCGGGGTCGTAGAGCTGCGGGTCGACGCCCTTGCCCCCGAGTCGGACAAGAGCTGGACGGCGTACCCGTCGGGCGTGATCTGGGCGCTGCTGGACGCGGGCCACGAGTCGGTCTCCGCCGGCGCTGACATCCACCTCACCTCGACGGTACCGACGGGCGCGGGCCTGTCGTCGTCGGCGGCACTGGAGGTGGTGGTCGCCCTGGCCCTGAACGACCTGTACGAACTGGGCCTGCAGGGCTGGCAGTTGGCCCGCCTCTGCCAGCGCGCGGAGAACGTGTACGTAGGCGCCCCGACCGGCATCATGGACCAGACGGCCTCGGCATGCTGCACAGAGGGCCACGCCCTCTTCCTCGACACGCGGGACCTCTCCCAGGACCAGATCCCCTTCGACCTGGCGGCCGAGGGCATGCGCCTGCTGGTCGTGGACACGCAGGTCAAGCACTCCCACAGCGAGGGCGAGTACGGCAAGCGCCGCGCGGGCTGCGAGCGGGGCGCGGCCCTGCTCGACGTGACCGCCCTGCGGGACGTCGCGTACGAGAACCTGGACGCGGCCCTGGCCCAACTGTCCGACGCCGGTGCGGACGAAGAGGTGCGGCGCCTGGTCCGCCACGTCGTCACGGAGGACCACCGCGTGGAACGCGTGGTCGCCCTCCTGAAATCCGGCGGCGACACCCGCGCCATCGGCCCGATCCTCACCGAGGGCCACGCCTCCCTCCGCGACGACTTCCAGGTCTCCTGCCCCGAGCTGGACCTGGTCGTCCTCGCAGCGGTCGAGTCCGGCGCCCTGGGCGCCCGCATGACGGGCGGCGGCTTCGGCGGCTCGGCGATCGTCCTGGTCGAGGCGGGGGAAGCGGACCGCATCGCAAAGGCGGTGGAGGAGGCATTCGCCGCCGCCGGTTACACAGCACCCCGAGTGTTCGCGGCGGTGCCTTCGGCGGGGGCGCGGCGGGTCCGGTGACGGCGGGCCGAGGGGTTCGCGAGGATTCCCTGGCCGACTGTTTCCAGCGGATCGCCAGGGAAGCCGGATGGACTGTCGGGCTCACAGAGCGAGCGCGCACGCTGTGCGGGCCGTCGGCTGTGAGCTCATCGGTGGTCGCACCACAGGGGACTGAGTCATTCGCGGAGTCCTCATCGGCCAACGGCTGCCTTCGGGTAGTGGCGGCGCAGGTTGGCGGCGAGGATACGGTCTAGCGTGCGGTCGGACAGCATCGGGCCCAGGCGCATGATCAGGGCGGCATCCCGGCCGGCGGTGTACCGGGTGCGCGGTCTGCGTGTCGTCACGGCCCTCGCGATGACCCGGGCGGCGGCGTCGGCGGTCAGGCCTGAAGCGGTGCCCGAGGTCATCAACTTGTTGTTCGCCCGGACCAGGCTGCCGTAGCGCTCGTCCTGTTCCGGCGTCATCCGGGCAGCCAGGTGGTTCGCCGTCTCGACTCCGCGGGCAGCCATCTCCGTGCGGACGCCGCCGGGTTCGACCACGACCACCTGTACGCCCAGCGGAGCGACCTCCCGGCGCAGCGAGTCGCTGACCGCCTCCAGGGCGAACTTCGCGCCGGCGTAGGCGCCGTAGGTGGCCATGGCGTACTTGCCGCCGACCGAGCTGATGTTGATCACACGACCCTTGCTGCGCAGCAGCGCGGGCAGGAGCGCTTGGGTGACGGCGATGTGGCCGAACAGGTTGACTTCGAACACCCGCCGCCACTCCGTCATCGGCAGGGCCTCGACCGGGGCGTTCACCTGGACGCCGGCGTTGTTGACGAGCGCGTGCAGCGCCCGCGGGTCGTCGGCGACCCGCGCGGCGAGTGCCTCCACCTGCTCGGACTCGGTGATGTCGAGGATGACCGGCTCGACGCCGGTCGATCGGATGGCGTCGGCGTCACGGTCGCGTCGCACGCCGGCCAGGACGTGAAATCCCTGGCGAGCCAGTTCGCGGGCGGCTGACGCGCCCATGCCCGTGGAGGCTCCGGTTACGACGATCAGCTTCTGGGTTTCAGATGACGATGTCACCTTGGCTACGGTACCGGTTCAGATGACACTGTCAACTGTATGATGGGCGTCATGACCACCCGTGCCGAGTCCGCCGCCGCCACCCGCCGCGCTCTGCTCGACGCGGCCGCCGAACTCCTCGACCTCGGCGGCCCCGAAGCGGTCACCCTGCGCGAGGTGGGCGCACGGGCAGGCGTGACCCGGGGAGCGCCGTACCGGCACTTCACGGGCAAGGACAGCCTGCTGACCGCCGTCGCGGCCGAAAGCTGGGAACGGATCGGCGACCAGGTGCACGCCCTTCGGACCGACCCGGCCCTGTCCGCCTCCGAGAAGCTGCGCGGCGCTCTTTGCGCCCTCATCGACGTCGGGCGCAGGCAGCCGCACCTGTACCAGGTGTTGTTCAGGCGGCGCGCGAACCTTCCTGGGCAACTCGGCGACGGGATGGATCGCATCCGGCGTCAGCTGTGCGGGCCGGAAGGGGACCCGGCCGTGGCCGACCGCGCGGCCGAACGCTTTCAGGACGAGTTCCTGGACATCGTCGCCGCCCTCGCGGGAGAGCGGAACGCACGGCGCTACGGCGCCCTGCTGCTGGCCGGCGCCCACGGCATCGCGGGCATGGAGCTCAGCGGCCACCTCGACACAGACAAGTGGCACACCACCGCCGACGAACTCGTCGACACCCTCGTCCACATGGTCACGGACGAAGATCAGGGCTCCTGATGGCCACGTCACCCTTTGTGATGACGGCTTCGGAATCCGCCCGTTACCGTGAGAGGGCAGGCCGAGAATTCCGTCCATGGGAGGAATCATGACCGCCGAGCCCGTCGCCGAGCCCGTCGCCGAGCCGACCGCTGAGCCCGGCTGCCGCTGGCCGGTGCCGCCCCAGGACGGATACACCGTGGACGACCTGTTCACGCTCCCCGACCTCCCGCCGCACACCGAGCTGATCGACGGGAGCCTGGTTTTTGTGAGTCCGCAGCGGGATTTTCACAGCACGATGATCGACCTGCTGGTGACCGGCCTGCGCCGAACGGTTCCCAAGGGGCTGAAGGTCCGCCGCGAGATGACCGTCGTCCTGGACCGCCGTAACGGTCCGGAGCCAGACGTCAGTGTCATCCGCGCGGAAGCGGTCACCGGACCGAAGCTGACCCGGTTCGAAGCCAAGGACGTCCTGCTCGCCGTAGAAGTCGTCTCCCCCGACTCCGAAGCCCGCGACCGTGACACCAAGCCCCGCAAGTACGCCGCCGCAGGCATCCCGTACTTCTGGCTCGTCGAGATGGCCGACCCCACCCAGCACCCGGTCGTCCGTGCCTACGAGATCGACCCCGTGAACAAGACGTACGCCCTCACCGGCATCCACCACGACCGTCTCAAGCTCACAGTCCCCTATGACATCGACGTCGACATCAGCTTGGAAGCGCTCGAGGAACTCTGAGGCACACCAACCGCCCCTCAAGCCCCTGCGGGCAACCGCTTGGTCAGCGTGTACTCCGTGACCCCCGGCGGATAGTCCGGGATCACGCACACCACCTCGTACCCCTGCTTCCGGTAGAAGTCCGGTGCCTGGAAGTCCCACGTCTCCAGGCGTGCGTGGTCGCACGCGCGCTCCTCCTGCGCCACGCGCTCCGCTTCCGCGAGGAGCCGGGAGCCCAGGCCCGCGCCCCGGTGGCGGGCGTCCACCCAGAGGTACGTGACATGCAGCCACGTCGTCCAGGTGTGGCCGACCAGGCCTCCGGCCAGGTCTCCTTCCTCGTCCAACGCCCATACGTGCAGCGGCAGTTCCCGCTCGGCAGGGGTGCCCCGCAGGGCGCGCAGGACAGGTGACGCCGCCGTGTTCGCCTCGCGCAACCGCGACCGGAGCAGGGACAGCCATTCCTTGTCGACTTCTGTCTCCATACGAAACATGCGGCACACCATAAACGCGCTGGCCAATCAGTTCTGCGAATTACCTTCCGCTCCTGCCTCCCAGCCGTACCCTGATGAACAGCACCGGTGGGGGCCGGTGCTGATCAGGGGGCGAGACAGCCGGGTACGACGCCCGGAGCGGGGGTAGCAGTCATCGCACGGCGGCGGCCGTGCGGTCGGTGACCGCGGCCCCGTCCCAGGCCGGCAACAGCAGCCGGGGACTGCTCCGGGCGTCGTGTCCGCACGGGTTGTCCCCCCGACGATTGGGTGTCCCCAGCTCTTGAGGAGCTCGGGGAAGGGGGTTTCAGTGGTTCGCATCCGAGTCCTGGTCGTCGACGACCACCGCATCTTCGCCGAGTCTCTCGCCGCCGCACTGGCCGCGGAGCCGGACGTCGACGTCTCCGCCGCCGGCAGCGGTCCCGCCGCGCTGCGCAGTCTGGAGCGCGCGGTGGCCGAGGGCCGCCGGTTCGACGTCCTGCTCGTCGACTCCGACCTGGGCGGCAATGTGCCGGGCGCCCGCCCGGCGGTGCCCGTGCAGGAGGGCAACGAGGAAGGGCTGGTCGACGGAATCTCCCTGGTCGCGGGCGTCCGTACGGGCCATCCGCACGTACGGACCGTCGTCCTCGCCGAGAAGGACGACCCCCGCCGGGCCGCGCTCGCCCTGCAGGCGGGTGCCTCCGGGTGGGTCGCCAAGGACTGCTCGCTGTCCCGGCTGCTGACCGTCATCCGGGGCGTGCTGCGCGACGAGACGCATCTGCCGCCCGCCCTGCTCACCGGCGTGCTGCGCGAACTGACCGCCGCCCGCAAACACCGCACCGAGAGCGAACGGCTCGTCGAGTCGCTCACGCCCAGGGAACGCGAAGTGCTGCGCTGCATGGTCGCCGGACTGGGCCGCAAAGCCGTCGCCGAACGCCTGTTCCTCTCCCCGCACACCGTGCGCACGCACATGCAGAACGTGCTGGGCAAACTCGGCGTCCACTCCACCCTCGCCGCCGTCGCCCTCGCCCGGCGCGCCGGAGTCGGCCCCGCCGACCTCGGCCACGGCACACGCATCGCGGTCGAGGAGAGCAGCAGCGCCTGACCGGCGACAAGCCACCCCCGGGTTCGGTCAGCCGGGGATGTTGTCGAACGGCGCCGTCAACTGGCGCAACAGCGCGGCCAGTTCGGCCCGCTGCGCGCGTGACAGCTCCGCCAGGATCGCGCGCTCCTGGTCCAGCAGACCCGCGAGCGCCTGATCAGCCCTGTCCTGGCCCTCCGGTGTGAGCCGCACCAGCACCCCTCGCCGGTCGCTGGGGTCGGGAAGACGCTCCACCAGGCCCTTCTTCGTCAGCCGGTCGATACGGTTGGTCATCGTGCCGGAGGTGACCAGGGTCTGGGTGAGGAGCTGCCCGGGGGAGAGCTGATACGGGTTCCCCGCTCGCCGCAGCGCGGTCAGGACATCGAACTCCCAGGGCTCCAGAGCGTGTTCGGCGAACGCCAGCCGGCGCGCACGGTCCAGATGCCGGGCGAGCCTGCTGACCCGGCTGAGCACTTCGAGCGGTTCCACGTCGAGGTCCGGGCGTTCCCGGCGCCACGCGGAGACCAGCCGATCGACCTCGTCCTCCATGGCGATCAGTGTAGTGGTTGTGTCGATGTGAAGTCTCTTGGCATCAAGTCTCTTGACATCGAGATACTTTCGGCGGGAAGGTGGCTGCCATGACGACCCCCACCTGGGACCCCGCCCAGTACCTCCGCCATGCCGACCACCGCGCCCGCCCCTTCACCGACCTCCTCGCCCGCATCCCCGACCTCCCCACGCGACAGCCCGAGGGGCATCCACGTATCGCCGACCTCGGCTGCGGCCCCGGCAACGTCACCGCCGTCCTCGCCGACCGCTGGCCCACCGCCCACATCACCGGCTACGACAACTCCGCGCCGATGCTGGAACAGGCGGCCCGGTACGCGGGCCCCACCGCCGGCGGCGGACACCTCGACTTCGCCCACGCCGACGCCTCACGCTGGACGCCCACCGAGACGTACGACCTGATCGTCTCCAACGCCGCCCTCCACTGGGTCGAGGGCCACCTCGACGCCTTCCCCGCCTGGCTCGACGCCGTGGCCCCCGGCGGAACCTTCGCCTTCCAGGTGCCGAACAACCTCGACGCGCCCCTGCACGCCCTGATGCGCGAACTGGGCACCGGCGCCCGCTGGAAAAGCCGCCTCGGCGAGGTACTGCGCCGCGAGGACTCCGTCCACGCACCCCTCGTCTACCTCGACCGCCTCGCCCGCCTCGGCTGCGAGACCGACGTGTGGGAGACGACGTACCTCCACGTCCTGCAGGGCGAGGACCCCGTGCTCGACTGGGTCAAGGGGACCGGCCTGCGGCCCGTACTCACCGCCCTGGCGGACGACCCGGAGGCCCGGGACGCGTTCGTCACCGAGTACCGCGACCTGCTGCGCGCCGTGTACCCGACGGAGCCGTACGGCACCGTGCTGCCCTTCCAGCGCCTGTTCGCCGTCGCCCGCAAGGGCGGGGGAGCGGGGGCCGGGCGATGATCGCCGCCATCGACCATGTGCAGCTGGCCGCGCCGGCCGGAGCGGAGGACGAGCTGCGCGCGTTCTATGTCGACGTCCTCGGCATGGCCGAGATCCCGAAACCGCCGGTCCTCGCCGCGCGCGGCGGCTGCTGGTTCCGGGCGGGGAGCGTCCAGCTCCATCTGGGGGTCGAGAACGAATTCCGGGCCGCCCGCAAGGCCCACCCCGGCCTGCGGGTCACGGACATCGAGGCGTACGCGGCCCGCCTTGAGGCCCGTGGGGTGCGGGTGACCTGGGACGACACCCTGCCGGGCCACCTGCGCTTCTACACCCAGGACCCCGTGGGCAACCGCCTGGAGTTCCTGGAGCCGACGCCTACGGCCTGAGTCCGAGCCTCCGCCCGGCCTCGGCGTGCGGGATGCCCGGCCCGAGGGTGCCCTCCGCCTTGCGGCGCCGGCAGTCGGCAGCGGCCAGGGAGTCCTCGAGGCCGGCGACGACCTGGGCAGAGACCAGCAGCGCGGTCACCCCCTCGTCGTCGGTGAGGGCGATCGTCTCGCCGTCCGCCGCGCGGCGGACGAGCTCGTCGAGCTGGGAACCGGCCTGGCCGATCGGGATCTCAGTCACGCGGCCACGGTTGCACAGCCTGCCCTCACCGTCAGGCGAAGCACTTCACAGTCACCCTCAAGCCTTCCGGCGCCCGATCAGGCGAGGCTTCGCCTCCAGGCCGTCCAGGCCGTGCCACGCCAGGTTCACCAGGTGCGCCGCCACCTCCGCCTTCTTCGGGCGGCGTACGTCCAGCCACCACTGGCCGGTCAGCGCGACCATGCCGACCAGCGACTGGGCGTACAGCGGGGCCAGCTTGGGGTCGAAGCCCCGGCGTTTGAACTCGCGGCCCAGGATGTCCTCCACCTGGGTGGCGATGTCCGAGATCAGCGACGCGAAGGAACCCGTCGACTGGGGGATCGGGGAGTCGCGGACCAGGATGCGGAAGCCGTCCGTGTACTCCTCGATGTAGTCGAGGAGCGCGAAGGCTGCTTGTTCGCACAGCTCACGCGGGTGGCCGGCCGTCAACGAGCTCGTCACCATGTCCAGCAGGCGCCGCATCTCACGGTCCACGACCACCGCGTACAGGCCCTCCTTGCCGCCGAAGTGCTCGTAGACCACCGGCTTGGAGACGCCGGCCCTGGCCGCGATCTCCTCCACCGACGTGGCCTCGAAGCCCTTCTGCGCGAACAGGGTGCGGCCGATCTCCAGCAACTGCGCCCGGCGCTCCGCACCCGTCATCCGGGTGCGGCGGGGGCGTCGCGGTTTCTCATTGCTCGGAATGCTGCTGGAGTCGGTCGCCACGCCGTCAATCATGCCGCCTTCGCCGGTTCCTTCCGGCGCCGAGAGCCGTCCTGGTCCGTGTTCCGCCGCGAATCGATACGCGAGCGTGACGGCCAGCGCACGTCATAGGCCCAACCGAGCTTCTCGAACCAGCGGATCAGCCGCGCCGAGGAATCGACCTGCCCGCGCATCACACCGTGCCGCGCCGACGTCGGGTCGGCATGGTGCAGGTTGTGCCAGGACTCACCGCAGGACAGGACGGCCAGCCACCACACGTTCCCCGACCGGTCCCGCGACTTGAACGGGCGCTTGCCCACCGCGTGGCAGATCGAGTTGATCGACCAGGTGACGTGGTGGAGGAGGCAGACCCGGACCAGCGACCCCCAGAAGAAGCCGGTGAACGCGCCCCACCAGGACATCGTCACCAGACCGCCGATCAGCGCGGGCAGCGCCAGCGACAGCATCGCCCAGAAGATGAACTGACGGGAGATCGCCCGAATGGTCGGGTCCTTGATCAGATCGGGCGCGTACTTGTCCTGCGGAGTCTGCTCCTCATCGAACATCCACTCGATATGCGCCCACCACAGCCCCCGCAGCAACGCCGGAACCGTCTCCCCGAACCGCCACGGCGAATGCGGATCACCCTCCGCGTCCGAGAACTTGTGATGCTTGCGATGATCCGCCACCCAACGCACCAGCGGACCCTCCACCGCCATCGACCCCGCGATCGCGAGCGCGATCCGCAAAGGCCGCTTCGCCTTGAACGCGCCATGCGTGAAGTACCGGTGGAAACCGATCGTGATGCCGTGACAGCCCAGGTAGTAGAAGAAGACGAGCAGGCCGAGGTCCAGCCAGCTCACCCCCCACCCCCACGCCAGCGGCACCGCCGCCAGCACCGCGAGGAACGGGACGATGATGAAGAGGAGAAGCGTGATCTGTTCGAGCGAACGCTTCTGTTCGCCACCCAGCGTGGCCGAGGGCAGTGAGGAGTCGTCGGGCGTCTTCCCAGCGTCTTCGAGCGCGTCGGAAGGTGAGGTGGTCATACGCGTCCCCTGGGGGGTGGTGGGTCCAGTCAGATACCGGAGTTCGGAATCCGAGGGCGCCCTCGGATCCTCAGGCTCCCTACGGTTGCGTAACCTACGGCGTCGTAAGTATGTCAGCGCGTCGCCCGGCGGCAAGAGCCCAAAATCCTGCGCGCCCCCCTCGACACCTATCCTTGAGTCGGTCGGACAGCGCGGTCCGCTCTCATTTCTTCCCGGATGCCCCGCCCCCAAGCCTCCCCGAGGCGGCCCCGGCACGGCCCCCGGGCCGTCCGGACGCCGTCCGGGTACCCTCCCGCCCAGCCTCCACACTGCAAGGAGCCGCACCTGTGAGCAGTGCCGACGACCATGGCCAGGCCACCACGACCACCAGCAGCGAACTGCGCGCCGACATCCGGCGCCTCGGCGACCTGCTCGGCGAGACCCTCGTCCGCCAAGAAGGCCCTGAGCTGCTGGAACTCGTGGAGAAAGTCCGCCGTCTGACCCGCGAGGACGGCGAGGCCGCCGCCGAACTCCTGCGCGGCACCGAACTGGAGACCGCCGCCAAGCTCGTCCGCGCCTTCTCCACCTACTTCCACCTCGCGAACGTCACCGAACAGGTCCACCGAGGCCGCGAACTACGCGCCCGACGCGCCGCCGAAGGCGGCCTCCTCGCCCGCACCGCCGACCGCCTCAAGGACGCCGACCCCGACCACCTCCGCGCCACGGTCAAGAACCTCAACGTTCGCCCCGTCTTCACCGCCCACCCCACCGAAGCCGCCAGACGCTCCGTCCTCAACAAGCTGCGCCGCATCGCCGCCCTGCTCGAGACCCCCGTCATCGAGGCCGACCGACGCCGCTACGACACCCGTCTGGCCGAGAACATCGACCTCGTCTGGCAGACCGACGAACTGCGCGTCGTACGCCCCGAACCCGCCGACGAAGCCCGCAACGCCATCTACTACCTCGACGAACTGCACGCCGGAGCCGTCGGCGACGTACTCGAGGACCTCACCGC
The DNA here is from genome assembly GCF_040644035.1 of Streptomyces sp. NPDC047042. Classification (NCBI taxonomy): domain Bacteria; kingdom Bacillati; phylum Actinomycetota; class Actinomycetes; order Kitasatosporales; family Streptomycetaceae; genus Streptomyces; species Streptomyces sp. NPDC047042. The sequence continues at coordinate 155,702 of NZ_JBEYVP010000017.1, read as the reverse complement.
CGAACTCCAGCGCGTCGGCGTCACCCTCCCCGACGCCACCCGCCCCCTCACCTTCGGCACCTGGATCGGCGGCGACCGCGACGGCAACCCCAACGTCACCCCCCAGGTCACCTGGGACGTCCTCATCCTCCAGCACGAACACGGCATCAACGACGCCCTCGAACTGATCGACGAACTGCGCGGTTTCCTCTCCAACTCCATCCGCTACACCGGCGCCACGGAGGAACTGCTCACCTCGCTCCAGGCCGACCTGGAGGCGCTGCCCGAGATCAGCCCCCGCTACAAGCGACTCAACGCCGAAGAGCCCTACCGGCTCAAGGCCACCTGCATCCGGCAGAAGCTCGAGAACACCAAGCAGCGCCTCGCCAAGGGCACCCCGCACGAGGACGGCCGCGACTACCTCGGCACCAGCGAACTCCTCAGCGACCTCACCCTGATCCAGACCTCCCTGCGCGAGCACCGCGGCGGCCTCTTCGCCGACGGCCGGATGAACCGCACCATCCGCACCCTGGCCGCCTTCGGCCTCCAGCTCGCCACCATGGACGTACGCGAACACGCCGACGCCCACCACCACGCCCTCGGCCAGCTCTTCGACCGCCTCGGCGAGGAGTCCTGGCGGTATGTGGACATGCCTCGCGAGTACCGCGCCAAGCTGCTGGCGAAGGAGTTGCGCTCCCGCCGGCCCCTCGCACCCACCCCGGCGCCGGTGGACGCGGCCGGTGAGAAGACCCTCGGCGTGTTCCAGACCGTCAAGCGGGCCCTGGAGGTCTTCGGACCCGAAGTCGTCGAGTCCTACATCATCTCCATGTGCCAGGGCGCCGACGACGTCTTCGCCGCCGCCGTCCTGGCCCGCGAAGCCGGACTCATCGACCTCCACGGCGGCTGGGCCAAGATCGGCATCGTGCCCCTCCTGGAAACCACCGACGAGCTCAAGGCCGCCGACACCATCCTCGAGGACATGCTCTCCGACCCGTCCTACCGGCGCCTCGTCGCGCTGCGCGGCGACGTCCAGGAAGTCATGCTCGGCTACTCCGACTCCTCCAAGTTCGGCGGCATCACCACCAGCCAGTGGGAGATCCACCGGGCGCAGCGGCGCCTGCGCGACGTCGCCCACCGCTACGGCGTCCGGCTGCGCCTCTTCCACGGCCGCGGCGGCACCGTCGGCCGAGGCGGCGGCCCCTCCCACGACGCCATCCTCGCCCAGCCCTGGGGCACCCTCGAGGGCGAGATCAAGGTCACCGAGCAGGGCGAGGTCATCTCCGACAAGTACCTCGTGCCCTCACTGGCCCGGGAAAACCTGGAACTGACGGTCGCCGCCACCCTCCAGGCGTCCGCCCTGCACACCGCTCCCCGCCAGTCCGACGAGGCCCTCGCCCGCTGGGACGCCGCGATGGACGTGGTGAGCGATGCCGCCCACGCGGCCTACCGCAAGCTCGTCGAGGACCCGGACCTGCCGACGTACTTCCTCGCCTCGACACCGGTGGACCAGCTCGCCGACCTGCACCTCGGCTCACGGCCCTCCCGCCGCCCCGGCTCCGGCGTCTCCCTCGACGGACTGCGCGCCATCCCCTGGGTGTTCGGCTGGACCCAGTCCCGCCAGATCGTCCCCGGCTGGTTCGGCGTCGGCTCCGGCCTAAAGGCACTGCGCGAGGCAGGCCTAGACACCGTCCTCGACGAGATGCACGAACAGTGGCACTTCTTCCGCAACTTCATCTCCAACGTCGAGATGACCCTCGCGAAGACCGACCTGCGCATCGCCCGCCACTACGTCGAGACCCTCGTCCCCGCCGAACTCCAGCACGTCTTCGCCGACATCGAGGCCGAGCACGAACTCACCGTCCGCGAGGTCCTGAAGATCACCGGCGAGGACGAACTCCTCGACGCCACCCCGGTCCTCAAGCAGACCTTCTCCATCCGCGACGCCTACCTGGACCCCATCTCCTACCTCCAGGTCACCCTCCTCAAGCGCCAGCGCGACGCCGCAGCGGCAGGCGCCGAACCCGACCCGCTCCTCGCCCGCGCCCTCCTCCTCACCGTCAACGGAGTAGCGGCAGGCCTGCGCAACACCGGCTGACCCACACGGCGACCCCGACACGACAATGCCCCCGAGAATCCGCCGCCTGGGCGGGCGGACACTCGGGGGCATCGTCACACCGTACGAAGCCGTACGAAGCCGTCCATACGTCAGTTACCGGCGGCCTTGCGGCGCCGCAGCACCAGGTACCCGCCGGCCCCGACCAGGGCGAGCGCGGCGGCCGACAGCAGACCGGCCGGGGCGCTGCTGCCGGTCTCCGCGAGATCACCCGCGCCACCCTGCCCCGACGGGGACGCCGACGCCGACGCGGACGTGTCCACCGCCGGGCCGGAACCCTCCCCGGACGAACTCGGCGACGGTGTCACCCCCTCCGTGTCCGTCGGCGAAGCGGAGGCCGAGACGGTCGAGGAGGGCGACGGGGACGAGGACGGCGTCGCGCCGCCACCCCCGTTGCTCTCGGAGGGCGAGGGCGACGCGGAGTCCTCGCAGTCCGTCCAGAACACCTTGTGCTTCGCGGCGCCGTTCTCGCCCTCGAACTTCCAGAACAGCTTGTAGTGCCCGTCCGGCAGCGACAGGTCCTCCGTACGACCATGACCCTGGTCGTCCAGAGTGATCTCGCCGGACTTCACCGTCCCGCCCTCGGTCGGGGCCCACGCCTCGATGTGCCAGTCGACCTCCTGGACCGAGTCGAAACCGAAGGCATCGAGGTAGAAGGCGCAGACGTGCGGCTCGTTCTGGTGCAGCTCCTCGCCGGTGGTGGCGTCATGGATCTTGACGGTGCCGTTGTCACCATGAGGCGTGGCGAGGGACAGAGCGTGGGCGGCCGGTCCCAGGAACAACATGGCCGAAACACCGGCGGTCAACGCGCCGGCGCGGATGAGGGTACGCATGGGCAGTCCATCTTCGAGAATCGAGCGGAGAAGATGTGGAGGGGGCGGCTCAGCTTCCACTTCCGACTGACCTGCGGTCAATCACAGCCAGGCAACGCACCGATTCTTCACAGCGAAACCGGCTCAAAGAGCCACAAAAGCCGCCGTCAGCAGTGCGATTCCCGAACCAGCCATCGCCCACCCCACCCGCGTCAGCCCCAAACCACCCGCCACCACCACCGACGCGAGCAACAACCCCCCACCCAGCGGAACCCACGCGTACAACATCCCCGCCGGCCCCGAACGCACCACATCACTCGTACCCGGCTTCACCACAACCGTGTACGTCCGGCCCTCCCGCGCCCCCACCGACGCGTCCAGGACCACCCGCTCCCGCGCCCTCGACCCCACCGACACCGGCCGATACGGACCCGTACACCTATCGTCGTCGCACGACGCCACCGTCATCGTGCCCTGCTCACGCCCCTTGCTGAGCACCACATGCTGCGCCGTCCCCCACGACGCCCACACACCCGCGATCAGAATCAGCACCGCGACCGCACCCATCACCACAAACCGCCCCCACCGCCCAAGACGCCCCAGCCGCGGCGCCAAGGACGCGGACTTACGACGATGAGCGGTGGCCGGCATGGCCGGGATCATTGGCCATGGTCCTGCGATCGGTCAACTCCTGCCCGACAAAGTCGGCAGTTGTACCCACGTATCTCCCCCACCACCCCCGTCACTCTCCGTGCTCAGGAGTTGTACGCGCCCTGCGCCCGCTCCAACCCCTCCGTCACCAGACACTCCACCGCGTCCGCCGCCCGGTCCACGAAGAAGTCCAACTCCTTGCGCTCCACCGACGAGAAGTCCTTCAGCACGAAATCCGCCACCTGCATACGACCCGGAGGACGCCCGATCCCGAACCGCACCCGGTGATAATCCGCGCCCATCGCCTTCGTCATCGACTTCAGACCGTTGTGACCGTTGTCACCGCCACCCAGCTTCAGCCGCAACACCCCGTAATCGATGTCCAGCTCGTCATGCACCGCCACCACACGATCCAGCGGCACCTTGTAGAACTCACGCAACGCGTTCACCGGCCCACCCGACAGGTTCATGAACGACATCGGCTTTGCCAGAATCACCCGCCGGTTCGCCGGACCCACCGGCCCCACACGCCCCTCGACCACCTGCGCCTGAGCCTTGCCCGCCCGCTTGAACTTCCCACCGATCCGCGCCGCCAACAGATCGGCCACCATGAACCCCACGTTGTGCCGGTTCATCGCGTACTCCGGCCCGGGATTGCCGAGCCCCACGATCAGCCAGGGGGCGCCCGCGTCGGTCGTCACGTCCATCTCTCCTCAGCTCTTCCTGGATACGCGACAGCCGCCGCCCCTGGTGGGAGCGGCGGCCGCCGAACAAAGACTCCGGGGAAATCAGGCCTCGGCGCCCTCGGCCTCGGCGTCGGCCGGGGCCTCCTCCGCCTGCGCGGCGAGAACCTGGAGGACGACCGCGTCCTCGTCGATCGCCAGCGTCGTGCCCGAGGGCAGCGGGATGTCCTTGGCGAGGATGGAGGCACCGGCCTCCAGGCCCTCGATGGACACCGTGACGGACTCGGGGATGTGCGTCGCCTCGGCCTCGACGGTCAGCGTGCTCAGCACGTGCTCGAGCAGGTACGCACCCGGCGCCAGGTCACCCTCGGTGTGGACGTAGACCTCGACGGTGACCTTCTCGCCGCGCTTCACGGTCAGCAGGTCGACGTGCTCGAGGAAACCCTTCAGCGGGTCGCGCTGCACAGCCTTCGGAATCGCCAGCTCGGAGCGGCCCTCGAGGTCCAGGGTCAGCAGAACGTTCGGCGTACGCAGCGCGAGCAGCAGCTCGTGACCCGGAAGCGCGATGTGGACGGGGTCGGCACCGTGGCCGTAGACAACCGCGGGAACCTTGCCCTCGCGGCGGATGCGACGCGCCGCACCCTTGCCGAACTCGGTGCGGGTCTCGGCGGCGAGCTTTACCTCGGACATGCTGTGCACTCCTCGTACAGGTGAGAGACGGACAGGTCACCCGGCCACGAACGGCCTGCTACGAAGAGCGCGTCGATAACGGACAACCACCCCGTGATCACACGGGCGCGGCCTCCCTCGCCGAGCAACTCGGACAGAGTACTCGGCGGGAGAGGCCGCAGAAAAATCGATCATGCAGAAGCGATCCACCAGATCCCGCGAAACGGGAAAACGGACCGACCTCAGTCGCACGAACTTCAGTCGCACGAACCTCAGTCGCACGAACCTCAGTGCTCGTCGAACAAGCTCGTCACCGAACCGTCCTCGAACACCTCACGCACCGCACTCGCGATCGTCGGCGCGATCGACAACACCTTGATCTTGTCCAGATCAGCACTCAGCTCACCCGGCGTCGGCAACGTGTTCGTGAACACGAACTCACTCACCCGCGAGTTCTTCAACCGATCAGCCGCCGGACCCGACAACACACCATGCGTCGCCGTCACGATGACATCCTCCGCGCCATGCGCGAACAACGCGTCCGCCGCCGCCACGATCGTCCCACCCGTATCGATCATGTCGTCCACCAGCACACACACACGACCCTTGACCTCACCCACGACCTCGTGGACAGTCACCTGGTTCGCCACATCCTTGTCACGCCGCTTGTGCACAATCGCCAGCGGCGCACCCAACCGGTCACACCAACGGTCCGCCACCCGCACACGACCCGCGTCCGGCGACACAACCGTCAACTTGCCCTTGTCCACCTTCGCGCCCACATAGTCCGCCAGCAGCGGCAACGCGAACAGGTGATCGACCGGACCGTCGAAGAAACCCTGGATCTGATCCGTGTGTAGATCCACGGTCAGAATCCGGTCCGCACCCGCCGTCTTCATCAGATCAGCCACCAGACGCGCCGAAATCGGCTCACGCCCACGATGCTTCTTGTCCTGCCGCGCATAACCGTAGAACGGCACGATCACCGTGATCGAACGAGCCGAAGCCCGCTTCAACGCGTCAATCATGATCAACTGCTCCATGATCCACTGATTGATCGGAGCCGTATGGCTCTGGATCACGAAACAGTCCGCGCCACGCGCCGACTCCTCGTAACGAACGTAGATCTCACCGTTCGCGAAATCGAAGGCCTTCGTCGGGACAACCCCGACCCCCAACTGCTGGGCGACCTCCTCGGCAAGCTCGGGGTGGGCGCGGCCGGAGAAGAACATCATCTTCTTCTCCCCGGTCGTCTTGGTCCCGGTCACAGCACTGTCTCCTCAGAGGTGGTGTCTCAGCCGTGATCAGCCCTGACAGGCCTGCTCAGCTGGGGGTGTGCGGGTGTGCACCTATCACGGTAGCCCGAGTCCGACCTACCCGTTTCCGGTCAGCTTCCCTCGCCCTGCTCCCGAGAAGCCGCCTCAGCCGCCTTCGCCGACGCGCTACCCGGCCGCTTACGAGCCACCCAACCCTCGATATTCCGCTGCTGGCCTCGGGCCACAGCCAACGAACCGGGCGGCACATCCTTCGTGATCACAGAGCCGGCCGCGGTATACGCACCATCCCCGACCGTGACAGGCGCCACAAACATGTTGTCCGAACCCGTCTTGCAGTGCGACCCGACAACGGTGTGATGCTTGTCCTGCCCGTCATAATTCACAAACACACTAGCCGCACCGATGTTAGTGAACTCACCGATCGTCGCATCCCCCACATACGACAAATGCGGCACCTTCGTACCATCACCGATCGACGTGTTCTTCGTCTCCACGTACGTACCGATCTTCGACTTCACACCAAGACGGGTTCCAGGACGTAGGTAGGCGTACGGCCCCACAGTCGCCTGCGGCCCCACGACGGCACCGTCCGCGACGGTGTTGTCCACCCGCGCCCCGGCGCCCACGCGAGTGTCCTTAAGCCGCGAATTGGGCCCCACCTCGGAACCTTCCGCGAGATGCGTGGACCCTTGCAGCAGCGTGTTCGGGTGGACGATCGAATCCTGCTCAAAGGTGACCGTCACATCGACCCATGTACTGGCCGGGTCGATCACGCTCACCCCGGCGAGCATGGCCTCGGTCAACAGTCGCTCATTGAGGATCCGACGCGCCTCCGCCAACTGCACCCGGTTGTTGATCCCCGCGATCTCCCGGTGATCGGCCGCCACACAGGCCCCGACCCGATGCCCCGCCTCACGCAGAATCCCGAGCACGTCGGTGAGGTACTCCTCACCCTGACTGTTGTCCGTCCGCACCTTCCCCAACGCGTCCGCGAGCAACCGCCCGTCGAACGCGAAAACACCCGAGTTGATCTCACGAATCGCCCGCTGCGCGTCGGTCGCGTCCTTGTGCTCCACAATCGCCGTCACAGCACCCGACCCGCCGTCCCGCACGATCCGCCCGTACCCCGTCGCGTCCGGCACCTCCGCCGTCAACACGGTCACCGCGTTGCCGTCGGCGGAATGCGCGCCGGCGAGCGCACGGAGGGTCGCCCCGGTGAGGAGGGGGGTGTCGCCACAGACGACCACCACCGTCCCGTCCACGGCCCCGCCAAGCTCCTCCAGCCCCATCCGAACGGCATGACCCGTGCCGTTCTGCTGGGCCTGGAAGGCGGTACGGATGTCGGGGTCGGTCTCCGTCAGGTGGGCGGTGACCTGCTCACGGGCGTGACCCACGACGACGACCAGGTTCTCGGGGTCCAACTCACGGGCGGAGGCGAGCACATGACCCACCAGCGAACGGCCACAGAGCTCGTGCAGGACCTTGGGTGTGGCCGACTTCATACGGGTGCCCTCACCCGCTGCGAGTACGACTACGGCGGCGGGGCGATTGGCGCTCACGGGTGGTGCCCTTCGGCTGCGGAGGGGGTGGGGTGGACATCCGCAGGATACCGGGGGGTTTCGTGGGGGACATGAGAGTGGGCCCTGACTGTGCAGTCAGGGCCCACTCTGGTAGGGCTCCCGGGGAAGGAATCGAACCCTCATTCAATGGACCAAAACCATTTGTCCTGCCTTTAGACGACCCGGGATAGTTCGCCCTTTATGCCCGATTCTCGGAATCGGGCTTGGTTGCGCCCCCTACTATGCCGTACCACCAGCCTTCGATGCGACGGTACAGCTCAGAGCTTTGCCGCACGGTGAGTGCAAGGCAGCCCCGGTAGTTGGCGCCCGTATTCTTGCGCACCGTCTTGGGGTTGTGTCGCTTCAGGGCCGTCTTGCCGAACGCGCTGCGGTCGGCCTGAACCAGCTCTGCCCAGTACTTCTCGGCCGCTTCTACTTCGGCCGACTCATGGATCATCACGTGGTACCTGATGCGTTCCCGTTCGACCTCGAGAAGGTCGAGCCAGGCCAGGAAGAGGCTGATCACGTTGGGATCGCTGTTGACGAATGTGACTCGCTCGCGTCGGGCGTGGGGCTTGTCCTTCGTGCCCTCGGCCCAATAGAGGGCGACGCCTGCGATGAACAGGTCGCGGTCGGACAGTTCGCCGATGGCGGAGGCTGCGGCTTGCTTGGTCTTCTGCCGCTCCTCCTCCCGCTTCCGCAGCGTTACTTCCCAACCTCGCTTTGCGATTGCTGAAGCTTCCTCCGGAGTCCGCGTCCGTTCCGGCTTCGGCAGATCCCGTACCCAGAGCGAGATCGAGCTCTTCGAACACCCCAGCTCCATCTGGATCCGGTCGTACGTCCACCCCTGGAGTCGGAGTTCCCTCGCCCGGTGGCGCAGGTCGTCCTTCGCGTTCGGGCGCTTCGTCCATTCCGGGGGCGGCTCGCCCTCCAGGAGGCGGTTGAGGATGTCGTTGTTGTGGACGCGGAGCTGGTCGCGGATCTGGCGGCGGCTCAGCCCGTCCCGTCGCAACGCCAGCGCCTGCTCCCGCAGCCCCTCGAAGTCCGCGTACTTGCCACATGCATGTTCCATGGGCAAACCCTCCTGGCGGAATCGCCGCTTCCGGGGTCGAACGGTGTCCGATTCAGCAGTTCGAGGGATTCCGGCAAGTTTCGAATCTGTTTGATCGCGGCCTGTGGTGTAGGCCAGTCGTCGAAACTCGCCGGAAAACCGGGTGCGGCCGAACGTAGGCTGGACGCATGACCACTACGGGGGAAGAGCACACCGCGGCCTTGACCGGGCCGTGGTGGTGGACCAGGTGGCGCAGTGCGGGGCTGGATGCGGGGCTCGCGCTGGTGTCCGCCGGGGAGTGCGCGGGGGAGGGGATCCGGTTCGCGCGGGACGCGGGTGTTCCGTTGGCGGTGGGGATCGTGTTCGGGCTTGTCGCCGGGTCGGTGTTGTTGTTGCGGCGGCGGTGGCCGATTGCCGTCGTGCTTGTTTCGATCGCTGTGGCGCCGGCCCAGATGGGCTATCTGATGGGGATCGTCGGGCTGTACACGCTCGCGGCGTCCGAGCTGCCGCGGCGGATCATCGGGGCGCTGGCGGGGATGGCGATGGTGGGGACGCTCATTGTGACGTTCGTGCGGTCGCATCAGGGGGTCGCGGACGGTGGGCTGAAGATCGGGGACTGGTTGGTTCCGATCGTGGCCATCACCGCGTCGTTGGGGGTTACGGCGCCGCCGGTGCTGCTCGGGCTGTATGTGGGGGCGCGGCGGCGGTTGATGGAGAGTTTGCGGGAGCGGGCGGACAGTTTGGAGCGGGAGCTTCAGTTGTTGGCGGAGCGGGCGGAGGAGCGGGCGGAGTGGGCGCGTAATGAGGAGCGGACGCGTATTGCTCGTGAGATGCATGACGTCGTGGCGCATCGGGTGAGTCTGATGGTGGTGCATGCGGCGGCTTTGCAGGCTGTTGCCCGGAAGGATCCTGAGAAGGCTGTGCGGAATGCGGCTTTGGTGGGGGATATGGGGCGGCAGGCGTTGACGGAGTTGCGGGAGATGCTGGGGGTTTTGCGGTCGGGGGATGGGTTGGAGCGGCGGGTGCAGGGGGTGCCGTTGGCGGCGGTGGGGGTTGCTGCGGCGGTGGCTGCTTCTCGTGTTGCCGATGGTGAGGGTCAGGGTGTGGGGGATGGGCCTTGTTTGTCGGAGTTGGAGGAGTTGATCGGGCAGTCGGCGGCTGCGGGGATGGTTGTTGATCTGTCGGTGGAGGGGGATGTGCGGTTGTACGGGGCGGAGGTGGAGCAGACGGCGTATCGGGTGGTGCAGGAGGCGTTGACGAACGTGCATAAGCATGCGGCGGGGGCGAAGACGCATGTTCGGTTGGCTCATCGGGGTGATGAGGTGGCTATGCAGGTGGAGAACGAGCCGCCGCCGGAGGCTGTTTTGGGGGCTGAGGTGCGGTTTCCTTCGGGTGGGAATGGGTTGTTGGGGATGAAGGAGCGGGTTGCTGCGTTGGGGGGTGTTTTTGTGTCGGGGCCGACGGAGGCGGGGGGGTTTCGGGTGTCGGCGGTGATCCCGGCGTGACGCTCCGCTGGGTGGGGGGTTTGTTTGTCTGCGGGTCCGGTGGGGGCTGGTCGCGCAGTTCCCCGCGCCCCTTTGGGCCCTTCGGGCCCTGCGGTCCGTCAGGGGGCTGTTAGGCGGGTGGGTTCCATGCCTGTGATGAGGGTGGTCAGGGCGTGGTCGATTGTGGGGCCGAGGTACCAGTCGCCGGTGTGGTCGAGGGCGTAGATGTGGCCTGCTGTGTCGATGGCGAGGAGGGACTGGGTTTCGGGTTCTTCGCCGAGGGGGCAGACGTCGGTGTCGAGGGCGCGGCCGAGGTCGGCGAGGGTGCGGGCGAGGTGGAGGCCGTAGAGGGGGTCGAAGTGGAGGGCTGTGGGGGCGACCTGGCGGCCGGGGCCGGGGGGTGTGATGTGGAGGCCGCCGAATTCGGCCCAGGCTTCGACTGCGGCGGGGAAGACGGCGTGGCGGTGGCCGGCGGGGGAGATGTGGCCGCGTAGGGCGTCGGCCCAGATTTCGGCTTGTTTTATGTCCCAGCGGCCTGGTTGCCAGCCGGCGGCGCGTAGTGCGGCGTCGACGGCTACGGGGAAGCGGGTGGTGGAGGTGCGGTCGGTGTGCATGTGCGCTTCGATCGTCGGGGTCGTGGAGCGGTGTGGGGCGGTGTGGGGCGGTGTGGTGTGTCAGCGGGTGGGGGCTGACGGGTCGACTATGCGGACGCCGAAGTGGTCGCTGAGTGCTGTGCAGGAGCGGCAGGGTGGGGCGAAGCTGCCGTGGAGGGGGTCGCCGTCCTCGCGGATGCGGCGGGTGGTGAGTTTGGCTTGTTTGAGTGCTCGGCGGGCTTCGCCGTTGGTCATGGGTTTGCGGGCGGCGCGGCGGCTGCGGGCTTCGTCGGCGAGGGTGATTTGCCGTGATATGAGGAGTGCCTCGGCGCAGCGGCCGGTGGAGCGGTCGCGTTGGGTGCTGGTGAGGGTGTCGAGGAAGTCCTGTACGAGGGGGTGCAGGGTGGGTGGTTGGTCGGTGCGGGCTGCTGTGCCGGTGAGGGTGGTGCCGCGTACGGAGAGGGCGGCGGCGACGGTGGGGAGTATGCCGTCGCGGCGGTGGCGGAGGGTGGGGGTGTGGGGGGTGTCGCTGCTGCTCCAGCCGACGCGTGGGTCGCCGCCGCCGGGTCTGCCGGGCGTGCTGGGTGTGCTGGGCGTGCTGGGTGTTGTGGGTGTGGCGGGTGTTCCGGAGGGCCCTGTTGTGTGGGGTGTTCCGGGTGTGGGTGTTGTTGTGGTGCCTGCTGTCGGTCGTTCTGCGGGCCTTCCCGTGTGGGGCCCTGTTTGTGTCCCGTTCATGATCGTCATCCCCTCCGGTGCCTCCCCCGTGCGTCTTCCCGGCGGACACAGAGTGCCAAATGGCGTGGCTGGTGCGGTAGCTGGGGCGCTGTGACACGCCAGGGCTTCGCCGTACCGTCACGGCAGGGTGACGGCTGGTCACGGAAGCGGGGGGCCGGTGGCTGGCGCCGGTGACCGGTGTCGGCGTACCGCATAGGCTGTCGGGCAATCGCGATCCGCAGTGCTGTTCGGGCCGCTGTCCGTACTGATGTGCTGGCAGGTGGTACGGGGGTGATGCGGCGTGACGTGATGTGACAGACGTGCGGGTCGTACTGACGTACGGGCCTTATAGAGCGCCGCAGGGGGCAACCGCCATGACGACAGGTCGGCTCGGGCAGCGAGCCGTGCCGCCGAACGCGGCCTATGCCGGGCAGGTCGTGCACTTCCCGGATCCGGTTCGGGCCACTCGGCATCCGAGAGGGGTGCGGGTCGACGAGGGCGGCTATCCCGATTTTTCGCTCTACGCGCGTGCGGTGGCGGAGATCGCCGAGCCGCCGGAGGGCTTCGGGGTCGACGAGCTGCGGTTGACGGACTACGTGTCGGCGAACGCGGCGCTGGCCGCGTCGGGGCACGAGTTGTGGGACACGGTGTCGGCGGTGGCGACTCCGCACGGCTGGACCTGGCACCACGTAGCCGGCGGGCGGCGGTTGGAGCTTGTTCCGGTCGAGGTGAAGGCGTTGCTGCGGCATCACGGCGGGATCGCGACGTCGGCCGTCGACCAGCTCAAGCGGGGTACGCGGCCGCTGCAGGAGACGCGGCCCGCGCATTTCGCGTTGCCGAAGTCGGCGGTGGCGGTGACCGAGCAGCAGGTGCAGGGGGTCGAGGAGGATCTCGGGTACCGGCTGCCGGGGGCGTACCGGTCGTTCTTGAAGGCGGCGGGCGGGTGTGCGCCGGTGGGTGCGGCGCTCGACGCCGAGTTGGGGCTGCTGGTGGACCAGCCGTTCTTCACGGTGCGGGACGAGGCGGCGGTCAATGACCTCGTGTACGTCAACAAGTGTCTGCGCGACCACCTGACCAAGGACTATCTGGGTGTCGGTTTCGTCCAGGGTGGTCTGCTGGCCGTGAAGGTGAAGGGTGAGCGGCCGGGTTCGGTGTGGTTCTGCGCGTACGACGACGCGCGGGACGTCGATCCGACGTGGCCGCCGGCGGACCGGGTGGAGCGGTTGCTGTTGCCGTGCGGTGACGACTTCGACGAGTTCCTGTCGCGGCTCGCGGGTAATCCGCCGGAGCTGGAGACGGTGGCGAACCTGATGGTGGACGGCGGGTTCGCGCGGGCGATTCCGGTGGGGGCCGCCTCTGCGGTGTCTTCGGCGTCTGTGTCGGCGTCGGCGTCCGCTGTGGCTTCGGTGGGGGAGTGAACTGACCGATGGTGACTTTCGCGCAGGCGCAGGAGCGTGCCGAGGAGTGGGTCAACGGGGATGTGCCGTCGTACCAGCACCGGGAGGTGCGGGTGCGGGAGTTCGAGCTGGGGTTCGTGGTCTGGGCGGAGGACCGTGCGGAGGGTCCGCGTTCGGACGGTGGCGCGCAGCGGCTCGTTCTCGCCCGGGACAGCGGTGAGGCGACGCTGTGGCCGGCTCTGCCGGTGGGTGAGGTGATTCGCCGGTACGAGGAGGAGTACGGCCGTTCGGCGGCCGTCGAGGACGCGGTGCCGGCGCCTCCGGCGCGGGTCGACCTGAACCAGACGTCGTTTCTGCTGACTCCGCCGGAGTGGTTGCAGGAGGCGGCGGACAAGCTGGGGATTGCCGATCGGCGGGCGGGTGGCGCCGACGGTGGCGATGGCGGGGGCGATGGCGGGGGTGCGGGCGCTGGTGGTGGCGGGGCCGGGGCTCCGTCCGACTCGGCCGGCGTGCCCTCCCCGTCTCCTTCGGTTTCCGTGGCGTCTTCGGCCGCGAGGGTCACGCCCTGGGCCGGGACTGACACGACCAGTGTGGACGCGGGTGAGGACCTTTCCGTGCCGCTGCCGGCGACCGTGTTCGCACCGCCGCTGAGCGAGGACGTTCCGCGCTCGCGGGATGAATCGGGGCCGGGTTCGGCGTACGGGTATCCGCAGGGGGCGGGTGGGCCCGCGTACGGGTATCCGCAGGGGGCGGCCGGTCCGCCGGGGCGGGCGCTCGCGCCCAACGCGGGTGAGATCGCCGACGCGGCGACCAGCAAGGCGCCGCCGCCGCGTGGCGCCCGGGGTGCGAGCGCTCCGCCTCCGCCGGGGGCGCCGGGAACTCCGGGTGCGCGTGCGGGAGTTGCGCCGCCTCCGGCGGGGCCGGGGCCGATTCCTGGATCTGGTTCTGCTCCTGGTTCTGGTTCTGGTTCCGGTTCTGCGGGTGGGTATGTGCCTACGCAGTTCGTGTCGGGGTTTGGGCCGGATGGGGTCGGGGCGGACGGGGGTGCCGGTCCTGGTGCGGTGAATCCGCCACCCGGCGTTCCCAACTCGGCTGGGGGCGCGTCTCCTGAGGGAGTTCATCGGGCCGAGACGATGTTCGCCGGGCCGGGTGGGGTCGGTGGGCCTGGGGGCCTCGGTGCGCCTGGTGGTCCCGGTGGGTCTGGTGCGCCTGGTGGTCCCGGTGGTCCCGGTGGGTCTGGTGGGCTGGGTGGTCCCAGTGGTCCCAGTGGTCCCGGTGGGTCTGGTGGGCTGGGTGGTCCCGGTGCGCCTGGTGGGCTCGGTGGTCCCGGTGGGTCTGGTGGGCCTGGTCAGCTCGGCGGCCCCGGGGCACCTGGTGGGCCCGGTGCGCCCGGTGGGCCCGGTGCGCCCGGTGGGCCCGGTGCACCCGGTGCGCCCGGTGTGCCCGGTGTGCCCGGTGTGCCTCAGCCTCCGGCGGCTCCCGGGGTTCCGGGGGCGGGTCAGGCGCCGGGTGTGCCTGGTCGGCCTGGAGTGCCCGGGGTTTCTCAGGTGCCGGGTGCGCCGAAGCCGCCCGGTGCTCCGGGTGCGCCGCACCCGCCGGGCATTCCCAACTCGCCCGGGGGTGACTCTCCCGACGGTGTGCACCAGGCCGAGACGATGTTCGCCAGCCCCAATCAGGGCGGCGGCCCCGGCAACGTGCCCCGTCCGCCTGGCGCCCCGGGTGCCCCGCTGCCTCCGCGTGCTCCGCAGCCTCCGGGTGCGCCCGGCGTGCCCGGTGCGCCGGGCGTGCCCAATGCGCCCGGAGTTCCGTCCGCTCCCGGTGCTCCCGGTGCTCCCGGTGCTCCCGGTGCTCCCGGTGCTCCCGGTGCTCCCGGCGTTCCCGGGGGCCCCGACGGTGTGCACCGCGCCGAGACCGTGCTGGCCGGTCCCCCTGTCGTCGGCCCGGGAGTGCCCCCGCCTCCCCCGGGGGCCCGTGTACCAGGAGTTCCGGGTGTTCCTGGTTCCCCGGGCACGCCCCCGAACGTGCCTCAACCCCCCATGCCTCCCGGCGGCCGTCCCCTGCCCGGCCCTGGCGGTCAGGCGACCCCCGGTAGGCCCGCCCCCGGTCTGGCGCCCCCAGGGTTTCCGGCGTCCGCCCAGTCCGCGTCCGCGCCCAGCTTCCCGCCGCCGCCCACGCCCAACCTCGCCGGGCCTCCGGCTCCTCCTCACGCCCCCGGAATGTCCGCTCCGCCGGCGCATTCCGCACCCCATGTCCCCCACGCTCCCCAGCCCCCGTCCTACGGTTACCCCCCGCCGGGGCAGCCCACGGTCGGGCCCGGTTATCAGGCCGTGCTTCGGTATCGGGCGCCCGACGGGTCCGAGCAGCAGGTGATCCGGCGGTCCGCGCCGGGGATGCCGCATCCGGAGTGGCAGATCTTCCATGAGCTGCGGGCGATGAACATTCCGCCGGACCAGGTTCTCGAGCTGCACACGGAGTTGGAGAGCTGTGAGCTGCCGGGGGCGTACTGCGCGCGCATGATCCGTGAGCAGTGGCCGAACGCCCGGATCACGAGCATCGCTCTCTACGGCACGGATCACGCGAGCCGTCAGCAGGGTGTGGCTCAACTCCTCGCGCATCAGGGCGAGTTGCATCAGGTCGCGGATGGTCCCGCGCGTCCGGGGCCGGTGCGGGTGCCGTTGCCGCCCGTGCAGGCCGCGCCGCCGATCCCGCCGGAGGGGATCGCGCAGGAGATGGCCGCCGCGTTCGGTCCTGGGGTGTTCCGGTTCGATCAGGCGGCGGTGTCGCGGCAGGGGGTCCCGCCGATCGTGGCGCACACCCTGGTCGTCGCGGGGCTGCCCGCCGACATGGGACCGTTCTTCTGGGCGCAGGCCCAGCCGGGGCGGCCGGTGCCGACGCTTGCCGAGCTGGCGCAGGAGCGTGGGGTCCGTCCGGCGTCGGATGCGGGGTCGTACCTCGTGATGGGCAGCGACTTCGGCAAGGCGCTCTGCGTGCAGTACGGGACGGCGAACATCGTCGCGGTGCCCGTGGAGGCGGGGCCGGGCGGGGCGCCCGTAGCGCCGCAGTTCGTGAACACGGGGCTGCCGGAGTTCGCGCGGTGTCTCGCGCTGCTCGGTCGGATGTGGCGGTTGCGCTACGGCCTGAACCAGGAGCAGGCGGGCCGCTGGACCGTCGATTTCCAGGCCCAGTTGGCCTCGCTCGACCCGGCGGCGCTCGGCTCTTCGGAGAGCTGGTGGTCGGTGCTGCTGGAGCAGATGTGGGACGGGCTGCTGTAGCGGCCGTTTCAGGGGAGGGGGCTGGTGACCGGCGTGGTCACCGGCCCCCTTTTCGCGTGCGTCTCCTCGTCTTGGCTCGTGTCGGCCGTGACTCGGCCCGGAGTGTCGCGGTAGGCACATTTCATCCCAATCCATCAAGATGTGCGCGAAATCATTACTTCGTACGCGGAGAGGGGTTGCAGGATGAGCAGCGCAGCGATGGCGCACGGTTTCGTGGCCGGTTTCGTGGCTGGACGGGGGCGTGGTTACCGGCCCGATCAGGTCGACGCGTATGCGGCCGCGCTCTCCGCGGAGCGGGACGCCGCCTGGGAGCGGGCGGCGCGGCTGACCGTGCTGGCCAGGGAGATGGAGGCGGAGTCGGAGCGGTTGGGCGAGGTGGTCGTGCGGCTCGCCCCGCAGACGTACGAGAGTCTCGGTGAACGCGCCCGGCAGCTCTTCGAGTTGGGCACCGAGGAGGCCGGCGCCGTCCGGGAGCGGGGGCGGAGTGAGGCGCGGGAACTGGTCGAGGCGGCCGAGGCCCGCGCGGGCGCCCTGCGGGAGGCCGCGGAGGCCGCCGCCGACACCGTACGCGGGGAGGCCGAGGAACGTGCCCGGCAGCGGCTGCTCGCCGCGCGTGCCGAGGCCGACGAGCTCCGCATCGGTGCCCGGCGGGAGGTCAAGGAGGGGCGGGGGGAGGCGTTGGCCGCGCTGCGGGAGATGCGGCTGCGGACCTCGGGGCTGCTCGCCGAGCAGGAGAAGGAGTACGCCGAGCGGTGGGCGGCGCAGGAACGGCTCGTAGCCGAGCGTGAAGTCGCCCTGGACGTACGGCACATGGAGCGGGTGGCGGCTGCCGAGGCGGCGCTGTCCGAGGCGAAGCGGGCGTTCGCGGAGGCCGAGGAGTCGGTGCGGCGGATCGACGACGACGCGCGGGTGCGGGCCGCCGAGGTCCTCGCCGAGGCCCGCGCCCAGGAGGACCGCATCGCGCGCGACACCGAACGCGTACTGCGGGAGCACGGGCAGGAGTGGGACGACGTGCAGGCCCACATGGACCATGTGCGCAGCAGCCTGACGACGCTCACGGGGCGTGCGGCGGCGGAGTGAGCGCAGGAAGGGTACCGGCGTCCCGACGAACTCAGCGGAACTCGTGCACCACTTGGATCTCGCCGAGGATGTGGGCGTTGAAGTCGTCCAGTTCCTCGGCGGGAACCCACAGTTCGAGGATCGTCCGCCCACCGGCCTGCTGGACGGGATACCGGCTCAGGAAGGCGGAGTCGACCTCGAACCGGGTGACGAACCCGGCGCCGTCGTGCTTCACGTTCCAGTCCCGCGCGATCCGGATGGCGTAGTCCTCGTTGAGGACGGGGTAGAAGATCGGCTGCTCCGGGAGCCGGGGCGGCCACGCACGCCACTGCAGCTCGCGGACCAGGTCCAGCTCCTTGGGGCCGGTGGGGCGCCACAGGGTGGTGGTCGATGGCTGCCGGCTGGTCATGTTGATGATCGCTTCCCCTGGTACGTCCGGTCGGTCGGGAGCCCGGACGTTACCGGCGAGAGGAACGCACCGGCCAGGGGGCCGTCATCGCGTGCGTGGACACCTCGCACTCCATGTACGAGGGCCCGCGGAGATTGCCCGGGTGCTCGATTCGCGGAGAGTTTCCTCGGCGGCGGAACCAGCTACCAGACGCTGCTGTCGGCGGCCGGGGAACTGCTGATCACTGACGACGACTGTGGTGTCACGGAGGAATGGACGCGCGGCTGGAACGCCGCCAAGCACCGGTTGGGCTTCCGGGTCTTCGGCGTGTCCGTCGGCACCCCACGGGTCGCTGAGGGGGAATCGGTCCTCGAGGCGCGGTGCGACAACCTCCGTACCATCGAGGACCTCACCGATGTCCACGCCGCCGCCGACCTGTTCTGCGTGATCCAGGCGTGAGTACTGCTGGGTACTACTGGGTACTACTGGGGGTTGTCGAGGACCGGGAAGCGGCGCGGTGCCAGTACCAGCAGGGCCACGAACGCCAGTGCCGCCGCCCCCGCCGCTCCGAAGTACACCGCGTGCACGGCGTCCGCGATCGCGCGGCGGGTCGCCTCGGGGGCGGCGCCCGCGTCCAGGGCGCGGGTCACCGTGTCCAGGTCGCTCGCGCCGCCCAGTCGGGACGCGAGTACGCCGTTGGCCACCGCGCCGAACAGGGCCGCGCCGATCGTCTGGCCGCTCTGGCGGCAGAAGAGCACCGACGCTGTCGCCGTGCCGCGTTCCGACCAGCCGACCGTCGACTGGACGCCCACTATCAGGGGGAGTTGGAAGAGGCCGAGGGCGCCGCCGAGCAGCAGCATCAGGAGGGTGGGCTGCCAGGGGGAGCCCGGGTAGGGGAGGAAGGGGAACGCGAGGAGGATCAGGGCCGCCGCGCCGATGCCCAGCAGCGCGGTGTCGCGGAAGCCGATCCGCCGGTACACGTGCTGGCTCAGTGCCGCCGACACCGGCCAGCTCAACGTCCATACGGACAGCACGAATCCGGCGGCGATGGGGGCCAGGCCGAGGACCGACTGGGCGTACGTCGGCAGGAACACCGTCGGGGCCACCATCAGCAGGCCCAGCGCGCCCAGCGCCAGGTTGACCGCCGCGATCGTGGGGCGCCGCCACACCCAGCCGGGGATGATCGGCTGCGCCGCCCGGCGTTCGATCACGACGACGAGCAACGCCAGCGCAAGTCCCGTACCGAAGAAGGCGGTTGACGGCCAGGACAGCCAGGGCCAGGCCACGCCGCCCTGGACGAGGGCCGTAAGCAGGACGCCGCCGCACGCGAACACCGCGAGCGCGCCCGCCCAGTCGACGCGCGGGCGGGGGCCGGAGGTGTCACGCTGCGGTTCGTGGAGGTGGCGGGCGAGGAGCCACATCGCCACCGCGCCGATGGGGAGGTTGACGAGGAAGATCCAGCGCCAGTCGGCATAGCCGGCCAACACTCCGCCCACCGCGGGGCCCGCCACCGCCGCGGTCGCCCATACCGTCGACAACTTGGCCTGGATCTTGGGGCGTTGATCGAGGGGGTAGAGGTCGGCGGCGAGGGTCTGGACCGTGCCCTGGAGGGCGCCGCCACCCAGGCCCTGGATGATCCGGAACGCGATGAGCGCGCCCATGTTCCAGGCCAGGGCGCACAGCAGTGAGCCGGCGAGGAACAGGGCGCTGCCCGCGATCAGGACCGGTTTGCGGCCGAAGGTGTCGGAGAGCTTGCCGTACACGGGGAGGGTGACGGTGACGGCGAGGAGGTAGCCCGAGAACAGCCAGGAGAAGACGGAGAAGCCGCCGAGGTCGCCGACGATCTGCGGTACGGCGGTCGACACGATGGTGGAGTCGAGCGCGGCCAGCGCCATCGAGAGCATCAGGGCGGCGACGACCGCCCCCCGCTTCCGGGTCCCGGTGCGCTGCTGCTCCGCGTCGCGCGGCGCGGGTCTCGTACGGCGGCTGCTGCTGCCCACCGGGTTCCTTTCCCCCTGCATCTATCTGTCGGCGACCACTCTGCCACCAGCTCAGGACAGGGGGGAGGGTGGAGCGTCGGCGGGGCGCGGGTGGACGCAACCCCGAGACGCACTCCATCCAGAGGTGGACAGCCCCTAGGGGTACCTCCGTACTACGGCTCGGGGAGGGTTCGTACCGACGGAGGACGAGACGGGACCCCCACCCTCCTTAACCTGGCTTTACGCCGCTGGGGACGGCGTTCCCGACCTCGGGGGGTGGGGTTTACCCCCGGAGAAGACGGGGCCGGGCACCAGAGACCCGGACCCCCTCCCACCAGCAGACTCAGACGCAGAGCACAGGGCAGCACAGCGCAGGCGCAGGACACGCGGCGCAGGACAACGCATCCGCATCCGCATCGGAATCAGCATCGGCATCGGCATCAGCAGGCATCGGTGCGCTTCCGCACCGACCGACTTAGGAGACATACCGTGACATCGGCTGTGACCATCACCAGGCACGGGGGCACTGGAGGGCGTACGGCCGTTGCCGCGCGGGCGCGGCAGGTCGTGAAGGCGTACGGGTCCGGTGAGACCCGCGTCGTCGCCCTGGACCAGGTGGACGTGGACATCGCGCGGGGGCAGTTCACCGCGATCATGGGCCCCTCGGGGTCCGGCAAGTCCACGCTCATGCACTGCCTCGCCGGACTCGACACCGTGACGTCCGGGCAGATCCACCTCGACGAGACCGAGATCACCGGGCTCAAGGACAAGAAGCTGACGCAACTGCGCCGGGACCGGATCGGGTTCATCTTCCAGGCGTTCAACCTGCTGCCGACGCTCAGCGCGCTGGAGAACATCACGCTCCCCATGGACATCGCCGGCCGCAAGCCGGACAAGGGGTGGCTGGCGCAGGTCGTCGAGACCGTCGGGCTGAAGGACCGGCTCAAGCACCGGCCCAACCAGCTCTCCGGCGGTCAGCAGCAACGCGTCGCCGTGGCAAGGGCGTTGGCGGCGCGGCCCGAGATCATCTTCGGTGACGAGCCGACCGGGAACCTCGACTCCCGTGCGGGCGCGGAAGTGTTGGGCTTCCTGCGCCGCTCGGTGGACGAGCTCGGCCAGACCATCGTGATGGTCACGCACGACCCGGTGGCCGCCTCGTACGCGGACCGGGTGCTGTATCTGGCCGACGGACGGATCGTCGACGAGATGTTCCGGCCGACCGCCGACAGCGTCCTCGACCGTATGCGGCGCTTTTCTGGGGGACACCCCCAGACCCCCAACTTCGACGCGCGGGGGCGTACGTCATGACTGTGCTGAAGACCTCGATGCGCAACTTCTTCGCGCACAAGGGCCGGATGGCCCTGTCGGCGGTGGCCGTGCTGCTGTCGGTGGCCTTCGTGTGCGGCACTCTTGTCTTCACCGACACCATGAACACGACGTTCGACAAGCTGTTCTCGGCCACCGCCTCCGACGTCACCGTGTCGCCGAAGGCGGCCAAGGCCGACGACACCCCGCAGAACGGGGTGCCCGAGTCGCTGCCGGCGTCCGTGCTGGCGCAGGCGCAGCAGGCTGAGGGCGTCAAGTCGGCGGAGGGCGCGGTCAGTTCGATGAACGTGACCGTCGTCGACAGTGAGAACGAGAACATGGGGTCCAGTACCGGGGCTCCGACCATCGCGGGCAACTGGACGCGCAACGACCTGCGTTCGATGGAGATCACCTCCGGTCACGCGCCACGCGGGCCGACCGAGGTGATGGTCGACGCCGACACCGCCGACAAGCATCACCTGAAGATGGGCGACGAGCTGCGTACCATCGCGCAGACCGGTGACATCAGGGCGCGGATCGTCGGCATCGCCACCTTCAAGGTGACCAACCCGGGTGCTGCGGTCGTCTACTTCGACACGGCCACCGCGCAGCGTGAACTCCTGGGCGCCACAGGCCGGTTCACCCAGCTCAACGTGACGGCGGCGAGCGGGGTCACCGACACGCAGCTCAAGCGGAACGTGACGCAGGCCCTGACGGCCACCGATGCCGCTTCCGCCACCGGCGGCTTCAAGGTGCAGACGCAGAAGGAGTTCTCCGACGAGAACCGTGAGGGTGTCGGCCAGTTCATGAACGTCATCAAGTACGCCATGCTCGGCTTCGCCGGGATCGCGTTCCTGGTCGGCATCTTCCTGATCATCAACACCTTCTCGATGCTGGTCGCCCAGCGGACCCGCGAGATCGGCCTGATGCGGGCGATCGGCTCCTCGCGCAAGCAGGTCAACCGGTCCGTGCTGGTGGAGGCGCTGCTGCTCGGTTTCGTCGGGTCGGTTCTCGGTGTCGCCGCGGGGGTCGGTATCGCGATCGGCCTGATGAAGCTGATGGCGATGGCCGGCATGAACCTCTCCACCGACGATCTCACGGTCAAGGCGACCACCCCGGTGATCGGCCTGGTCCTCGGTGTCGTCGTCACCGTCCTCGCCGCGTACCTCCCGGCCCGGCGCGCGGGCAAGGTCTCCCCGATGGCCGCCCTGCGCGACGCCGGCACCCCGGCCGACGGCAAGGCGGGCCTCGTACGGGGTCTCATCGGCCTCGTCCTGACGGGAGCGGGCGGCTTCGCCCTCTATCTGGCGGCCACCGCCGACAAGGCGAGCGACGGTTCGCTGGTCCTCGGCGCGGGCGTCGTGCTCTCGCTCCTCGGGTTCGTGATCATCGGCCCGCTCCTCGCGGGCGTCGTCGTACGGGTGCTCAGCGCCCTGCTGCTGCGGGGCTTCGGCCCGGTCGGCCGGCTCGCCGAGCGCAACGCGCTGCGCAACCCGCGCCGTACGGGTGCCACCGGCGCGGCCCTGATGATCGGCCTCGCCCTGGTCGCCTGTCTGTCGGTGGTCGGCTCGTCGATGGTCGCCTCCGCGACGAGCGAGCTGGACAAGTCGGTCGGCGCGGACTTCATCGTCCAGGGCAACCAGCGGATCGTGCCGCAGGCGGAGAAGGCGATGCGCGGCACGCCCGGCCTGACCCACGTCACCCGCTACAAGGAGGTCGAGGTCACCCTGACCCCGCCCGCCGGGAAGGCCGAGAAGACCGAACTGACGGCCGCGGACCCGACGTACGCCTCCGACCTGCGCCGCGCCACGACGGCGGGCACGCTGAGCGCCGCGTACGGGGACGACGCGATGTCGGTGGGCTCCGGGTACGCCACCGACCACGGTGTGAAGGTCGGCGACACGATGACCGTCGCCTTCAAGGGCGGCTCGACGGCGAAGCTGAAGGTCGCCGCGATCACGGACGACAACGTGGCGATCGACAAGGGCTCGCGGTACCTGTCCATCGCGACGATGGAGAAGTACCTGCCGGCCGACAAGGTCCCGCCGAGCAGCCTGCTGTTCGCCTCGGCGAAGAAGGGCGAGCAGGACGCGGCGTACGCGGCGCTGAAGAAGGCCTTCGACCCGTACCCGCAGTACCAGGTGCGCGACCAGAGCGACTACAAGCAGGAACTGAAGGACCAGATCGGCCAGCTCCTGAACATGGTCTACGGCCTGCTCGCCCTGGCGATCGTGGTCGCGGTCCTCGGCGTCGTCAACACCCTCGCCCTGTCGGTGGTGGAGCGGACCCGGGAGATCGGCCTGATGCGGGCCATCGGCCTGTCGCGGCTGCAGCTGCGCCGGATGATCCGCATGGAGTCGGTCGTGATCGCCCTCTTCGGCGCGCTCCTCGGCCTCGGCCTGGGAATGGGCTGGGGCGCGACGGCCCAGCAGCTGCTGGCGCTGGAAGGGCTGAACGTCCTGGAGATCCCGTGGGTGACGATCGGCGGGGTGTTCGTGGGGTCGGCGTTCGTGGGCCTGTTCGCGGCACTGGTGCCGGCGTTCAGGGCGGGGCGGATGAACGTGCTGAACGCCATCGCTACGGACTGATTGACCCGAGGGGAGGGAACGGGAAACGGGGGACGGGGAAACAGGGGAACACGGGGGAGCGGCGGCCCCGGTGAGCGTTCTTGATGCTCACCGGGGCCGCCGCTTGTCCTGTCCTGGATGGCGGTGCAGGCGCGCCTGGCCGCCGGTCGGTACGCGCAGCTGCGCCCATACCGTCTTGCCGGGGGCGGCCGGGCGAGGGGCGACACCCCAGTCGTCCGCGAGGGCGGCGACGAGGAGCAGGCCTCGGCCGGACTCGGACGCGGAGTCGGGGGCCTGGGGAGTGGATGGGACCTGATTCTCGGCTCGGGTGTCGGTCACCTCGATGCGGAACATGCCCTCGGCCAGGGTGAGTTGAAGATGGAAGTCCCGGCCGGGGACGTGTCCGTGGCGTACGGCGTTGGCGCTGAGTTCCGCCGTGATGAGGGTGAGTGTCTCGTTGACCGGGGTGGTGTAGGGGTGGCCCCAGTCGTTCAGGCGGTGCGAGACGAGTCGGCGGGCGAGGCGGGCTCCGCGTGGGGTTGAGGTGAAGCGCATGGTGAACTCGCGTTCGGGCGCGGGGTGCTGTGGCATATGCCCGTTCAGGGGAGTTGCTGACTTCATGCGGTCAACGGTCGCGGACTCTGCGTAGCGTTGGCCAGGAGCGATGCGCTGACGGGTGCGGGCTGTACACGTGGGCGGTGCGCTTGTACGTGGTGTTGGGCGTGACCGGTTCCCGGGCTGTGCGTTGGGCGGGCCGAGTCCGGTGGCTGTGGTGGTCGTACGGGAGGAGTCGCGGCGTGGACGACGAGGTTCAGCAGCCGGAGTACGAGGTCGGGACGGGCATTCTGTGCGTGTTCGGGCGGCAGTTGAAGCTGTTCCGGGAGCGGGCGGGCATGGACCGCGCGCAGCTCGGTTCGCTGACCGGGTACTCGGCCTCGACGATCGCGTCGTTCGAGCAGGGGAGACGTGTTCCGCCGCCGAGGTTCATCGACCGCGCCGATGAAGTGCTCGACGCGGGTGGGGTGTTGAGCGCGAGCAAGGAGGAGGTGGCTCGGGCTCAGTATCCGGCGTTCTTCCGGCATGCGGCACGGTTGGAGACGGAGGCCATTGAGCTGCATGTGTACGCGAACCAGGCAGTGCCTGGGCTCTTGCAGACCGAGGAGTATGCGCGGGCCATTTTCATGATGATGCGACCACCTATGGATGACGAGCTGATCGAGCAGCGAGTGTCCGCGCGCCTGGCCAGGCAGGAGATTTTGTCCGGCCGTGATGCGCCCCTGGCCAGCTTTGTCATCGATGAGGCCGTGTTGAGGCGTCCCATCGGAGGACGAGGCGTCCTGCGTGGCCAACTTGAGCACGTTCTCCTGATGGGGGAGCGGCGGAACATCGAGATCCAGGTGATGCCGCTCGACCGTGAGGAGAACGCTGGTATGGCTGGGCCCTTCACCTTGATCGAAACGAAGGAAGGACGGAGGATCGCGTACGCCGAGGTACAGAACGTGAGCCGCCTGCAGACGGAGCGGGAACGCGTCCGCGCGCTGGAGGCCAAGTACGGGATCATCCGGGCGCAGGCCCTGACTCCTCGTGAATCATTGGCGTACGTAGAGAAGTTGCTGGGAGAGCCATGAACGCGCACGTACATCAGCCACACATAGGCCAGTTGGTATGGCGCAAGAGCAGCTACAGCAGTGAGGAAGGCGGCGAGTGCGTCGAGGTCGCTGTCCGCCCCGCCAGCGTCCACGTCCGCGACTCAAAGGACACAACCCGTACCGCACTGGCCGTACAACCCACGGCCTGGATCGGGTTCGTCGACTTCGCGGCATCCTGACAGAGGCAGGGCCCTCGGCGGGCGTGCGCTTGCCGAGGGCCCTGCGTACGTCCTCGGGCGAGGTCGGGTCGATACCGTACTTGACGGCGAGCGGGAATACCGCGGCCTGAGTGGCTTCGATCTTCTCAGCGAGTACCGAGGGCCGAGGAGATCAGTTTGATGGCGTGCCTCTCGACCAGGGTGGGCCTGCTCGTGGGGGGGGGGGCGAGGTCGGAGGGATCCAGGGAACGCCCTCCCGTTACCTCGCTGAGTAGCTGCGCGACCGCATGTCCGTGCGCAGGTCCGCTCACGAATGGGTTTTCTTGATTGCCACCGTTGCCGCACGCTCCGTATCTTGCTGGCAACGCGTCGACGGAGACGAGTAGCCACGGATCGCGTGAGTAGAGAGAGCCGCCGGTAGCTGGGAAGGCGGCCTCGCGCCCCGAGGTGAAGACCCTCCTGAGCGCGGGGAGGAACGACCCCCGCTTTGGTGGTCCAATGCCCCGCCGGCCGGCCCCCGTCACCGGGCCTGAATGAGGCCGCCACTCTGTGGCGGCGAAAGTGCGGTGGTACCGCGAGTTGCCCTTCTCGCCCGCACTCCCAAGGGATCATGACGATGTCCCTCGGAGGACCGCAATGATCCACAGCCGCGTACACGTCTCCGACCTGCGAGAACACGTCGGCCGTACCATTTACGTCTGCGGATGGGTGAACACCCTCCGCCTGCAGCGAAAGATGCAGTTCGTCATCGTGCGGGACAGCACCGGCATGGTGCAGGTGACCCACAAGCGTGACGGCGGGCCGCTGGAGGCCCAGCTCGAAGCCCTCACATCCGAGTCCGCCGTTAGGATCACCGGCCGCGTCGTCGACGCGGCCCAGGTCAAGCTCGGTGGCCTGGAGATCGTCCCCGAGGCGGTTGAGGTCCTGAACCTGGCCGCCACGCCGCTGCCGATCGACGAGCACACCGGTCTGGAGCAGCGGATGGACTGGCGCTTCCTCGATGTGCGCCGGCGTTCCGCTACCCAGCTGATGTTCGCCGTGCAGACCACCCTGGAGCAGGGCATGCGCGAATACGCCTACGCGCAGGGTGCCACCGAGATGCACACGCCCAAGCTCATGGGCACCGCCTCGGAGTCCGGGGCGGAGGTCTTCAAGCTCGGCTACTTCGGCCGCAGCGCCTTCCTGGCGCAGTCGCCGCAGTTCTTCAAGCAGATGGCAATCGCGGCCGGCGTCGAGAAGGTCTTCGAGATCGGGCCGGTCTTCCGCGCCGAGCCGTCGTTCACCTCCCGGCACGCCACCGAGTTCACCGGCGTCGACATGGAGTTGGCCTGGATCGACGGGGTCGAGGACGTGATGGCGTTCGAGGAGCAGATGCTCGCCCACGCGATCGCCAAGGTCGCCGACGCGCACGGTGAGGCGATCGCCGAGCGCTTTGGCGTCGAGGTCACCGTGCCCACGACGCCCTTTCCCCGCATCACCATGGCCGACGCGCACGAGATCCTGCGCAAGGGCGGCTGGGACCCCGCAGGGGTCAGGGAAGACCTGGACCCGGAGGGCGAGCGGACCATCTCGGCTCACATCAAGGAGGCCACCGGTCATGAGTTCGTGTTCATCACGCACTACCCGGTCGGCATCCGGCCCTTTTACCACATGCGGCCCGCCGACGACCCGAGTGTGACCTGGAGCTTCGACCTGCTCTGGAAGGGTCTGGAGGTCACCACCGGCGCGCAGCGCGAGCACCGGTACGACGTGCTGCTGAAGCAGGCCGCCGAGAAGGGCATGAGCACCGAGCCGATGCAGGACTACCTGAACGCGTTCCGGTACGGGTGCCCGCCGCACGGGGGCCTGGGCATGGGCCTCGGCCGGGTGTTGATGGTCATGCTCGGCCTGGACTCGATTCGCGAGGCGACCTTCCTGTTCCGCGGGCCGAACCGGCTTACTCCGTAACCCGGTTGTGGCTGCGTCCCACGACACGGGACGGGTACTTGTACTGTGAGCAAGCTGCCGGTCAGGTCGGTGCCCAGGCGGTATAGCCGCTCGCCCCTCGCACCCGCTGCGGCTGCCGTCAGGGCCTGGCAGACTGGATCGCCTCCTGCAGGTTGTTCACGGCCCGCTCGGCGTGCGCGCGGACGCTGTCCCAGGCGCCGGTGAAGTCGCGGACCGGGAAGTGCAACCCAAGTGCATGGTGAGCGACGGCGAGTTCCGGCCGCGGCTTGGGGTGGATGGCGGAGTTGCGGATGACACGGATCTGGTCCAGGAGCTGTACGGCCTGGTGCACCGCGTCGCGGTCGAGCGCGGGCAACTTGTCCGCGAGATGTTTCTCCAGGCGCAACAGGCCCGAGCCCGGGGTGTGGCCGGGCACCTTGAAGTCGCGCAGGATGTCTGTCAGGACGACCAGCCCGGAGTTGTAGGCCGCTTCGTGGTCGACGTCCAGGGCGAGGAGGCTGGAGCGGTCCATGGGCGGCGGGACGACCAAGGTTTCGCCAACGACCAGCTCGTAGGTGACGTCGAGGAAGCTCAGCGCGCGCAACAACGCGCGCGGCTCGGTGAAGGACAGCGCCTCCGGCGGCGCGGGCGGCGACAGGTGGTCGGCGATAGCGGCGAGGTAGAAGTCGAGGCTGTCGCAGTCGGCGGCATGCAATGCGCCGAGCTGGCCGGTAAGGGTCGTCCTGTTGAAGCGTATGCCCGGCCACTCGCGGTCGGCGATCTGCGCCATGCGCTCCACGAGGGGACCGGCGCCGTCGATGTCCTTGAGGACGTCGACGAGGTTCACGTCGATGACGGGCATGTCGAAGGGGCTGTCGAGGATCTTGTCCTGCTCCCAGGTCATCTGTTGCATGTACGTCAGCAGACCGCGGGCAAGATCGCGGGCCATCTGGTCGTGCTGTAGGTGGTAGAGCCCGGCCATGGTCAGGTACACCGGCCCGTCGGACTGCGGGTTGAAGCCGTGCCCCCACCATCCAACGGCCCGGTAGCCGTTTGAGACCTGGTCGTGGCCGATCACGGGGAAGCTGTAGAGGACCTTCGCGGCGTCGTGGCCGTGCTTGCGCATGCGGTAGGCGACGTGGAAAAAGTTGGGGAAGCGCTCGTGTTCGACAAACGTCGTCCACGCGATGTCGAGGAGGAGCCGTTGCTCCTCGGTGAGCGGGTCTGTCAGGGCGGCCATGGCGTCTACCTCCAGGTGGGCAACAGGCCAGGATAGAGGGGCAGCCCAGCCGGGGCACGCGCGTTTCGGGTTCGCGGGCACCGGACTTGCTCGGCGGGCTGGGGCGCCCGGACAGCCGTCGTGCAGGGCACCCTGACCGCGTGGTACGTCGGCGACCAGCGGGATTGGGAAAGTTGACGAGCACCCGTCACACAGCGGCGGCGTGGGACTGCCAACTCGGCCGATACGAGGAGTAGATCCCGCCAATACAGTGGGGTGACGAGCCCGACCACGCCGCAAGGGAGAGCTGTGCCCACAACTATCCGTTTCACCCCGGTGACCAACGGGATCGACTTTCTCCGCAGTGTCGTGGGCCACCTGGGAAAGGGCGCCAACGAGCTCAGCCACGAGGACCTCAAGTACGGCGTGCTGCACCTTCACGCCGCGACCGAGGTGCTCCTCAAGGCACGGCTCACGCACGAGCACTGGAGTCAGGTCCTTGAAAACCCTGCTACCGCGAACCTCGCAGTGTTCCGCTCAGGCAACTTCAAAAGCTGCAGCATGGAGGAAGCCCTCGACCGCCTGGACCGCGTAGTCGGGATCAAGATCGGCTCGAGAACGGCGATCAATAGTCTGACCAAGACACGCAACATGCTCCAGCACTACGGCCTGGAGCATTCCGCTGAAGCGGTCGAAGCCAACGCCGGCAACGTACTCAACTTCTTGATCAACTTTCTCGACGAGCACCTCCTTCCCCACCTCCCTGAAGACCAGCTGTAGGAGGCTGAGGAGAGCATGGAGCCGGTCCGCTACGGGCTGGCTGCCATCCAGAAATTTGTGAAGAAGCGCGGTAACGAAATCAGGGGCGAACTGGAGCGCATCCTGATGTCACTGTGCAATGCCCCATCTGCCGCGTCTCCGCCCTGGTCGTGGGCCCTCAGGTGCGATGCCTGTTCTGCACGACGAAAATGCCTGGCGAGCTAGCCGCCGACTACTACGTCACCGACATCCTCGAGCGCTCCTATTCCGCCCCCGAACTCCCCGATGTCCCCTTCTCTCTGCCGGCCCAGCCCCCGGTAGACAAATGCTCGCACTGTGCACACGTTGCACTGGTGACAGGAACGCTGACAACCGCCAAGCCCGAAGGCATCGACCTCTGCTTCCACTGCGCCCAGGCGAACCCGTCGCTGAGCGCCTGAACACATAGCCTTCCGCCCAGCGTTGGACATCCCCTCGCCCCGATCATGGAAGATGCATCGATGACCAGCGACAATGGGACAGGCGCGCTGTGGAGGGGGCCGCCGGCGTCGGGGTCGGCGGCCGCCGGTAGGCCATGCACCCGCAGGGCTTCGCGCCGGGCCGGACCGCGCCGGGAAGGCTCGCCATCGTGCGTACGACCCGTGAGTTTCACCCTCTGAGTTCACCGTCTCGGATCGCTGCTTGAGGTCACTGTCCGAGTGGCGCCCAGGGGCGGCGGGGCGCACGTTGTCCACAGGCGCCGCGCGCGTCCGCGTGGCGTCGTACCCTTGGACACCCCCGGCCCGTCACACGTGTCGGGCGGCTCGCGTTGCCCAGCCCCCTGACCGAACCCTCACGAAAGCCCCCTCATGAGCCTGCACGGTCTGCTCGACGTCGTCGTCAAGGACGCCGCCCTCGCGGAAGCGATCAAGGCCGCCGGTGACGGCAACCGTATGCACGTCGACCTGGTCGGACCACCCGCCGCCCGCCCCTTCGCGGTCGCCGCGCTGGCCCGGGAGGCCGGGCGCCCGGTGCTGGCCGTGACCGCGACCGGCCGTGAGGCCGAGGATCTCGCCGCCGCCCTCAGATCACTGCTGCCCCCGGACACGGTCGCCGAGTACCCCGCCTGGGAGACCCTCCCGCACGAGCGCCTCTCGCCCCGCAGCGACACCGTCGGCCGCCGCCTCGCCGTACTGCGCCGCCTCGCCCACCCCAGCGCCGACGACCCGGAGACCGGCCCGGTCTCCGTCGTCGTGGCCCCCGTGCGTTCCGTACTCCAGCCGCAGGTCAAGGGGCTCGGCGAGCTGGAGCCGGTCTCGCTGCGCACCGGCTCGACCGCCGACCTGGGCAGCGTCGTCGAGGCGCTGGCAGCCGCCGCGTACTCGCGCGTCGAGCTGGTCGAGAAGCGCGGCGAGTTCGCCGTACGCGGCGGCATCCTCGACGTGTTCCCGCCCACCGAGGAGCACCCCCTGCGGGTGGAGTTCTGGGGCGACGACATCGAGGAGATCCGTTACTTCAAGATCGCCGACCAGCGTTCCCTCGAGGTCGCCGAGCACGGGCTGTGGGCGCCGCCCTGCCGCGAGCTGCTGCTCACCGACGAGGTGCGCGAGCGGGCCGCCGCGCTCGCCGAGGCCCACCCGGAGCTCGGCGAGCTGCTCGGCAAGATCGCCGAAGGGATCGCGGTCGAGGGCATGGAGTCCCTCGCCCCCGTACTCGTCGACGACATGGAACTACTGCTCGACGTCCTGCCCAAGGGTTCCATGGCCGTCGTGTGCGACCCGGAGCGGGTGCGGACGCGCGCCGCCGACCTGGTGGCGACCAGCCAGGAGTTCCTGCAGGCCTCCTGGGCGGCCACCGCGGGCGGCGGCGAAGCACCCATCGACGTCGGCGCGGCCTCCCTGTGGTCCATCGCCGACGTACGGGACCGGGCGCGCGAGCTGGACATGATGTGGTGGTCCGTCTCGCCGTTCGCCGCCGACGAGGAGCTGGACGCGGACACGCTCAAGCTCGGCATGCACGCGCCCGAGACCTACCGCGGCGACACCGCGAAGGCCCTCGCCGACACCAAGGGCTGGCTCGCGGACGGCTGGCGCGCGGTGTTCGTCACCGAGGCCCACGGCCCCGCCGCCCGTACGGTCGAGGTCCTCGGCGGGGAGGGCATCGCCGCCCGCCTGGAGGCCGACCTGGTCTCCCTGGCCCCCTCCGTCGTGCATGTGGCGTGCGGCTCGATCGACTTCGGGTTCGTCGACACGAAGCTCAAGCTCGCCGTGCTGACCGAGACCGACCTGTCCGGGCAGAAGGCCGCCGGCAAGGACGGCGCCCGCATGCCCGCCCGGCGCCGCAAGACCATCGACCCGCTCACCCTCGAGACCGGCGACTACATCGTGCACGAACAGCACGGCGTGGGCCGCTACATCGAGATGGTCCAGCGGACCGTACAGGGCGCCACCCGCGAATATCTGGTGGTGGAGTACGCGCCGGCCAAGCGCGGTCAGCCCGGCGACCGCCTCTACATCCCCACCGACCAGCTCGAACAGATCACCAAGTACGTCGGCGGCGAGGCCCCCACCCTCCACCGCCTCGGCGGCGCCGACTGGACGAAGACCAAGGCGCGCGCCAAGAAGGCCGTCAAGGAGATCGCCGCCGACCTCATCAAGCTGTACAGCGCCCGCATGGCGGCCCCCGGGCACGCCTTCGGGCCCGACACGCCCTGGCAGCGCGAACTCGAGGACGCCTTCCCCTACGCCGAGACGCCCGACCAGTTGACCACGATCGCCGAGGTCAAGGACGACATGGAGAAGACGGTCCCGATGGACCGCCTGATCTGCGGCGACGTCGGCTACGGCAAGACGGAGATCGCGGTCCGGGCCGCGTTCAAGGCCGTCCAGGACGGCAAACAGGTGGCTGTGCTCGTCCCCACGACTCTCCTCGTCCAGCAGCACTTCGGCACCTTCGGCGAGCGCTACTCCCAATTCCCGGTCAACGTACGGGCGTTGAGCCGCTTCCAGACGGAGGCCGAGTCGAAGGCCACCCTGGAAGGCCTGCGCGAGGGCTCGGTCGACGTCGTCATCGGCACCCACCGGCTGTTCTCCTCCGAGACCAGGTTCAAGGACCTCGGGCTCGTCATCGTCGACGAGGAACAGCGCTTCGGCGTCGAGCACAAGGAGCAGCTCAAGAAGCTGCGCGCGAACGTGGATGTGCTGACCATGTCCGCCACACCCATTCCCCGTACGCTCGAAATGGCGGTCACCGGCATCCGTGAGATGTCGACCATCACCACCCCGCCCGAGGAACGCCACCCGGTGCTCACCTTCGTCGGACCGTACGAGGAGAAGCAGATCGGCGCCGCGATCCGCCGCGAACTCCTGCGCGAGGGCCAGGTGTTCTACATCCACAACCGCGTCGAGTCCATCGACCGCGCGGCGGCCCGGCTGCGCGAGATCGTCCCCGAGGCGCGGATCGCCACCGCCCACGGCCAGATGTCCGAACAGGCCCTGGAGCAGGTCGTCGTCGACTTCTGGGAGAAGCGGTACGACGTCCTCGTGTCGACCACGATCGTCGAGTCGGGCATCGACATCTCCAACGCCAACACCCTCATCGTCGAGCGCGGCGACAACTTCGGTCTGTCACAGCTCCATCAGCTGCGCGGGCGGGTCGGGCGTGGCCGGGAGCGCGGGTACGCGTACTTCCTGTACCCGCCGGAGAAGCCCCTGACCGAGACCGCCCACGAGCGGCTCGCGACCATCGCCCAGCACACCGAGATGGGCGCCGGCATGTACGTCGCCATGAAGGACCTCGAGATCCGCGGCGCCGGAAACCTCCTCGGCGGCGAACAGTCCGGCCACATCGCCGGCGTCGGCTTCGACCTCTACGTACGGATGGTCGGCGAGGCCGTCGCCGACTACCGGGCCTCGCTGGACGGCGGAGTGGAGGAGGAACCGCCGCTCGAGGTCAAGATCGAACTCCCCGTCGACGCCCACGTCCCGCACGACTACGCCCCCGGCGAGCGCCTGCGCCTCGCGGCCTACCGCGCCATCGCCTCCGCCAACACCGAGGCCGACATCAAGGCCGTACGCGAGGAACTCGTCGACCGCTACGGCAAGTTGCCCGAGCCGGTCGAGAACCTGCTGCTCGTGGCGGGGCTGCGGATGCTCGCACGGGCCTGCGGAGTCGGCGACATCGTGCTCCAGGGCACCAACATCCGCTTCGCACCGGTGGAGTTGAGGGAGTCGCAGGAGCTGCGCCTCAAGCGCCTGTACCCGGGCAGCGTCATCAAGCCCGCCGCGCACCAGATCCTCGTACCGCGCCCCAAGACGGCGAAGGTGGGCGGAAAGCCGCTGGTCGGACGGGAGTTGCTGGGCTGGACCGGGGAGTTCCTGACGTCGATCCTGGGGTCGTGAGCGCCCGGAGTAAGCAGTGAGGGGCGGAGAGTAGTAAGGGGAAGCCGCCCGCGGCCCGTTCGGGGCTGTGGGCGGCTTCCCTCGCCTGCGAAGGTCTGCGAAGGCCGGCGAAGGCCGGCGAAGACCCACGAGAGGCCTCCGGGGCTGTTACGTCTGTTCGGGCCTGTCGCGATCGCGGTCGCGGTCCATGCCCATCGCGCCCTCGGCTCTCTGTTGCGCGTCGTCGACCTGGCTCGTGTACTTGTCGCCCGTCCTCTGGTTGACCTGTTTCTCCGCGGCGTCCGATGCCTTGTGGCCCGCCTTCCCGCGCATCTGGTCCTTGAACTTGTC
Source organism: Streptomyces sp. NPDC047042 (assembly GCF_040644035.1). Lineage (NCBI taxonomy): Bacteria > Bacillati > Actinomycetota > Actinomycetes > Kitasatosporales > Streptomycetaceae > Streptomyces > Streptomyces sp. NPDC047042. Next base: position 121,730 of record NZ_JBEYVP010000017.1, on the reverse strand, counting down.
GAAGATGCCCATCCAGAGCTCCTTCCGGAGGTGAGTCAGCACCGACGATACGCCCGGTATGCGACATACGCCCCTTGAGCGCCGGTGGGCGCCCCTGTGAGGGAAAGTTGTCGCCCGCTAGCCTGTCGACCAGCGGAAATCCGCAGGCGTTGACGTGAACGGGGCGGCAGGGGAGGGACGTGACGTGGTGAGTCTGAGGGGTGGGGGCGTCGCCGCCGCCGTACTCGTGGTGATGCTCGGTGTCGGCGGGTGCAGCGGTGAGAACCTGGGGTCCGGCGGGTCCGCCGGGTCCGGGGAGAGCGCGAGCGGCGGGGCCGGGGGAGCCGGTGGCAGTGGGGGAGGGGGCGGCGGGGGTGCGGCGCTCGCCGCCGTCGACTCGCTTGCCGTGAAGGGGCGGGCGCCCAAGACCGGGTACTCCCGGGACCGGTTCGGCAGCGCCTGGGCGGACACCGACTCGAACAAGTGCGACACCCGCGACGACATCCTCAAGCGTGACCTGGTCGACGTACGGTTCCGCAGCGGCGACTGCAAGGTGGCCGCGGGGGAGTTGAAGCCCGACCCGTACAGCGGCAAGGACGTCGAGTTCACGCGGGGCCGCAGCGAGGTCGACATAGACCACATCGTCGCGCTCTCGGACGCCTGGCAGAAGGGCGCCAAGTACTGGGACGCCAGCAAACGCATAGCCCTGGCCAACGACCCGCTCAACCTTCGTGCCGTCGACGCGAGCACCAACCGCAGCAAGGGCGACGGCGACACGGCCACCTGGCTGCCGCCGAACAAGGCGTACCGCTGCGCGTATGTCGCCAACCAGGTCGCCGTGAAGAAGAAGTACGAACTGTGGGTCTCGGCGGCGGAGAAGGCCGCGATGAAGAAGGTCCTGTCCGGATGCGGCGGCCAGAAACTCCCCACCGGCGGCAACCCGACCAACGCGCCCGCGCGGTTCCACGCGAACTGAGGGGGTCGGCGTCGGCGGGGTGGATGACCTCGTCCTCGTCCTCGTCCTCGTGCTCGCCGGCCGAGCGCCAAGCACCTGGAGCCGCGGACACCGATCGCCGAGTACGCGTACCGGGTGCGCGAGGACGGACTGCCCCACGACCCGTGGCTGCGCGTGCACGCCCGGGCGGGCGCCACCATCGTCGCCATGGCGCCGGCGTCGATGTGCGTCGCGGCCTCACTGGAGGAGTGGCGCGCCTGGACGGGCCTGCCCTTCGACCGCACCGGCGAGGTGGAGGTGCCGGGGGCGCTGACTCCGGTGCGGTGTGACCTGGAACAGGGGTACGGGGTTTATGTGGAGCCCAACGTGTGGATGCGGCACGTCCTTTGAACGCTGGTCCAGCTTCGACCGCTGGTCCAGCGGCCGGGTTCAGCCGCCCAGGGCATCCAGGTCGAGGATCTCTCCGCTGGGCTTCTGGGCCGAGACGGGCTTGTCGTAGTCGCTGAAGGTGACGGTCCCCGGGTCCTTCCTGGACTTGCTGTCGACCTTGAGGAGATAGGGCTTGCCCTCGCCGGCGACGTATATCGTGGTCGTGTCCTTGCCGTCCTTCTCCGTGACGACGACGGCAGGCACACCGCCGACGGTCGTTGTCGCACCGCGCGTCACCTGGGAACCGGCCCCGGAACCGGCGTCCTTGAACTCGGCGAGCACTTCGTCGAGATCGCAGAAGCCCGCCATGTCCTTGGCGTCGGAGCCGGTCGCGGACATCTTGGTCCACTTCCCGGCGAGCAGGGCCACCACCCCGTCGGTCTCCTCCTTCGACGAACCCTCGCTCTGCGCACGCAGGAACTTCTCGTCGTACCGCATGTAGAGCGTGGAGCCGGACTTCACGAGGTCGGCGTTGCCCTGACCGTTCAGGCTCATCGATCCGGCGCAGTCGCCCCGTTTGTCGAGGGCCATGTCGATGTGGATGGTGCCGCCGCTCTCGTCGTCCGGGACGGTGCCCGTCATCCGGAGCGACGAGGCACCCGACGTCGCCGTCAGCGCCCGGTCGGCTATCTCGCCGGCGGTGAGCCCGGCGAACGGGTCCTTCGGTTTGGCGGCCGAGTCGTCCGCCGTCTTGGCGCCGGCCGTCCCGCCGGCTGCCTTACCGGTTGTCGTACCGGCTGTCGTACCAGTTGTCGTCGTACCGGTTGATTTGTCGGCCACCTTGTCGGAGGCCGTGTTCTCGCTCGACTGACAGCCGACGACTCCGGTGAGGGTGACGGCGGTGAGGCAGAGGGCGGCAAGAGTGCTTCGGCGCATGACGGTTCCTCCGGGTTGCGGTGGTGGTGGCGTGTGGGTGGGGGTCGGTGGTGTGTGGGCGGAGATGGCGGGTGGTGGGTGGTGGTGGCGCAGTCCCCTGTGCTGCGCCACCACCATCCGGCTGGGAGGCGAGAGGGGAACCGGCTGTTTCCGGCGGATCCCCGGTCGATCCTGTTCGCTGGGTCAATGACAGCAGAACGTGTGAACCGAGTCAACACGATTCACGTGTCGCTATCGGTACACGCCGTGAATGCGCAGATCTTGCGCACGCCGGTATGCTCGGCGCCACATGTGAACGAAGGGTGTGCGACCACGGCTGAGTGCGGCTGACCAGAGCCGTACGGGGAACGCCGCGAGTCACGCACGGGACGAGGGGAGCGCGGCGCGTGCAGGACAACGCCACGGAAGTGACCGCCGCCGGAATCGCACGGCTCGCGGGCGTCGGACGCGCCGCCGTGAGCAACTGGCGTCGCCGTCACGCCGACTTCCCCAAGCCGGTCGGCGGCACCGAGGCCAGCCCCGCCTTCGCCCTGGCCGAAGTCGAGTCCTGGCTCCGCCGCCAGGGGAAACTCGCCGAAGTACCCCTCCGTGAACGCGTCTGGCAGCAACTCGTCGGTCACCCCGAGGGCCCGGCGACCGCCCTCGTCCACGCGGGCTGCGTCCTGCTACTGATCCATGACCGCCCGACCGTCTGGCTGGAGCTCGGCGCCGTCTCCGACGAACGCGTAGCCGCCCGCCTGCCCGCCGAGCTGGAACAGGTGATCGCGCCGCGCTTCGGCATCGCCGGGAAGCGGGGTGTTCACAGCTCGCCTGCTGTGCGGGGAGTTCACACGGGCGGTGTCGCACAGGGTGTTCACAGTGCGGCTGGTGTTCGAGGGGTTCACACTCCGCCGGGTGGGCGGGGCGAGGCGGCTGTGAATGGGCCGCAGGATGTGAATGCGCCGGGAGCCGTGAACACTCCGCCCGGGGTTCACACCTCCGCTCCCGAGGCCGGGGTTCACGCCTCTCCTCCCGTGTCCGGGGTTCACAGCACCCCCGCCGTGTCCGGGGTTCACACCGCCCCCGCTCCACCCGGCGTACACAGCCCGACCGGGGTTCACAGCGCCCCGGCCGCCTCCGGCGTACACGCGGCACCCCCTGTGCACACCACCCCGGCCGCCTCCGCCGTACACGCGGCACCCCCAGGACAGGCGGTACCCCCCGCAAACACCGCCCCCGCGACTCCCGCCACCCCTGCCGCCCCCGCCGTAACCACCCCCACCGGCCCCCAGCTCCTCCCCTCCGTCCCCCTCCTCCGGGGTGTCGCCGAGCTTGCCGCCGAGATGGGGGCGCGGCAGGCTTACGAGTTCCTGGTCGGGCGGCATCTCGATGCCAACCCGCGGCAGTACACGCTCACCCCGGCCGAGCTGGCCCGGCTCATGGGGGAGCTCGCCGGGCCGGCGCGTACCGTGCTCGACCCCGCCTGTGGCACCGGCGCGCTGCTGCGGGCCCTTCCGGCACGCGGGGCTCGAGAAGCCGAACGGGACGACTCCGAGCGGGAGTTGTACGGGCAGGACAGTGCGCCGGAGCTGGCCGCGCTCACCGCGCTCCGGCTCGCGCTGCAGGGGCGGAACGTGGTGCGAACGGCGGTGGGGGACACCCTTCGCGGTGACGCGTATCCGGGGCTCAGGGCCGACGTCGTCCTCTGTCATCCGCCGTTCAACGAGCGCAACTGGGGGCATGACGAACTCGCGTACGACGCCCGCTGGGAGTACGGGTTTCCGGCCCGCAACGAGTCCGAGCTGGCCTGGGTGCAGCATGCGCTCGCCCGGCTCAGGGACGGCGGCACCGCCGTACTGCTGATGCCGCCGGCTGCGGCCTCCCGGCGTTCGGGGCGGCGGATCCGGGCCGATCTGCTGCGGCGCGGTGCGCTGCGGGCGGTGATCGCGCTGCCCGTCGGCGCGGCACCCCCGTACAACATCCCGCTGCACCTGTGGGTGTTGCGGCGGCCGGACAAGGCGTCGGCGCAGCCGGAGGTGCTGCTCGTCGACACCGGGACGGTCCCCGAGAACGGTGGACAGGGCGGGCGCGGCGGGCTCGACTGGGAGGCGGTGCGGGCCGCCGTGCTCGACGCCTGGCGGCCCTTCGAGCGGGCCGGTACGGCGGTCGAACAGCCGGGGGTGGCGCGCGCCGTGCCCGTCATCGAGCTTCTCGACGACGACGTCGATCTCGCCCCCGCCCGTCACCTCCCGCCCGCCACCGTGGGCGACAGCGAACACCTGAGCGACGTGCGGGAGCAGCTCGGCGAGACCCTGCGGCTGACCGCAGACCTCACCCCGCCCGCGCCCGCCGCCCCCTCCGGACCCGCCGAGGCCGGCCGGCCGGGGCGCTGGCCCCTCATCACCATCGGGGAACTCGCGCGCGGGGGCGCCCTGGTGATGCGTACGGGCGGAAACGGCGGCAACGCGCGTGTGCCCGTGCTCACCGACAGCGACGTCCTTGCCGGAACCGCTCCCTCCGGAACGCTGCCCGAGAGCGACGAGGAGGCCGTGCGGGTGGCGGCGGGGGATGTCGTCGTGCCGGTGCTGGGCGGCGGGTCCGTCGCGCGCGTGGTCGACGACGCGACGGCGGGAGCCGTGCTCGGCCGCAGCCTCGTCCTCCTGCGGCCCGATCCGGCCGCCCTCGACCCGTGGTTCCTCGCCGGTTTCCTGCGCGGCAGCGCCAACAACCGGCAGGCCAGCAGCTACGCCTCCACCGCGACCCGGCTCGACGTGCGCCGGCTGCAGCTGCCCCGGCTGCCGTTGGACGACCAGCGGCGCTACGGCACACGGTTCAGGGCACTCGCCGAGTTCGAGGCGGCCCTGCGCCACGCGAACCGGCTCGGCGGACAACTCGTGCGGGGCATGTACGACGGGCTGACGGACGGAAGCGTCGCCCCCGACTGAGGCCCCGACAGACGCCCCGGCCGATGTCCCGGCCGATGTCCCGCTGACGCCGCGTCGGCACCTCGCTGACAACGGTTCGGTACAACCCGGACCTGTTGTCGGTGTCGGGCTATACGCTCGAACTCCTACGTCGAACCTGTCACTCGTACGCCCGTCCCCTGTTGGCACCACCCGGTCCAGGAGCAGTCATGTACGGCCCCGGCGCGCCGCCGCCAACCCGCAGCGCGGGCACTGTCATCACCTTGCGCGTGCTGTTCACCGTCGCCGCCTTCCTCTCGTGCGGCGTTCTGGCGTGCCTGCCGTTGTTCCGAGTCGCCATCCTGCGCGGCCGGTGGTTCAACTGGGCGGCGGCCTGGCTGAGCCTGCCGCTGGCCGTCGTGTGCTTCGCCGTGGTCGGCACGGTGGAGGAGAACGACCCCAAGGGCGACATCGCCCTCGCCGTCGTGATGCTCCTGGGCGCCGTGGCCGGCGCCTACTTCCTGATCATGGACATACGACCGGACAACCGCCGCAGCCAGTACGCCGGTTACGCCCAGCCCCAGCCCCAGCCCCAGCCCGGGAGCACGCCCCCGCCCCCCGGGTACGGCTACCCGGCGCCGTCGCCGTCGCCGTACGCGAACATGCAGTCCGGGCCGCAGCCCCCCATGCCCCACACGCCGATACCCCAGCCGCAACCCCAGCCCCAGCGCCCCACGCACGCCCGTATCGACCAGGTGCGCGCCGAACTCGACGAGCTCAGCGACTACCTGCGCAAGCACGACACCAACGGCAGTGGCAACGGCAACGGCAACGGCGAGCACGGGGGCGGACGGTGAGCGTGGTGGCATCGGCGTCGGCGTCGGCCTCGACGGGCCGCGTCATCGCCGACCGGTACGAACTGTCCACGCTCATCGGACAGGGCGGCATGGGCCAGGTCTGGACGGCGTACGACCAGCGGCTGGACCGGCGCGTCGCGGTCAAGCTGCTGCGCCCGGACAAGGTCGCGGGCCAGGAGGCCGACGAACTGCGCCGCCGCTTCGTACGTGAGTGCCGGGTGACCGCCCAGGTCGACCACCCCGGGCTCGTCACCGTGCACGACGCGGGCAGCGATGACGAGGAACTGTTCCTCGTCATGCAGTACGTCGACGGCGCCGACCTCTCCGACCACCTCGCCGAACACGACCCGTACCCCTGGCAGTGGGCGGTCGCCGTGGCCGCGCAACTGTGCGCCGTGCTGAGCGCCGTGCACGCCGTGCCGATCGTCCACCGCGACCTCAAGCCGCGCAACGTGATGGTGAAGCAGGACGGCACGGTCACCGTCCTCGACCTGGGCGTCGCCTCGGTCATGGACACCGACACCACCCGCCTCACCCACACCGGCTCACCCATCGGCTCGCCCGCCTACATGGCCCCCGAGCAGGCGATGGGCGGCGCGGTCGGCCCCTACACGGACCTGTACGCACTCGGCGTACTCCTCCACGAACTCCTCGCCGGAGACGTGCCGTTCTCCGGCTCGACGGCCCTCGGGGTGCTCCACCGGCACCTCTACGAACCGCCGCTGCCCGTGCGCCGCCTCAGACCCGAGGTGCCCGAGGCACTGGAAGCGCTCGTCCTGCGACTGCTCGCCAAGGACCCGCAGCACCGGCCTGCCTCCGCGCAGGAGGTGTACGAGCATCTGGCGCTGCTCCTCCCGGCGCGCGGTATGCCCACCGGCGCGCCCCTCGACCCCACCCGCCCCTTCCTGCGCCCGCACGCCCCCTGGCCGGACCGCGCCCGCACCCCCGCACCCCAGCCGACGGCCGCCCCGGCAGCCGAGCGGCCCGACGTCGCCCGAGCCGTCGACGAGGTCAAGCGCCTCCTCGGCGAGGGCCGCATCACCCAGGCCGTCGACATCCTCGGCGCGATCCTGCCCGCCGCCGCCGAACAGCACGGCGAGCACTCCCCGGTCGTCCGCACCCTGCGCAAGCAGTACGCGGCCACCCTCATGGACGACGGCCAGTACCGGCGCGCCCTGCCCGAACTGCGCCGCCTCGCCGACGAACGCGCCGCCGAGGCCGGCCAGGCCGACCCCCAGTCGCTGCGCTTCCGCTACGACGCCGCCCAATGCCTCGAACAGCTGGGCGAACCCGCGGCGGCCCTCGCCGAATATCGCGCCCTCCTGCCGTACTACGAGAACCAGTACGTCGCCGGCGACCCGGAACTCTCCCTCGACGTCCGCCGCCGTATCGGCCACCTCCTGCTCGCCCTCGGCGACCGCAACGCCGCCCGCGACACCCTCGCCCGCCTCCTCCACGACGTGGACCGCCTGCGCGGCCCCGGCCATCCGCTGGCAGCGGAGATCCGACGCACCCTGGAGTGGCTGGGACAGGTGCGCGGCTAGGGTTTGCCGTGCCTTGAGTGAATCTTGTGGGTCCGCGGGGCCGACCTTTCCCGAACAGGGGTACGGCGCCGGTTACGTTGCGACCTGCTTCGTGTCTCAAATTCATGTCTCAAAAACGTCATGTCGCATACCAGGGGTGGGTTTCACGTGGTGTCCAGTCACCGGCAGTCCAAGAAGCGCAGGTACATCGCCTGGGCGGTGGCCGGTGCGGCCGTCGTCGCCGGGGCCGGACTCGCCGCGCAGTCCTCGATGGCCGCCACCACCTGGCCCGCCCAGCGCACCTACACCGGCCGCGCGTTCGACACCTGCACCGCGCCCTCCGTCGCCGCGATGAAGGCCTGGCACGGCGGCCTCTACGGCGCCGCCGCCGTCTACATAGGCGGCAAGAACCGCGGCTGCGCCCAGCCCAACCTCACCGCGTCCTGGGTGAAGTCGGTCAGCGCGCAGGGCTGGAAACTCATCCCCCTGTACGTCGGCGCCCAGCCGTCCTGCCAGACCGGTTCCAGCCCCGAGAAGCTCACCGCCGCCACGGCCGCCTCCCTCGGCGCGACGGACGCGGCGGACGCGGTCGCCAAGGCCTCGGCGCTCGGCATGAAGGCCGGCAGCCCGGTCTACCTCGACATGGAGGCGTACGACATCACGAACAAGGCGTGCAACGACGCCGTACTGACGTACGTACGCGCCTTCACCAAGACACTGAACGCCAAGACGTACCGCTCCGGCTACTACGGCTTCACCAGCTCCAGCGCGAAGGCGATCGCCCAGGCCACCGACCGCACCAACCTGCCGGGCAACATGTGGTACGCGCTGTGGGACAAGCAGAACACCACCACCGCGGACTGGCCCTTCGGCGCCACACAGTGGACCAACCACAGCCGGGCCCACCAGTACATGGTCAACAGCAAGGAGACGCGCAACGGGTACACGATCACCGTGGACCGTGACGCGTGGGACGCACCGGTGGCGATCACCGGCTGAGCCGAGGCCCGAGGCCCGAGGCCGCCCGGAGCGGGCGGTGCCCGAAGTCCCGGTGAATCGTTGGTCGAATGGCTTGGCCAGAGCCCAGCCACTGCCTAACATCGATCACCGCAAGACTTTGTGCACCGCCGCACAATCTCCTCAGGAGGCCCTCCTTGCATCGCCGTCGTCGCACCGCGCTCCTTCTCTCCGCCGCGATCGTCGCCGCGGGCCCCCTCCTCACCGCCTGCGGCAACGACGCGCATCCCGGCGCGGCCGCCGTCGTCGGCGGGCACCGGATCACGGTCGCGCAGCTGGAGAGCAGGGTGAACGAGGTACGCACGGCGCAGCGCGCGGCCACCCCGGACCAGGCCCAGTACGCACAGGCCGTCGCCAGAACCGGCAGCCTCACCCGGGACACCCTGCACACCATGGTCCTCGACCGCGTGCTCAACCAGGCCGCGAAGGACGCGGGCGTCACTGTCAACCGCAAGGACGTCCAGAGTCTGCGGGCCTCTCTGGAACAGCAGGCGGGCAGCTCGAAGGCGCTCGAGGACACCTGGCTCCAGCAGTACGGCGTCGCCCCGGGCCGCCTCGACGACAGTCTGCACACCGAGATCACGGCCCAGAAGCTGGCCACCGCTCTCGGCGCCGACATGAACACGCCGGACGGCCAGGCCACGTTCTGGAAGGCGATGTCCGACGCCTCCAAGAGCCTCGACGTCGACCTCAACCCGCGCTACGGCACCTGGGACGTCCAGAAGAGCAGCCGCGTCGACGCGAAGACCCCCTGGGTACGGGAGATCACGGCGGCGCAGGCGCCTCAGGGGACGGCGTAGGAGTCACGGCGCAAACAGTCACGGCGTAACGGTTGTCCGTACGGGTGTGCGGGCTCCCGTGGGGTTACGAGCGCTGCCTGTGGACAACCGCCTGTGGATAACCGTGGGGCTGTCGGCGGCGTGGGTTACGTTCGGATGGTGAACGCAACCAGCGGCTTCGAGACCGCTCCGGAGACGGAGACCGACCCCGGTCGTGTCGTCCTGCTCACCACCAGCCACCGCGTCGCCCCCGGCCTGCTGTCCTGGCCTGCCTGGCAGACGCTGCACGCGGCCGACCAGGTGCTGTGCGCGGACGGTACGCATCCGCAGCTGCCGTATCTGCGGGACGCCGGCATAGCGGTCGAGGAGGTGTCCCCGACCGCCGAGGACCTGGTCCACGCCTGCGCCGGCGGGCGGACGGTCGTGGTCGTGACGACGGGCGAGGGCGACCCGGCCCTCACCGACGGCCTGGCCCGCCTCGCAGGATCCGGCCGCGTACGGATGCCCGACCTGGAACTCCTCCCCGCCTCCTACGACCTCCCCGGCGCCCGCCTCCTCGACCTCGTCCAGGTCATGGACCGCATCCGTCTGGAGTGCCCCTGGTCCTCCCGCCAGACCCACCAGGGCCTGGCGAAGTACGGCATCGAGGAGGCGTACGAACTCGTCGAGGCCATCGAGGACGGCGACCGCGACGAACTGCGCGAGGAACTGGGGGACGTCCTGCTCCAGGTCGTCTTCCACGCCCGCATCGCCGAGGACGCGAACGAGGAGGAGGACGGCGAGGCCCCCTTCTCGATCGACGACGTGGCGGCCGGCATCGTCACCAAGCTGATCCACCGCCACCCGCACGTCTTCGGCGACGCGACGGCGTCCACCCCGGAGGACGTCAAGGAGCACTGGCTGCGCACCAAGGCGATAGAGAAGCAGCGGGAGTCGGTGACGGACGGCGTGCCCCTGGGCCAGCCGGGCCTCGCACTGGCCGCGAAACTCGCCTCCCGGGTCCACACGGCTGGCCTGGACGTCCCGCTGCCGCAGGGCGAGGGCATCGGCTACGAGCTCCTGCACATGGCGGTACGGGCGGAACGCGAGGGCGTGGACCCGGAGGCGGCGTTGCGGGCCGCCGCGCGGGCCTACCGGGACGCGGTGCGGGTGAAGGAGGGGGTGGCCCCGACGGCTACCGTCACCGAGTGACCAACCAGCCGCCCTCCTCGCCCCCGCACCTGCCCTCGCCCCCACCCCCGCCCGCACCCCCCGCCCCCGAACTCTTCACCTGGGAGTTCGCCACCGACCCCTACCCCGCCTACGCCTGGCTCCGTGAGCACGCCCCGGTCCACCGGACGAAGCTGCCCAGCGGGGTCGAGGCGTGGTTGGTCACGCGGTACGGGGACGCCAAGCAGGCCCTCGCCGACCCGCGGCTGTCCAAGAACCCCGCCCATCACGACGAACCCGCGCACGCCAAGGGCAAGACCGGTATCCCCGGCGAGCGCAAGGCCGAGTTGATGACGCATCTGCTCAACATCGATCCGCCGGACCACACCAGGTTGCGCAGACTCGTCGCCAAGGCGTTCACCCCGCGCCGGGTCGCCGAGTTCGCGCCCCGCCTCCAGGAACTCACCGACGATCTCATCGACCGGTTCGCTGCACGCGGCTCCGCCGACCTCATCCACGAGTTCGCGTTCCCGCTGCCCATCTACGCGATCTGCGACCTGCTGGGCGTACCCCGCGAGGACCAGGACGACTTCCGGGACTGGGCCGGGATGATGATCCGGCACGGGGGAGGGCCCCGGGGCGGGGTCGCCCGGTCGGTCAAGAAGATGCGGGGCTATCTCGCCGAGCTGATCCACCGCAAGCGCGAGGCGCTGTCCGACGTGCCCGAACCCGGCGAGGACCTCGTCTCCGGGCTCATCCGGGCCTCGGACCAGGGTGAGCACCTCAGCGAGAACGAGGTCGCCGCGATGGCGTTCATCATTCTGTTCGCCGGTTTTGAGACCACCGTGAACTTGATCGGCAACGGGGTCCACACCCTCCTCGCCCACCCCGAGCAGCGCGCCCGTCTCCAGGCCGCCCTCGCCGTCGAGGACTCCTCCCTCCTCGAAACCGGCATCGAGGAACTCCTGCGCTACGACGGCCCCGTCGAGCTGGCCACCTGGCGCTTCGCCACCCGGCCGCTCAGCATCGGCGGGCAGGACATCGCGACCGGCGATCCCGTCCTCGTCGTACTCGCCGCCGCGAACCGGGACCCGGCGCGGTTCGCCGACCCCGACACCCTTGACCTCGGCCGCCGGGACAACCAGCACCTCGGGTACGGGCACGGAATCCACTACTGCCTCGGCGCACCGCTCGCCCGGCTGGAGGGGCGCAGCGCCCTCGCCACCCTCCTCACCCGCCTCCCCGACCTGCAACTCGCCGTGGATCCGGCCGAGTTGAGATGGCGGGGCGGGCTCATCATGCGTGGACTGCGCACCCTGCCCGTCGAGTTCACGCCGACGACCGAATCGGGCGGGATTTCGTAGGCGGCGCGGTAGTCGGCGCGGTAGCAGGTCACGGCAAGGTGACGCCCCGTCAACAATGTGATCTTCACGTGATCTGCGCGGCATGAACTTGTGACAACTGATCGTCTGCCGATACGTTCGAGCACTAGTGCGACGCCCCCGCAGTATTCGTCGCGCTGTCCCCACTGTCTCGCGAAAGGCCACCGCATGCTCTCCGGGAACGGTCGTCACCGTCGCCCCCGTCAGGCCCCGGCTCTGCTGGTCGCGGCCGGCGTGACCGGCTCCGCCATGGCCCTTCCGCTGCTCGCCGCGAGCGGCGCCAGCGCGGCCAGCGGTGCCACCTGGGACAGGGTCGCGGAATGCGAGAGCGGCGGCTCCTGGAGTGACAACCCCGGCAACGGGTTCTACGGCGGGCTCCAGTTGACCCAGACGGACTGGGAGAAGTACGGCGGCCTCGCCTTCGCCCCGAGCGCCGACCAGGCCAGCCGTTCGCAGCAGATCTCCGTCGGCGAGAAGATACTCGCCGACCAGGGGGCCGGGGCCTGGGAGGCCTGTGCGGTGCTGTCCGGACTCGGCAAGGACACCAGCCCGGCCGACGTCGACACCGGGGTGGCCGGGAGTGGGACCGAGGACGACACCTCGGGGCCGGGTACGGCGACCGAGTCGGGGCTGGGGCTGGGGCTGGGTACTTCTTCCAGTTCCTCCTCGTCTTCGTCCGCAGGCTCTTCCGCAGACTCTTCGTCCGCCGGCTCTTCGTCCGCAGACTCCTCTGCCTCGTCCTCCTCCTCGTCGGGGGCGCCCACGCCCTCCGGGTCCCCTGGCGACGACTCCGCGGCCTCCGGCGACTCCTCGGGCTCCGCAAAGCCCTCCGGGTCCTCCCAGTCCCCCTCGCCGTCCGCGGCTGCGGCCGACGCCGCCGACGGGGCCGACTCGGGTGACTCGGTCGCCCCGGCCGCCTCGCCGGTCCCTTCCTCGCCGTCGGCCGGTACGGGCGAGGGGCAGGAAGGTGAGAGTTCATCCACAGATGCGACAAATGGGAAAGAGTCGGACAACTCCCAGCAGTTCGTGGGAATCGGGATCGACGGCAGCGGCAGCCTGACCACTCCCGGCACCGGGCGTCACCGTGGTGACGCCGAGGGGTCGTACACCGTGCGTACCGGAGACACCCTCTGGAGCATCGCCGAATCCCTTGACCTCGCCGACGGATGGTCCGGGCTCTTCGCCGAGAACGAGAACACCGTCGGCACTGATCCCAATCACATCCTCCCCGGTCAGACCCTCGCTGTCGGTGTCGAACCGGTGCAAAAGTAGGCGGAGTTCGCGTCACGATTCGAGCTGAATGTCCGTTATGGATGCGGTGAGAGATAGATCTCAGAAGCCCTGATCGTCTTTGTATTTCAGAGGATCAGCTGTTTACGGTCGTCATCGCCCGCCACAGTGGGCCCCGTCGGTCGCAACGCCGAATCCTGCCACCGGCCGCACGGGAACAGTCGTCGCTGTCAAGCGCCGTAGGCAGGAGCGGGGGACCCAAGGTAGGCGCCGCACCGGGCAGTTGTCCGGAGCGGCTCGGGGTGAAGCCGTACGCCGCCCGACAGGGGCGTACGGCCGGGCAACTCAACCGGCCCGAACCCGACAGCTCACCTCGCAGGCGTCGGTGAGGGGATCTTTCATGCTGTTTTCCGGCAAGGGCAAGCACCGTCGTCCGTCCAAGGCCAGCCGCGCCGTCGCCATCGCCGGCGTGACCGGTGCCGCCGTCGCCGCTCCGCTGCTCGCGGCCGGCTCCGCCTCCGCCGCCACCTCCGCCGAGTGGGACGCCGTCGCCCAGTGCGAGTCCGGCGGCAACTGGTCCATCAACACCGGCAACGGCTACTACGGCGGTCTGCAGTTCTCCGCCTCGACCTGGGCCGCGTACGGCGGCACGGCGTACGCGTCCACCGCCAACCAGGCCTCCAAGGCCCAGCAGATCGAGATCGCCGAGAAGGTCCTCGCGGGCCAGGGCAAGGGCGCCTGGCCGGTCTGCGGCGTGGGCCTGTCCAGCGCCGCGTACGACGGCGGTGCGAGCGGCAACACGGGCGCCGGTACGGGCGACAACTCGTCCAGCAGCAACAGCAACAGCAGCAACAGCGGCTCCAGCAACTCCGGTGAGACCGCCACCCGCTCCACCGACAACCAGCAGGCCTCCCGTTCGCAGGATCGGCCCGCCGCGAAGAAGACCGTCACCACCCCGACCGGCAAGAAGGTCAAGAAGGGCGACGGCGAGTACAAGGTCGTCAAGGGCGACACCCTCAGCGCGATCGCCGAGGCGCACGACGTCAAGGGCGGCTGGCAGAAGCTGTTCCAGCTGAACAAGGACATCATCGACGACGCCGACTTCATCTACCCGGGCCAGCAGCTGCACCTCGGCTGATCCCGGTCACCCGCACCGGCTCCGACACCTCCCCCAAGCGGTTCGGAAAGCGGCCGGTGAGAAGGTGAACCGCAGGGCTCTCACGCCCGTGCCCTTCATTGTGAGGGCCTCGTGAGGGCCACCCCCGTCCCCCACGGGCTCCCCGCCCCGGTGCGTTCTCCCCCGTACGCACCGGGGCGGGGCTTTTTGTTCCCAGGGGGAACAATGTTTACCCTCGGTTCCGTCCATGTTCCGTCCAGGGGGTGGTCGGACGGCTGGCCGATCGCCCGGAGCCGGTTAGGCTCATCATCGCGGAGCCGCCGCGGCCCCGTACTCGCGAGGCCCAGCAGCCCCGCGTACCCCGCGTCACATTCCATAAGGAGATGCTCGTGCCGTCCATCGACGTCGTCGTAGCCCGGGAAATCCTCGACTCGCGAGGCAACCCCACCGTCGAGGTCGAGGTCGGCCTCGATGACGGCAGCACCGGTCGTGCCGCCGTCCCGTCCGGCGCCTCCACCGGTGCCTTCGAGGCCATCGAGCTGCGCGACGGTGACCCCAACCGCTACCTCGGCAAGGGTGTCGAGAAGGCCGTCCTCGCCGTCATCGAGCAGATCGGCCCGGAGCTCGTCGGCTACGACGCCACCGAGCAGCGCCTGATCGACCAGGCCATGTTCGACCTGGACGCCACCGACAACAAGGGCTCCCTCGGCGCCAACGCCATCCTCGGCGTCTCCCTCGCCGTCGCCCACGCCGCGTCCGAGGCCAGCGATCTGCCCCTGTTCCGCTACCTCGGCGGCCCGAACGCGCACCTGCTGCCCGTTCCGATGATGAACATCCTCAACGGCGGCTCCCACGCGGACTCCAACGTCGACATCCAGGAGTTCATGATCGCCCCGATCGGCGCGGAGTCCTTCTCCGAGGCGCTGCGCTGGGGTGCGGAGATCTACCACACCCTCAAGAAGGTGCTGAAGACCAAGGGCCTGTCCACCGGTCTCGGCGACGAGGGCGGCTTCGCCCCGAACCTCGAGTCCAACCGCGCCGCGCTCGACCTCATCATCGAGGCCATCAAGCAGGCCGGTTACGTGCCCGGCGAGCAGATCGGCCTGGCGCTCGACGTCGCCGCGTCCGAGTTCTACAAGGACGGCAAGTACGAGTTCGAGGGCAAGTCCCGCACGGCCGCCGAGATGACCGAGTACTACGAGGAGCTCGTCTCCGCGTACCCGCTCATCTCCATCGAGGACCCGCTGTACGAGGACGACTGGGACGGCTGGAAGACCATCACCGGCAAGCTGGGCGACAAGGTCCAGATCGTCGGCGACGACCTCTTCGTCACCAACCCGGAGCGCCTCGCCCGTGGCATCGAGGAGGGCTCCGCGAACGCCCTGCTCGTCAAGGTCAACCAGATCGGCTCGCTGACCGAGACCCTGGACGCCGTCGAGCTGGCCCAGCGCAACGGCTTCAAGTGCATGATGTCCCACCGCTCCGGCGAGACCGAGGACGTCACCATCGCCGACCTCGCCGTCGCCGTGAACTGCGGCCAGATCAAGACCGGCGCCCCGGCCCGCTCGGACCGCGTCGCCAAGTACAACCAGCTCCTGCGCATCGAGGAGATCCTCGACGACGCGGCGGTGTACGCCGGCCGCAGCGCCTTCCCGCGCTTCAAGGGCTGAGCGGCCGTGGCGGCCGTGGCGTCCGTGGCCGCAGAGGCTTAGGCAGCGTCGTACGTACGTCCCCGTACGCGGTCCCGTACCGTGTGCGGGGACGTACGCGCGTGTGAACGGGAGGCGGGAACATGGCCGTGAAGGACCGGGACCGGTTCTCCACCGCGACCAGGATCAAGCTGCTCGGCGAGCAGACGGCGGCCCGCGTCTACCGTTCGCAGACCAAGCGCCAGGCCCGCCGCTCCCGTCTGACCGGCCGGGCGGCCCTGCTCGCCCTGGTCCTGTGCACGCTGGTCGTCGCCCTCGCCTACCCGATAAGGCAGTACGTCTCCCAGCGCGCCGACATCGCCGAGATGGAGCGCGAACGCGACCAGGCCAGCCGGCGGGTCGAACAACTCCGCGACCTGAAGGCACGCTGGCAGGACGACGCGTACGCGGAACAGCAGATCCGGCAGCGGCTGCACTATGTGATGCCGGGCGAGACCGGTTACGTCGTGATCGACCCGGACGCGGCGAAGCAGTCGCGCGTCGACCTGGGCGCGGCCGACCGCCCCTGGTACGCGAACGTCTGGGACGGCGTGGACAAGGCCGATGCCGCCCACCAGTGAAGTGAACGGAACAGAGAAGACAGGTATGGACACGCCCCCGCCCTCCACCCCGCGCACCGAGCCGACCGACGCGGACGTCGAGGCATTCAAGGAGCAGCTGGGCCGCCCCCCGCGCGGGCTGCGCGCCATCGCGCACCGGTGCCCCTGCGGGCAGCCGGACGTCGTCGAGACGGCGCCTCGGCTGCCGGACGGCACGCCCTTCCCCACGACGTACTACCTGACGTGCCCGCGCGCCAATTCGGCGATCGGCACGCTGGAGGCGAACGGCGTGATGAAGGAGATGACGGAACGGCTGGCGACGGATCCCGAGCTGGCCGCGTCGTACCGGGCCGCGCACGAGGACTACATTCGGCGCCGGGACGAGATCGAGGTGCTGACCGGGTTTCCGAGCGCGGGTGGGATGCCGGACCGGGTGAAGTGCCTGCATGTGCTGGTGGCGCACTCTCTGGCCGCCGGGCCGGGGGTGAATCCTCTCGGGGACGAGGCGATCGCGATGCTGCCGGAGTGGTGGGCGAAGGGGGCGTGTGTGGTGTCGGGGGAGTGAGTTTCGCCCCCGCCGCCCCTACCCGTCCCATCCCTTCCTGGGGGCTGCGCCCCCAGACCCCCCTTTCGCGCTGCCGCGCTCGTCCTCAAACGCCGGACGGGCTGGAATGGGCCGGTGCCGTGCTCGTCCTCAAGCGCCGGGCGGGCTGGTATGGGCCGCTGAACGTGCTCGTCCTCGAACGCCGGGCGGGCTGGTATGGGCCGCTGAACGTGCTCGTCCTCGAACGCCGGGCGGGCTGGTATGGGCCGCTGCCGTGCTCGTCCTCACATGCCGGGCGGGCTGGAATCGACCGCTGAACGTGCTCGTCCTCGAACGTCGGGCGGGCTGGAATGGACTGACCATGACCCGTGTCGCCGCCATCGACTGCGGTACGAACTCGATCCGTCTCCTCGTCGCCGATGTCGACCCGGACAGCGGTGCGCTCGTCGATCTGGACCGGCGGATGACCATCGTCCGGCTCGGGCAGGGCGTCGACCGTACGGGGCGGCTGGCACCCGAGGCGCTGGAGCGGACCTTCGCGGCGTGCCGGGAGTACGCCGGGATCATCAAGGAGCACGGCGCCGAGCGGCTGCGCTTCGTCGCGACCTCCGCCTCGCGGGACGCGGAGAACAGGGACGAGTTCGTACGGGGGGTGCTGGACATCCTGGGTGTCGAGCCCGAGGTCGTCTCGGGCGAGCAGGAGGCCGAGCTGTCCTTCACCGGCGCCACCAGGGAACTCGCGGGGCGCGACGACCTCGCCACGCCGTACCTCGTCGTGGACATCGGCGGCGGCTCGACCGAGTTCGTGGTCGGGGACGGTCACGTGCGCGGGGCACGCTCCGTGGACATCGGGTGCGTACGGATGACCGAGCGGCACCTGGTGCGGGACGGGGTCGTCCTGGACCCGCCGGGGGAGGAGCGGATCGCCGCCGTGCGGGCCGACATCGAGGCCGCCCTCGACCTCGCGGAGCAGACCGTGCCGCTGGGCGAGGCGCGCACGCTGGTGGGGCTCGCCGGGTCCGTCACCACGGTGTCGGCGATCGCGCAGAACCTGGCCGAGTACGACTCCGCGGCCATCCACCACTCCCGGGTCTCCTACGACCGCGTCCGCGAGATCACCGAGATGCTTCTCCGGTCCACGCATGCCGAGCGCGCGGCGATTCCGTCGATGCATCCGGGGCGGGTCGACGTGATCGGCGCGGGGGCTCTGGTACTGCTTTCGATCATGGAACGGATCGGCGCTTCGGAGGTCGTCGTGAGTGAGCACGACATCCTCGACGGCATCGCTTTTTCGCTCGCCTGACCCTCGACTGACCCTCGCCTGGCCCTCGGCTGAGCAGGCCGTACAACGTATGAGCGCACCTGAGGGGGTGTTCGCGGCCCCCCGGTGACGCCCTCTCGGGAAAGTTCGTGAAGTTCTTCACAAGGAATTCGGTCCTGTTGGGCGACGAACGTCGTCCGGAGGGCCTTTTCGGGGGCTCACCTGGGGTGGGAGCGTGCTCGGGGGAGCGTTCCGGCGGTGATTCCAGGGGGTGTTGCGGGGGGCTGGTCCAGTCCCCCCGGCGGCCCGGAAGAGCAGTTCACGCGGCATTGACATCGGGGCGTACCGCCCTCTGGTCCCCCTCGCGGAGCATGGGCCCGGCGAAGTGAGTCGCGCAGTGTAGCAGAGGGGGCGCATAAGCTTGTGAAGGGGCGCACGAGCGACCCCCCTGGGCCGGGTGGATACTCGATGGCATGAGCACCACGGAGCGTCCCAGGATCCTCGTAGTAGGCGGTGGGTACGTAGGCCTGTACGCAGCTCGGCGCATCCTCAAGAAGATGCGCTACGGCGAGGCGACCGTCACGGTCGTCGACCCCCGGTCGTACATGACCTACCAGCCCTTCCTCCCCGAAACCGCCGCCGGCAGCATTTCGCCGCGCCACGTCGTCGTACCGCTGCGACGTGTGCTGCCCAAGGCGGAAGTTCTCACCGGTCGGGTCACCACCATCGACCAGGACCGCAAGGTCGCCACGATCGCCCCCCTCGTGGGTGAGGCGTACGAGCTGCCTTTCGACTACCTCGTCATCGCCATGGGCGCGGTCTCCCGCACCTTCCCGATCCCCGGCCTCGCCGAACAGGGCATCGGTATGAAGGGCATCGAGGAGGCCATCGGCCTGCGCAACCACGTCCTCGAGCAGCTGGACAAGGCCGACTCGACGACCGACGAGGAGATCCGCCGCAAGGCGCTCACCTTCGTCTTCGTCGGCGGTGGCTTCGCGGGTGCGGAGACCATCGGCGAGGTCGAGGACATGGCGCGCGACGCGGCGAAGTACTACACCAGCGTGTCCCGTGAGGACATGCGGTTCATTCTCGTCGACGCCGCCGACAAGATCCTTCCCGAGGTCGGCCCGAAGCTGGGCCAGTACGGCAAGGAGCACCTCGAGAGCCGCGGCGTCGAGATCTACCTTTCGACCTCCATGGACTCGTGCGTCGACGGGCATGTCGTTCTGAAGAACGGGCTCGAGGTCGACTCCAACACCGTCGTGTGGACCGCGGGCGTCAAGCCCAACCCGGTCCTGTCGCGCTTCGGCCTGCCGCTCGGCCCGCGCGGTCACGTGGACGCCCAGCCGACCCTCCAGGTCACGGGTACGGACTACATCTGGGCCGCGGGCGACAACGCCCAGGTGCCGGACGTGGCCGCCCGCAAGGCCGGCGTGGAGAACGCCTGGTGCCCGCCGAACGCGCAGCACGCGCTGCGTCAGGCGAAGGTCCTCGGCGACAACGTGGTCTCCGGTATGCGGGGCTTCCCGCAGAAGGAGTACTCGCACTCCAACAAGGGCGCTGTCGCGGGTCTCGGTCTGCACAAGGGCGTCGCGATGATCGTCATGGGCAAGATCAAGATCAAGCTCAAGGGTCGTCTCGCGTGGTACATGCACCGTGGCTACCACGGGCTCGCGATGCCGACGTGGAACCGGAAGATCCGGGTGTTCGCGGACTGGACGCTGGCGATGTTCCTGAAGCGTGAGGTTGTCGCGCTCGGGGCGCTGGAGACTCCTCGTGAGGAGTTCTACGAGGCCGCCAAGCCGGCGCCGGTCGCTGCGGCCAAGAAGGTCGAGGAGAAGACCGAGGCCAAGGCCTCCTGAGCTTGGCCTGTACGACCTGGCCTTCCGGTCAGTGAGTGTCCCTGAAGGGGCTGCCCGCCATCCGTGGTGCGGGTGGCCCCTTCGGGCGTTTTTTCGCCCCCGCCGCCCCTACCCGTCCCATCCCGTTCCTGGGGGCTGCCGCCCCCAGACCCCCGCTACGGCCCTGAACGGGCCTTGTCCTCAAACGCCGGACGGGCTGAAACAAAAGGGCGAGTCCGGGCTGTTGGTGTTTCTGTGAGTGTTGGACATTCTCGGTCAGGTCGTAACGGAGGTGTGCGCCATGCCCGAAGCCGCGTCGCGGCTGCAGAGCTTCGCCGAGCAGTTGTTGGGGGTTCCGCTCCCGATGCGCATCCGCGCCTGGGACGGTTCGCAGGCCGGGCCGCCGGGCGCCCCCACGCTGGTCATCCGCAACCGTCGCGCCCTGCGCCGACTGCTGTGGAAACCCGGCGAGCTGGGGCTTGCCCGGGCCTGGGTCGCCGGTGATCTGGACATCGAGGGGGACTTCTACGCCGCCCTCGACCTGCTGTCCGGGCTGGTCTGGGAACGCGGTGAGGACGCCCGGAGTCTCGCCGAGACCCTGCGTGAGCCGGGCGCGCGGGCCGCGGTGGGCGGGCTCGTGAAGATGGCGGGGCTCCCTGTTCCTCCGTCCCCGCCCCGGGAAGAGGTGCCGCGCAGGCGTCGGGGGCGGCACACCAGACGAGCCGACAAACGCGCCGTCAGCCATCACTACGACGTCGGCAACGACTTCTACGGACTCGTCCTCGGCCCGTCCATGGTGTACTCCTGCGCCTACTGGGAGACCCCGGACGGCACCACCGCCCTCGAGGAAGCCCAGCACGACAAGCTCGACCTCATCTGCCGCAAGCTCGCCCTCACGCCCGGCATGCGCCTCCTCGACGTCGGCTGCGGCTGGGGCTCCCTCGCCGTCCACGCCGCCCGGCAGTACGGCGTACAGGTCCTCGGCGTCACGCTCTCGCAGGAGCAGGCCGCGTACGCCCGTAAGCGCGTCGCCGACGAGGGGCTCACCGACCGGGTCGAGATCCGGGTGCAGGACTACCGGGACGTCTCCGACGGGCCCTTCGACGCCGTCTCCTCCGTCGGCATGGCCGAGCATGTGGGGAGCGAGCAGTATCTGGCGTACGCGCGCGAGCTGTACGCCCTGCTCAAGCCCGGGGGGCGGCTGCTCAATCATCAGATCGCCCGTCGTCCGCAGTCGGACGAGGACGCGTACAGCCTCGACGGGTTCATCGACGCCTACGTCTTCCCGGACGGCGAACTCGCGCCCCTCGGCACCACCGTCACCCAGCTCGAGCAGGCCGGGTTCGAGGTGCGTGACGTCGAGTCGATCCGGGAGCACTACGCGCTGACCCTGCGGCAGTGGGTGACCGGTCTCGAGGCCGACTGGGCGCGCGCCCAGCAGCTCGCCGGCCCCGGGCGCGCACGCGTCTGGCGGCTGTACATGGCCGCCTCCGCCCTCGCCTTCGAACACAACCGCCTCGGCGTCAACCAGGTCCTCGCCGTGCGCACCACCGAGTCGGGCGCCTCCGGGATGCGCTTGCGGGCCCGTACCTGGAACGCTGGCTGAACGGGAGTTGGGCCCCGTGTCATCCTCCGCGGGGCCCAACTTCCGTACCGTCTCCTGTACTTGTGCCTCTACTCCGCCTTGATCGCCGTCAGCATGTTCAGGCGGGCCGCGCGGCGGGCCGGCCACAGGGCCGCCAGGACGCCCACCGTGGCGGCGAGGAGCAGGAACAGCGCCATCCTGGCCCAGGGCAGGACGAGTTCGTACGTCGGCGTGGTCGAGCCCAGCAGTTCACCGGCCGCCCAGCCGAAGAACACGCCCAGGCCGATGCCCAGGACCCCGCCGAAGAGGGAGATGACCAGGGACTCCAGGCGGACCATCCGCTTGATGCCCTTGCGGTCGAGGCCGATCGCGCGGAGCATGCCGATCTCCTGGGAGCGTTCGAACACCGACATGGCCAGCGTGTTGATGACGCCGAGGACCGCGACCAGGACCGCCATCGCCAGCAGGCCGTAGAGCATGTTCAGCATCAGCGTGAACATCCGTGCGACCTCGTTGGACAGGTCCTTCTTGTCCTGGATCTTGATGGCCGGGTTGGCGCCCAGGGCCTTCTCCAGCCGGTCCTTCGTCGCGTCCGTCGCGCCGTCCGACGTCTTCACCAGGACCTGGCTGTCCGCCGCCCGGTTCGCGTCGGTCCCGTGGGCGGCCAGCAGGGAATTGTCGAGCATCATGCCGTTGAACATCTCGTTGCTCTCGTACACCCCGGCCACCGTCAGCCGCTGCTTCCGGCCGTCCTCGTACGCCACGGTGAAGGCCGAACCCGCCTTCCACTTGCGGTACTTGGCCGTCCTGTCGTCCACGACCACGTGCGAGGCGTCGACCTTGAACGTGCCCTCGTCGACCGTCAGCTTCGTCAGCCCGCCGATCGTGCTCCCGTCGACCCCGGTCACGGACTCCGTCGTACCGTCGATCCGTACGGGATCCTGACGCATGGAGCTGATCGCGGTCACCCCGGACGTCTTCGACAGTTTCGCGGCGACATCGGGGGAGAGATCGTTGCCGTTGGCCATCCTGACGACGTAGTCGGCGCTGATCGAGGCCGTGGCCATCTTGTCGATCGCCTTCTGGAGACTGCCCGCCATCACCGTCATCCCGGTGATGAGCGTGAGCCCGATCATCAGCGCCGAGGCCGTGGCCGCCGTACGACGGGGGTTGCGGACCGAGTTCTGGCGGGCCAGCTTCCCCGAGACACCGAACACGCGCATGAGCGGGGCCGCGGCGGCGATCAGCGGGCGGGACAGCAGCGGGGTGAGGATGAAGACCCCGATGATGAGCAGGCACGCGCCGATGCCCATGGGGGCCTGACCGTCCGAGCCGCCCATCGTCGTGGCCGCCAGGACCACGGCGACGCCCGCTCCCGAGAACAGCGCGCCGAGCGTGTTGCGCAGCACCAGCGACCTGGTCGTGGCCGTCGCGTGGACGCTGCTCATGGCGGCGACCGGCGGGATCTTCGCGGCGCGGCGGCCGGGGAGCCAGGCCGCCAGCATGGTGATGAGGATGCCGACGGCGAGGGCCGCGCCGACCGTGCCCGGCGTCACGATCAACGGTCCGTCGGGCACGGTCGCCCCGAGCGTGCCCAGCAGGGCCTTCAGCCCGGCCCCGATGCCGATGCCGGCGACCAGCCCGGTCACCGCCGCCACCGCGCCGACCACGAACGCCTCGATCAGCACCGACCGGGTGACCTGCCGGCGCGAGGCGCCGACCGCCCGCATCAGGGCGAGTTCCTTGGT
This sequence comes from Streptomyces sp. NPDC047042, assembly GCF_040644035.1. Lineage (NCBI taxonomy): Bacteria > Bacillati > Actinomycetota > Actinomycetes > Kitasatosporales > Streptomycetaceae > Streptomyces > Streptomyces sp. NPDC047042. The sequence goes on along the minus strand of NZ_JBEYVP010000017.1, from coordinate 98,328 downwards.
GCGCTGGGCGACCAGCATCGTGAAGGTGTTGGCGATGATGAACGTACCGACGAACAGCGCGATACCGGCGAAGACCAGCAGGCCCTGCTTCAGGCCGCTCATCGACGCGGAGATGATCTCCGCCTGGTCATGGGCGAGTTGGGCGCGGGTCGTGGTCTCGACGGTGTCGTCCTGCGGCAGGGCCTTGTCGAGGGCCGCCTTGAGCGCGCTCTGGCTCGTGCCGGCCGCCGCCTTGACGTCGATCTCGTCGTACGTGCCCTGCTTGCCGAACAGCTTCTGCGCGGTCGCCGTGTCGAAGAGGGCGAGGCTGCCGCCCGCCGCCACGTTTCCGTCGTCCGTGGTGAAGATGCCGGAGACGGTGGGGGAGAGCACCGGGCCGTCCACCGACAGGCGCACGGTGTCGCCGACCTCGTAGCCGGCCCGCTCGGCGGTCCTCGCGTCGAGGGCGACCTGACCGGCGCCCTTGGGCGCGACGCCGTCCTTCAGCGGGTACCGGGCGTCCTTGGTGCCCCAGTAGTTCCCGCCCTGTGACTGGAAACCGCCGCCGATCAGCTTGCCGTCCTTGTCGGCGATGGCCGTGAAGCCGTTCACGACCCCGATGACGGAGGCGGCGCCCGGTACCTTCGCGCTCTCGTCGAGCAGGGCCTGCGTCAGCTCCGGCGTCTTGCCGATCTTGTCGCCCACATCCTCCCGGTAGCCCGGCTGCACGGCGACGTCGACCTGGTCGAAGCCCTTGGCGGAGCTGTTCTGGAGGGCGTTCGCGAGGGTGTTGGTGAAGACGAGGGTCCCGGACACGAACGCCACGCCAAGCATCACGGCGAGCACGGTCATCAGAAGCCTGGCCTTGTGCGCGAGTACGTTGCGCAGGGCGGTACGGAACATGGGTGTCGTCTCAGTCCGGTGTCGTATGGGATGCGGAGGGGGCTGCCGTACGGGAGTCGAGTGGCCGTCAGCTGGTACGGACGGCCCGGGTGTCCAGCCGCTTCATGCGGTCCAGGACGCCGTCCGCCGTCGGACCGTGCAGCTCGTCCACGATCCGGCCGTCCGCGAGGAACACCACCCGGTCCGCGTACGCCGCCGCCACCGGGTCGTGGGTGACCATCACGACCGTCTGGCCCAGTTCCCGTACGGAGTTGCGCAGGAAGCCCAGTACCTCGGCGCCCGCGCGGGAGTCGAGGTTCCCGGTCGGCTCGTCGCCGAAGATGATGTCGGGGCGGGAGGCCAGCGCCCGGGCCACGGCGACGCGCTGCTGCTGCCCGCCGGAGAGCTGCGAGGGGCGGTGGCGGAGCCGGTCGGCGAGGCCGATCATCGAGATCACCGAATCCAGCCACTCCTTGTCGGGTTTGCGGCCCGCGATGTCCATCGGGAGGGTGATGTTCTCGAGGGCCGTCAGCGTCGGCAGCAGGTTGAACGCCTGGAAGATGAAGCCGATCTTGTCCCGGCGCAACTTGGTGAGCTGCTTGTCCTTGAGGGAGCCCAGCTCGGTGTCGCCGATGCGCACGGAGCCGGACGAGAAGGAGTCGAGGCCCGCCACGCAGTGCATGAGCGTGGACTTGCCGGAGCCGGACGGGCCCATGATCGCGGTGAACTCGGCCTGGCGGAAGTCCACGGAGACCCGGTCGAGGGCGACTACCTGCGTCTCGCCCTGTCCGTAGACCTTGGACAGTTCCGTGGCTCGGGCGGCCACCGAGGTGGTGGTCCGGTCGGCGAGGGGGGTGCTGGCGGTCACGGGCGGGCTCCTGTCGGGATGTGGCGAGGCGATGGGTTCGAGGCGAGGGGTTCGAGGCGAAGCTCGTCAACCACGTGAACCATCGTCATGGCCGGGGGCCGCCGTGTAGTCAGCCGTAGTTCTGGTTCCGAAGGCAGACTCCGGAGGGACCCGACGGGCCCGTGTCATACCTGGGGATGACGGCTGCCCCCCGGAGCCCCCGGACGGGGGAATGGCAAGAACAGGTGGAGCCCCCTTGTTCGGACGGTGAAATTCCGTCATTCCGCATGCGCGCCGGGCTGCCTCACGAAAGGCTATTGGCAAGTGCGGATGGCTCGTTCCAGGTGCTGATGCACCCTCAGAAGTCAATAAAATAAGACAACATCGGGACCCTGACCCGCAGTTCGGGTGGGGCGTCCCGATAGGCTCGGAACCTCGATGCGGAGCCCAGGGCCTGCCCGGATGGTGGAATGCAGACACGGCGAGCTTAAACCTCGCTGCCCCTTCGCGGGCGTGCCGGTTCAAGTCCGGCTCCGGGCACTTTCGACTGCCGTTTGCCGGATTTGTCGGTGCTGCCTTCATTGAGGTCTTCACCACGAAACCGTTGACAGCGGGCGTGCGCGGTCAGAGACTCCTCCTAGCTTCTTCGTGAAGGAAATTTCACTACACGAACGCATGAAGGGAACGACCGATGCGTACCACCGTCGGCATCATCGGAGCCGGCCCCGCCGGGCTCCTGCTCGCCCGGCTGCTGCACAACGCCGGTATCGACTCGGTCGTCCTGGAGAGCCGTGACCGACAGTACGTCGAGCACCGGCAGCGGGCCGGGATCCTGGAGCAGGGGACCGTCGACGTACTGCGCGAGGCCGGCGCCGGCGCGCGCATGGACCGGGAGGGCCTGCGCCACGACGGCATCGAGCTGCGCTACGACAGGAAGCGCCACCGCGTCGACTTCCCCGCCCTCACCGGCGGCCGGTCCGTGATGGTGTACGCGCAGACCGAGGTCTGCAAGGACCTCATCGCCCTCCAGCTGGCCGAGGGCGGCCCCCTGCTCTTCGAGGCGGAGGCGCTCGCGGTGGAGGGCGCCGACAGCGACAGCCCGCGCGTGCGGTTCCGGCACGAGGGGCGTGAGGACGTCCTGGAGTGCGATTACGTCGTCGGGTGCGACGGCTTCTGGGGAGCGGCCCGTACGGCGATCCCCGCCGAACTCACCCAAGTCTTCGAACGGTCGTACCCCTTCGGCTGGCTCGGCATCCTCGCCGACGTACCGCCCTCGCACGACGAGCTGGTCTACGCCCGCCACGACCGCGGCTTCGCCCTGCTGTCCATGCGCTCCCCGTCCGTCTCCCGCCTCTACCTCCAGGTGCCCGACGGCACCGACGCCGACGCGTGGAGCGACGAGGAGATCTGGGACGAGCTGGAGCGGCGCTTCGAGACCGCCGACGGCTGGAAGCTCGACCGGGGGCCCATCACCCAGAAGTCCGTCACCCCGATGCGCAGCTACGTCCACGAGCCGATGCGGTACGGACGGCTGTTCCTGGCCGGCGACGCCGCGCACATCGTGCCGCCCACCGGCGCCAAGGGACTCAACCTCGCCGTCGGCGACGTCGTGACGTTCGCACGCGCACTGACACACCAGAAGGACACGGGGTCGGCCGAACTGCTCGACGCGTACTCCGAGACCTGTCTGCGCCGGGTCTGGCAGGCGGAGCGGTTCTCGTACGACATGACGACCCTCCTCCACCGGTCGCCGGAGGCCACCCCCTTCGAGGACCGGCTCCAGCTGGCCCGGCTGGAACGGATCGCCGGGGCCCGTTCGGCGGAGACAGACCTCGCCGAGGGGTACACGGGCTTTCCCCTGTGACGAGCGTGCGCCCTGCGGCGACCGCGGTGGGTGTTGATCAGGGCGGGGTCTCGGCTTCGTACCGGGTTGGTCATGGTCCCGGGCCTCCGTAGCCGGGAATCAGGGGGGCGCGTAGCGTGTTCGCGACAGGGACAAGGGAAAGATCCTCCCCAAGCACTAGGGTCAATCCTTTGCCCACCCATTACTCTTGAGCCCAAGGCCCACACACGGTGGCCATGGAGGAGTGAAATGAGGAGCAGCAACCCGGTCTTCTCGCGACGGGGGTTCAGCCGCGACAACGGCTACGCGGGCTTCAACACCGCGCCGCAGGCCGGGGGAGCAGCTGTCGGTACGCAGCCGGGCAACCCGTATGCGGACCCGCACGCCCAGCAGGGCGGCAACCCGTACGCGACCAACCCGTACGCGCAGCAGGACGTTCAGCACGGCGCACCGCAGGCCCCGGTCTCCACCGGCCGGATGACGATGGACGACGTCGTCATGCGGACGGCCACCACACTCGGTGTGCTGGTCGTCACGGCGGCGCTCGCCTGGGCGCTGCTGCCCGTGGACGACGCGAACATCAGCAAGTCCTACGGCATCGCCATCGGCGCCGGTCTCGTCGCGATGGTCCTGGGCCTGGTCCAGTCGTTCAAGCGCAAGGCCTCGCCCGCGCTGATCGTGACGTACGCGGCGCTCGAGGGTGTCTTCCTCGGTGTCGTCTCCAGCGTCGTCGACAACCGCATCGCGAGCGGTGCGGCCATGCAGGCCGTGATCGGCACGATGGCGGTCTTCGTCGCCGTACTCGTGGCGTACAAGGCGGGCTGGATCCGCGTCAACCGCCGCTTCTACGGCTTCGTGATGGCGGCCGCGCTCGGCTTCGTGCTGCTGATGGCCGTGAACCTGCTGTTCGCGGTGTTCGGCGGCGGTGACGGCCTCGGCTTCCGCAGCGGCGGCCTCGGCATCGTGTTCGGCATCATCGGCATCCTGCTCGGTGCGTGCTTCCTCGCCCTCGACTTCAAGCAGGTCGAGGACGGCATCGCCTACGGCGCGCCGCGCGAGGAGGCCTGGCTCGCCGCCTTCGGTCTGACGATGACGCTGGTCTGGATCTACCTGGAGTTCCTGCGGCTGATCGCCATCCTGCAGGGCAACGACTAGTACGCCAGGCAGTACCAGAAGGGCCCCGGGTTCGTCCCGGGGCCCTTCTGCGTCTCTCAGAGGAGCTTGCGCGCGGCCCTCCTCAGGTCGTACTCGTGAATGATCGCCTTGGCGTGCCCGTACGCGAGATTGTGCTCGTGCCGGAGCCAGCTGACCTTCTCCTCGAAGCGGAAGAGGGAGGGGCCTTCGTCGACGGTGCGCAGCCAGTCGGACACTTCACGACCGGTGCATTGGGGGATGCGGGCGAGCATGTTGCGGTGGGTCTCCTCGGAGAGGACGTGGGACATCGGCGCCTCCGGACGCAAAGGGGATGTAAGCCGGTCCTTCACGCCACGGTGCCTGAGGGTTGGGGCGTTGGCAACAGTCCGGTTGCGACGCGTAGTCTCGCGGCGTGCTGGATACCTCGCCTTTGACGCTTGCAGTGGATCACTTTGCCGACCGGTTGCGGGCGGCGCCGCAGAGTCGACTGCAGAGGGGGGCGGCGGCGGAGGCGCTGGGGCTGGCCAGGGAGTTGGCGCGGCGGGCGCAGTTGTTGGAGGCGCCGGGGGAGGAGCCTCGGGTGATGCCGGATGTGGGGATGTTTGCGGCGGCGGATCAGGTGACTCTTGCCGCGCGGGATCTGGCGTTGGTGTTGCGGGGGGAGGGGGAGTTGGCTGCGGCGTTGGCTCTTGTGGCGGAGGCTCAGCGGAGGGCCGGGGTCTGAGGGGCGGGGTGGTTGCGGGTTCGTTGTCGGCCGCCGCGCCGGTGGGGGCTTGTCGCGCAGTTCCCCGCGCCCCTAAAAGACCGGCCGGTTCCCGCGCCGCCGACCTGAAAGGCCGGCTCAGCTCCCGCGCCGCCGACCTGAAAGGCCTGCTGCTTCCCGCCGTCCATCTGAAAGCCGTACCTCTTACAGGGACGCTATGACCCTGTCCGCCAGTACGTACACCGTTTCCTCGCCGCATTCGAAGGTCAGGGCGTAGGCGCCCGAGATGCCTGAGCCGCCCAGGAGGACCGGGGCCGCGCCCGCGCGCAGGGCCGCGGAGAGACGTTCCGCCGTTTCGCGGTGGCCCGGGGTCATGCACAGGGTCGTACCGTCCGTGAAGACGTAGACGTCGAGGGTGCCCAGCGGGCCGGGGCGGACGTCCGCCAGGGCGGTGCGGGAGTCGGCGAGGTCCTCGAGGCAGGCGACCGTGCGTTCGTGGTCGTTCACCGCGGGCGACTGGGCCGGTACGAAGTCGGGGTGCGAGGGGTGCCGGCGACGGGCGGCGGCCAGTTCGGCGGACTCCCCGGTGAACTCGTCGACGTCGGTTCCGGCCTCGGTCACCGGCTCCAGGGACTCCAGGCCCGCGAAGTCCGCCGGGCGCGGCAGGAACAGTTCGCTGTCCGGGAGGCCGAGCAGGGAGGGGGCGTCAGCGGCGTCACGGGCCTCCTGGGCGGCCCAGAAGGCGCGTGCCTCGGCAAGCTCCCGCTCCCGCTCCTCGGCGAGCGCCTCGGCCACGGCGGCGCGTATCTCGGCGGTGTCCGAGGGAGTGCGGGCCTGCGGTACGAGATGGTGCGCGCCGACGGCGAGACTCTGGGCGGCGAGCTCGGCGTGCAGGGCCGTGATCTGTCGACGCAGCCCCAGCAGGGTGCGCAGAACGGCGACGCCCACTGCCGTGGTGATGGTGGCTGTGGCGAGCAGCAGAGCAAGAGGCATAGCGCTCACTGACGTACTCCCGGTTCAAAGTCGACCCCCGACTTCCTACATCAGCTTGAAGGGTGGACTAACCACCTGTCAGTGCGTAACGTCACGAAACGGACAGGACTTTGGGCCTGTGGTTTAGGGTCGAACATGATGTGACCTGCGCAAATACCCCGTCGGAGCGAGATAGGTCACATCCTGGGCGAGATTGGATCACAAAACGGCCCGGAACCCCGGTGGTTGAGGGGTTCCGGGCCGTTCTGTCGCATAAGGTGTCCGGCCGACTACGGTCAGCTCAGGCGCTCGATGACCATCGCCATGCCCTGGCCGCCGCCGACGCACATCGTCTCCAGGCCGAACTGCTTGTCGTGGAACTGGAGGGAGTTGATGAGCGTGCCGGTGATGCGGGCGCCCGTCATGCCGAAGGGGTGGCCGACGGCGATGGCGCCACCGTTCACGTTGATCTTCTCCAGCGGGATGCCCAGGTCGCGGTAGGAGGGGATCACCTGGGCGGCGAACGCCTCGTTGATCTCCGCCAGGTCGATGTCGTCGACGGTGAGGCCGGCGCGGCGCAGGGCCTGCCGGCTCGCCTCGACCGGGCCGAGGCCCATGATCTCGGGGGAGAGACCGGAGACACCGGTCGACACGATGCGGGCCAGCGGCGTCAGGCCCAGCTCGCGCGCCTTCGTGTCGCTCATGACGACGACGGCGGCGGCGCCGTCGTTCAGCGGGCAGCAGTTGCCGGCCGTGACCAGTCCGTCCGGACGGAACACCGGCTTCAGCCCCTGGACGCCCTCCAGCGTCACGCCCGCGCGCGGACCGTCGTCCTTGCTGACAACCGTGCCGTCGGGCAGCGTCACCGGGGTGATCTCGCGCTCCCAGAAGCCGTTCTTGAGGGCTTCCTCGGCGAGGTTCTGCGAACGGACGCCGAACTCGTCCATGTCCTGACGCGTCACGCCCTTCAGACGGGCGAGGTTCTCGGCGGTCTGCCCCATCGAGATGTAGGCGTCCGGCACGAGACCGTCCTCGCGCGGGTCGTGCCACGAGGTGCCCTCCTGCTCGGCGACGGCGGCGGTACGCGCCTCGGCCTCGGCGAAGAAGGGGTTGCGCGTGTCGGGCAGCGAGTCCGAGTTGCCCTTGGTGAACCGGGAGACCATCTCGACACCGGCCGAGATGAAGACGTCGCCCTCGCCCGCCTTGATGGCGTGCAGCGCCATGCGGGAGGTCTGGAGCGAGGAGGAACAGTAACGGGTGATCGTGCAGCCCGGCAGGTGATCCATGCCCATCTGTACGGCGACGATCCGCCCGAGGTTGTTGCCCTGCTCGCCACCGGGCAGACCGCAGCCGAGCATCAGGTCGTCGATGTCCCGCGGGTCCAGCTCGGGGATCTTGGCCAGCGCGGCCTGGATGATCGTGGCGGTGAGATCGTCCGCCCGGAGCTCCTTCAGGGAGCCCTTGAAGGCGCGTCCGATGGGAGAACGGGCGGTCGAGACGATGACGGCTTCCGGCATGACGGCTCCATTGGCGTGCGAGGGCGTTTTTTACTTCTGGCGGGCGGACCCGCTTGGGAAGTTACCCGTCCGTATGGCCCCGGTCACGGGTGTGGCGGTGTGACTCGGGCCGCACTTTTCTAAGCGCTTGCTCAGGTAAGGTCGGAGGGGCTCGTCCGGCCCTTTCCCTCCAGCCACTTCCAGTAGACCCCCGCCCGCCGCACCTCGGCCCAGTACGCCTTCGCGAGCGCGTCGCGCAGCGCGGGCGCGTGCTCGGCGAGGGGACTTCCGGCGGCCCACACCAGGCGTTGCCGCACACCCATCGGGTTCCCGGCCAGCGGCCGGGCGACGACACCATCGCGCTCGGTCACCAGCGGGTGTGCGAGGGCGACCCCGTGGCCCTGCCCGACCAGCGGGAACACCACGCTCGCGCTCAGCCGCTGCACCCGGCGCGGGACGAACCCGGCCCGTCGGCAGGCGGCCCGGAACTGCGCCCGCATCCGTTCGTCCTTGTTCTCCCCGACGAGCCAGGTCTCGCCGGAGAGGGCCGAGAGCGGGATGTCGGTGCCGGCGGCCAGCGGGTGCTGTTCGGAGATCAGCACGAAGACGGGGTCCACGGCGAGAAGGGCGTCAGCGAGTTCGCGGCGCAGGGGCAGCTCGTACTCCGGGTAGTCCACGGCCAGGCCGAAGTCGAGCCGGCCGGTGGCGAGCAGCTCGAGCTGCTCCTCCTCGGTGTCGCAGGTGTGCAGGGTGATCTCGGCCCGGGGGAGCAGTTGGCGCGCGGTGGTCACCAGTACGGCGGTGAGCGGGCCCGGGACCGAGCCGAGCCGCAGCGCGGTCAGGTCGGAGTCCTCGGGGCCCCGCTGCCGTACGTCACGCATGAGGTCCTCGTGGGCCGTGAGGATGCCGTGCGCGTGCGCGAGGACCATCGCGCCGAACGCCGTGGGCCGGGAGCCGCTGCCGTCCCGTACGAACAGCGAACCGCCCAACGCGCGCTCTATGCGCTGGAGTTGGGCGGTCAGGGCGGGCTGGGTGAAGCCGAGCGCCGCCGCGGCGCGGGTGATGGAGCCGGCCTCGGCGATCGCGTTCAGGACGCGTAAGTGGCGGAACTCCAGATCCATAGCGCGATGTTATGGGCGGTTGGGAGTACCCGGAAGATCGCCTCCGGCGGGACAGTCGACCGCAACCGGAGTCACCACCGGCACAGGGGAGGCCGTATGTCCCGCATGTCTCGAAAACTGGCCGGCGCACTGGTAACCGCCTTATTGGTACAGGGAGTCGCGGTGGCCGCGCCGGCCTCCGGCGCCACGGACAGCGTCGCTGTCCCCGCCTGGACCCGCGGAACCGGATCGCAGGACGCCACCACTCACCGGGTCACCCTCGTCACCGGCGACCGCGTCGACCTGTCGGGCGCCGGTGTGGCCATCGAGCCCGGGCCCGGCCGTGAGGCGACGGGATTCCAGCAGTTCGAGCGCGACGGTCATCAGTACGTCGTACCGAACGACGCACTGAGCCTGGTCACCGGCGGCCAGGTCGACGAGCGGATGTTCGACGTGACGGGACTCGTCGCGGCCGGGTACGACGACGCCGCCACGGCCGTACTGCCCGTGATCGTGACGTACACCGACGCGACGCTCGGCAGCCGCAGCCTGCGTGCCGCGGACGGAGCCCGGGTGACCCGCGCCCTGCCCTCCGTCGACGGCGCCGCGGTGGCCGTGGGGAAGGAGACTGCGGGCACCTTCTGGGAGGGGGTGACCGAGGGCGGCCGTACGACCGGACTGCGCGCCGCGAGCGGTGTCGCGAAGCTCTGGCTGGACGGTAAGCGGCAGGTCGCCCTGGACCGGAGTGTGCCGCAGATCGGCGCGCCGACGGCCTGGCAGGCGGGGTACGACGGGAGCGGCGTGACCGTCGCCGTCCTCGACACCGGCTACGACGCGACCCACCCGGACCTGGCCGGACGGGTCAAGGAGGCTGTGAACTTCACGGACGCGCCCGACGCGGACGACAACGTCGGTCACGGCACGCATGTGGCGTCGACGGTCGCGGGCGGCGGCGGGAAGTACAAGGGGGTCGCGCCCGGGGCCTCGCTGATCGTCGGGAAGGTGTGCAGCGACCGTGACTGCGCCGACTCGTCGATCCTGGCCGGAATGGAATGGGCCGCCTCTCGCGCCAGGGTGATCAACATGAGCCTCTCCGGTGACGACACCCCGGGACTGGACGTGCTGGAGGAGGCGGTCAACACGCTGACGGCGAAGACCGGCGCCCTCTTCGTGGTGGCGGCCGGCAACGACGGCGGCGCGGACGGCTCGGTCGACTCCCCGTCCACGGCGGACGCCGCGCTCTCCGTGGGCGCCGTCGACAAGGAGGACGTCATGGCGTCCTTCTCCAGCCGGGGACCGCGCGAGGACGGCGCGATCAAGCCGGAGATCACCGCACCCGGCGTCGACATCGTCGCCGCCCGTGCCGTGCACGCGGGCAGCGAGTACATCGAGGTCGAGCCCGGCTACACCTCCCTCTCCGGCACCTCCATGGCCACCCCGCACGTGGCCGGAGCGGCGGCCCTGCTCGCCGGACAGCACCCGAACTGGCGAGCGGCCGAGCTGAAGGCGGCCCTGATGGCGTCGGCGACTCCGACCTCCGGCGCGAACGTCAACGCGCAGGGCGCGGGCCGCGTGGACGTCGCCCGGGCGATCGACCAGTCGGTCCTCGCCTCGCCGACGGCCCTGCCCCTGGGCACGCAGGCCGCCCCGGCGGACGACGACATACCGGTCGTCAGGACGGTGACGTACCGCAACGAGGCCAAGGAGCCGGTGAACCTGGACCTGACGGCTCGGGTGAACGGACCGGAGGGCTCGCCCGCCCCGGCCGGCATGTTCACGGTCAGCCCGGAGCGCGCGACCGTACCGGCGGGCGGATCGGTCCAGGTGACGGTGACCGCCGACACGCGCGTGCAGAGCGGTACGGGGGACTTCCAGGGCGCGCTGGTCGGCACGGACACGACCACCAAGGCCTCGGTCCGCGTCCCCCTGACCATCACCAAGGCCACGCCCACCCACAACCTGACGGTCAAGGTCATCGACCGCGCGGGCAACCCGGCCACCGACTTCTGGACCGACATCACGAGCCTGGACGGCTCGGTCTACCGCTTCGTGTACCCCTCGAGCTCGGGCACGGTGGCCCTCCCGGCGGGCAGCTACACGGTGAACGCGTCGGTCGTCACACCGACGGACGGCAGTACGACCCTGCTGGTCCGCCCCACCCTCACGGTGACCGGCGACAGCGAGATCGTCCTCGACGCGCGCAAGGGCACACCGGTCTCGGCGACCCTCCCGCGCAAGGACGCGAGTCTGCGCCTGGCGGCGGTCGGCTTCCGCCGCGAACTCACCAACGGGCTGGGCCTCGGCATGCGGGCCATCGCCGACTCCTACGACAAGCTGTTCACCGCCGCGCTGGGTGACGACGTGGGCCCGGGCGAGGGCAAGCTCGTGTCGGACGTACGCGGCTTCTGGGCGAAGAAGAACGCGCAGGGCACGTACGACGACTCGCCGTACGAATACGTGCTGGTGTGGTTCGAGCGGGGGCACCTGCCGACGAACTTCCGCCACGTGGTGCGGCAGAGCGAACTGGCGACGGTAAAACACCAGTACTACTCGGTGACTTCGGGAGGTCAGTCGAGGGCGTTCACCCACAACTTCGGCTTCCCGCCGGAGGGCGGCAGCGCGCTGTCGGCGGGTGCCATCTGGTTCGACGCCCCGGGCCGCACCCGGACCGTCTACTACAAGGCCGCCGACACGATGTGGGAGACGCGCTACAACCAGTACGCGGCCGACGGCACCTTCCAGACACAGTTCCTGACGAACTACGAGACCTACAAGCCGGGCAAGCGCTACACGACGGAGTGGCAGAAGGCGGTACCCGGCCCGCGCTTCAGCCGCACGACGGCAGTCGTCCGGGACGGCAACCGGCTGTCCTTCAACGTCCCCATGGCGGGCGACCAGGCAGGCCACACCGGCTACTCGACGTACGACACGAGCAGGGTCGCCTTCTACTACGGCGACCGCAAAATCGTGGAACTGGACTACCCGTGGACGGACGCCTCGGGCACGCTTCCGGCGGCCGAGGCGACCTACCGCCTGGAGTACTCCGCCGAACGCAGCGCGAAGGGCGGCGGCTTCGACCTCGGTACGAGCGTCAGCGGCTCCTGGACCTTCCGCTCGGGCGAGACGAGCGGCGGAGAGACGCCACTCGGCCTCTCGGCGTTCGACTTCGCGCCGATCGTCGACCGGAACAACACGAGCGGCGTGCCGGCCGTCCCGGTGCGACTCGTACGACAGCCGGGGGCTGCTGCTTCGGCGGTGCGCTCGGTGTCGGTGGAGGTGTCCTACGACGACGGCAAGAACTGGCGCAAGGCGCACCTGGCGAAGACCGGCCGGGACACATGGCTGATGCCACTGCCCGGACGGCCCGTGTCCGGGGGGTACGTGTCGCTGCGGGCGAGCGCCGGGTTCGCGGACGGGGGTGCGGTGGAGTACCGGGTGATCCGGGGGTATCGGGTGGGGTGACCCATTGACCATGTGATGTCGTCAGGAACCGCCCCGGCGTCGCCGGGGCGGTTCCCTCTTGCTTGCCTTGGCGCCCTGAAGACGCGCGCCCTCACCGCTCGAGGGACGTGTCGTCCCCCATCACGATCACCGGGTGCAGTGCCGGGTCGAGGGTGTGCAGCAGGTCCTTCATGTGTTCCGGTGACAGGCTCACGCAGCCGTGGGTGGGGCCGCCGTGGTCGACGTGCAGCCAGATGCCGCCGCCCTTGTTCGCGCCGAGGGGACGGGTCCAGTCGAGCGGGGAGGTGCCCCGTCTGCGGTTGTAGTCGATCGCGACCACGTAATCGAAGGAGCCGGCGAGCGGCTCGCCCTCGAATCCGGTGCCGCCGATGGTGAAGGAACTGGACCGGTCGTACGGCAGCTTCGTGCCCGGGTCGGTGAGCAGTCCGCCCGCGTCGCTGAGGGTGAACACCCCGATCGGGGAACGCAGATCGCCCGCGTGATGGTCCTCGGTCCAGCCCCGGAGCGCGTTGTGGGCGGCCCAGGTCCGCCCCGCGATCCAGCCGTCGCCGGTACGCCGGTACAGCACCACCTGCGACGACGGGGAGTTCTTGTCCTCGCCGGTGACGACGAGGACCTGTCGGGCGGTGGCGGGGACGCGGGCGAGCGTACGGGGGCCGAGGCCCGGCAGTTCGGCCGATGCGGCGGGAGCGGCCGTGGCTCCGCCGGCCGCGTTCGGTCCTGATCCGGCGGCAGCCGTGTCGGGCGGGACCGCTCGGGCGTCCTGCGTACTGGTGGCGGTCGAGGGGGCGTCCCCCGTTGCTCCGGCGGCGCCGGGGCCCGCGCACCCGGCCAGGGCGAGCGTCAGGGTCAGGGCCAGGAGCGGGACCGGGTCGGGGACCGACAGCCGGGAACCCAGGGAGGAGAGGTGCTTCGCAAGGGCCAGGTGTCTCATCGCGCCGATCCGGCCTTCCACTCGTTCCACGGCATGTTCCAGCCGTTGAGCCCGTTGTCGGGGGCGATCACCTTGTCGTCGGAGTTCTTCACCACGACCACGTCTCCGAGAAGGGAGTTGTCGTAGAACCAGGCCGCGTCCTGGCCCGGGTCGCCGCCGCCCTTGGTGTCGTTGAGGCCCACACAGCCGTGGCTGATGTTGGACTTGCCGAAGACGGAGTCCTTCCCCCAGTAGTTGCCGTGGATGAAGGTGCCCGAAGTGGACAGTCGCATGGCGTGCGGGACGTCGGGGATGTCGTACTGGCCGGCGAAACCGACCGTGGCACCGTTCATGCGCGTCGACATCAGCTTCTCCGAGATGACCATCCGGCCGTTCCAGGTGGGCGACGAGTCGGCGCCCGCCGTGATCGGTATGCGCCGTACGGTACGGCCGTCCCGGACGACGTTCATGGTGTGCGCGGCGGCGTCCACGGTGGACACCTGACTGCGCCCGACCGTGAACCGGAGGGTCTTGTCCTGCTCGCCGTACGCGTCCGCGGCCCCCTTCACCCCGGCGAAGCGGATCCTGACGGTGACCGTGGAGCCGGCCTTCCAGTACTCCTCGGGACGGAAGTCGAGGCGCTGCCCGCCGAACCAGTGGCCCACGACGGTCTGGCCGCTGTCGGCACTGACCTCGACGGCCGACTCGACGGCCTTCCTGTCGGTGATCGCCTTGTCGAAGGTGAACGAGACCGGCATGCCCACGCCCACCGTGGAGCCGTTCTCCGGGGTGTGGGTGCCGGTGAACCGGTCGGCCTCGGCAAGGGTTTTGAAGGACACGGTACGGGTCGTGCGGTGGCCGTCGGTGCCGGTGCCGGTGCCGGTGCCGGTGCCGGTGGCCTCGGCGGTCAGCCGGTAGGCGGTCCCGCGTTCCAGGTCGGCCGAGGGGGCCCAACTCCGCTTGTCCGGGGACCGTTCGCCCGGCACCGCCCGTCCGTCCGGGCCGGTCAGGGACACCTTGGTGAGCGTGCCTCCCTCGACCGAGACCCGGCCGCCGGTGGTGACCGGCACATGGTCCTGCCCGTCGGCGGCCCGCAGTTCGAGCCGGGGTCCCGTCGCGGCTCCGGCGGCCTGCGCGGTCTTCTTCGCCGGGTTCCCGCCGGGGTTCTTCGCGTCCTCCGACCCTCCGGAGCCGCAACCGGCCAGCAGGCACACCGAGACAGCCAGCAGCGCCAGGGCGGACCGGGCCGGGACGCGAGGGGGAGGGCCGGTGTGATGTATGGATTCTCCGCTGTGCATGGGGTCAGCGTGGAGGGCGGATATCAGGAACTGGTCAGGGTGTGGGAAGAACCCCACAAGGGCTGTTCACCGCGCTGACGACGCCTCAACACACCTAGGGTCACCTGCGTGTGCGCATATATTCTGATCGCCGAAGACGACGGCATGCAGGCCGAGTTGATCCGCCGGCTCCTGGTCAAGGAAGGCCATGAGGCCGTCGTCGTCTTCGACGGACGGGCCGCTCTCGACACGGCCCGTGACCGCCGGCCCGACCTGGTGATCCTCGACGTCATGCTGCCGGGCCTCGACGGCTTCGGCGTCTGCCGTGTGCTGCGCCGGGACGCGGACATCCCGGTGCTGATGCTCACGGCCCGCTCCACCGAGGACGATCTGCTGCTCGGCCTCGACCTCGGCGCGGACGACTACATGACCAAGCCGTACAGTCCCCGGGAGCTGCTGGCACGCATCCGCATCGTGCTGCGCCGCACCCTGCGCCCCGTCGAGGAGTCCCCCGTACTGCGGCTCGGGGCCATCACCGTCGACCCCGTACGCCACGAGGTCACCTGCGACGGCGCGGAGGTCGGCTGCACGCCGGGTGAGTTCGCGATCCTGAACGCGATGGTCGCCGAGCCCGAACGCGTCTTCTCGCGCCGCCAGTTGCTGGAACACACGCGCGGCTACGACCGGGCGTCCACCGAACGCGCCGTGACCATGCACATCATGAACCTGCGCAAGAAGATCGAGCCGGACCCGAGCAGCCCCGTACGGCTGCTGACGGTGTTCGGGGTCGGTTACAAGCTGGTCGAGGGCGGGGCTCTCGCGGGCGACCGGGGTCCCGCGTGACCGGCCCGGACGGCGGGACGCCCCCCGTCCCCCGCATATCTCGCAGTCCCCGCAGTTCCCGCAGCCCCCGCAGTCCCCGCAGTCCCCGCGGTTCTCGCAGTCCCCGCGGTCCTCGCATTCCCTGGCGCAAGAGTCTCCTCGTACGGCTGCTGCTGACCTCCGTGGCGATCGCGATGCTGTCCGTCGGCGCCACCGCGTGGCTGGCCGTGCAGCTCACCACGCGGGCCATCCAGGAGGAACGCGGGCAGGTGCTCTCCGACGACTCCGAGCTCCTGAGCCGGCTCAGCGGTTACGCCGCGACCCACGCCGACTGGGACGGCGTCGAGTCCACCCTGCGCACGCTCTCACGCACACTGGACCGGCGTATCGCCCTGACGACCGCGTACGGAAAGCTCATCGCCGACTCCGCCGCACCAGGCACCGCACTCCCCGCCCGCGCCTCGGCCACCGTCGACCCGCTGCGCATCGACACCTACAGCGAGCCCGGTGCCCAACTCGCCGGTATCGACCCCCGGGCGGTGGGACCCTTCCGGCTGTCCGACGGCGAGGTCAAGGAGGCGGCCGCGGTGGCAGAGCAGCGGGTGAAGTGCCTGACGAAGTTCGGCGGGGGCGGCCACACCGAGCGGATGCCCAGCGGTCGTACGGTCGCCGTCCCCGAAGGCACCTCGGAGACCGTGATCTCGCAGTGCGCCGGCGCGGCGGACAGGGTGGTGATGCCCAGCGAGCGTACGGCGCTGGCGGCCCTCGGGAAGCTGATGACCGGCTGTCTCCCCGGCGACTACAAGCATCTGCTCGAGGTGGACCCCACGCTGCGGGAACTGTTCGGCGAAGACGTCGTCCCCGGGATGTCCGACAACACGGTTGGCGACCGCCAGATCCAGAACTGTCTCGACACGGCGCGCCGCACCCAGCTCGACCCCTATGTCGCCGCACCGGCGACCCTCTATCTCGGCGACCGCGAGCAACAGCGGTCGGGCTTCGACCTCTCACCCGCCAACAAGACCAAGATCATCGGAGTCACGGGTCTCGTCCTGGCCGTCACGATCACCCTGACCGCCCTCGTCGCCGTCCGTCTCGTACGCCCCCTGCGCGCCCTGACCGCCGCGGCCCGGCAGCCGACCGAGCACCACGCGCGGGTCGCCGTCACGACCAAGGACGAGACGGGCTTCCTGGCCGCCGCCTTCAACGACCTGACCGCGCGCCGGGAACAGCTGGAGGCCCAGAGGAAGGCCATGGTCAGCGACATCGCCCACGAGCTGCGCACCCCGCTGACCAATATCCGCGGGTGGCTGGAGGTCACCCGCGACGGACTGCTCGACCCCGACCCCGATCTCATCGCCTCCCTGCACGACGAGGCGCTGCAACTCCAGCACATCATCGACGACCTGAGCGACCTGGCCGCGGGCGACGCGGGCACCTTGCGCCTGCACCGGGAACCGCTCGCCGCGGACGAGCTGATCGGCCAGGTCGCCGCGGCCCATCGCAGCCGGGCCGAGGCGGCGGTCGTCCACCTGCGGGCGGACACCGTCCCCGGCCTCTGGATCGACGCCGACCCGGTGCGCATGCGCCAGGTCCTGGGCAACCTCGTCACCAACGCCCTGCGGCACACCCCCACAGGGGGCACGGTCACCCTCGCCGCCCGACAGACGGCGAACGAGGCGGTACTGACGGTGCGCGACACCGGGGACGGCATCGCGCCGGAGGACCTGCCCCACGTCTTCGACCGCTTCTGGCGAGCGGAGAAGTCCCGCAGCAGACGCACCGGGGGGAGCGGCCTGGGCCTGTCCATCGTGCGCCAACTCGTGGAGTCACACGGGGGATCAGTCGCGGCCGAGAGTGCCCCGGGCAGGGGGGCGGTGTTCACGGTTCGGCTGCCTCGGGTGGGGGAGCCGGAGGGGGACGGGCTGTGAGAGGGCATGTACGGGGGGTGGGTCCGATCGAGACGGTTCCACCATTCCCGCGAAGGCCAACTCGACCTAAAATCAGGGGACTTGCATAGTCGGGAGAATCAGGAGCCCGCGTGGAGATTGTTGTCCTGACTTTGTGCGTCGCGGCCGTATACGGACTTTTCCTGCGGACCCGAACCGCGCTCCACGCCCGGCGTCTCGGAACAGGACGGATTTCTCGCGCTCGGCGATCGGTCTCCGCAAAGCGCGGCCCTGCGCCCGTGGGCCGGAACGCTTCCACGCGCCGGCCACACTGCGTACAAGTTGGCGCAAGTTCGTGGCGCCCGGAGCCCGTTGACGTGCAAGCTCGTTCGCAGTGATCGCCCCCCTCGGCCGTAGGAGGCCAGCATGGCGCTGCGCAAGCTCGGGCAGGACCCGGAGAGCCCCGACGGCAAGTCGCCCACCCTTTACGTGGACGACGACAAAGGCACCTACCTCGTGCAGGGCTGGAAGGTGATCGACGAAGTCCGTCGCTCTCAGTTGGACCTTCCTGACCACGAGGACGTGATCGAGATCCCGAAGCGTATGGTGCGGTTCTTTCCGGAGGTCGACGGTGGCGGTGCCGACGCTTGAGGAGCGGCTGAGAAGCTGCACGCGCTCCGCCGTCCACCTGGAGATGCGCGACGGGTACATGCGCTCCGACCCGCGGTTCATCGCCTGGCAGAACGGTGTTCGCGACGACCTCGCCGACCGCGACCCGGCGCGTCGGCCATGGCTGCGGCTCGTTGCCGATGTCGTGGCCCAGGGGGTCGAGATACGCCGGGCGCGGATCGTGTCCGAGCCGGTGTCGGACTACATCAGGTTTGAACACCATCTGACCGGCCCCAATGTGCGGGCAGGCGAGCAGGTCCGCTGGCTGCCTCGTCGTCGTGCGTCCCGACTGGCGCTGCCCGGCAACGACTTCTGGCTCTTCGACGGCAGCTCCGTGGTCTTCCACCATTTCGCAGGTGATGGCGAACTCGCCCCGGATGACGAGGAGTTCAGCGACGACCCGGAGGCAGTGAAGCTGTGCGCGGATGCGTTCGAGGCCGTTTGGGGCCGGGCGGTACCGCACGCGGACTACCGGCTCACCTGACCCACAATTCCCAGCGTGACCTCATCCAGTGTTCAGCAAGCACGGCAGGCCCTCGGCCGACGGCTGCGCGAGATCCGCAAGGACGCCGGCCTGACAGCTCGAGAGCTGGCCGGTCGGGCCGACTGGCACGAGTCGAAGTGCTCGCGACTCGAGAACGGACGCACACCTCCGTCCGATGCCGATGTCCGGACCTATACGAGACTCTGCGCGGCCCAGGACCAGACGGCCGACCTGATTGCCACGGCACGGGGCATCGAGGGTGCCTACGTCCAGTGGCGGCGCATGGAACGGGCAGGACTGAGGCGCGTGCAACAGTCGGTCGCGCCACTCTTCGAGCGCACACGCCGTTTCCGGGTCTACCAATCCTGGGTGATCCCCGGCCTGCTCCAGTCGGCCGCCTACACGCGCGCGGTGCTGAGCACAGTTGCCCAACTCCGAGATGTGTCCGACTCCGCCGACATCGACGATGCCGTGGGCGTCCGCTTGGAGCGGCAACGCATTCTGCACTCCGGTGACCATCGGTTCGCGATGCTCGTGGAGGAGTGGGTGCTGCGCACGGTCATCGGCGACAGCGACACGATGGCCGGGGCACTCGGCCATTTGATCGCTGCCGCCTCGCTGCCCTCGGTCAGTCTCGGAGTCATCCCCCTCGGCCGTCCGCGTGGCGCGGGTTGGCCGGTCGAGTCGTTCACCATGTACGACGACGCCCAGGTCAACGTGGAACTCGTCTCCGCGCACCTGACGGTCACGCAGCCGGGCGAGATCGCGGAGTACGCGAAGGCCTTCGCCGAACTGTCCGCGAACGCCGTGTACGGCACGGAGGCCAGGTCGCTCATCACCGCCGCGATCGACGCGCTCGGGTAGTCGCCGCGCAAGTTGGCACAAGGACGTAGTCCCGGGGGTGCTGCGATACCCAGCCTGGTTGCATGAGACAGCAGCAGACGCAGCGACTACTCGTCGATCCGGGCGTCATCGGTTGCGGGAAGGCGTTCAACCACGAACGACCCGCGCGCTCTCACGGTGACGACCAGTCCGCGTTCCCTCAGGATGTCCAGCGCCCGGCGGACCGTGTTGGAGCCGACGCCGTACTCCTGAGACAGGATCAGTTCACCAGGCAGCCGCGACCCTGCGGCGAACTCGCCGGTCCGGATCTTGCTCTCGATGATCTTCGCAAGCTGCTCGTAGTGGTAGGCGGCGGCACCGGGATTGATCTTCTCTTCCACGCCCCCGAACGTAAGCGTTCGGCAACTTGCGTGCATCTTCGAAAGTTGTCAACTGCTGTCAACCACTGCCGTCTACTGTCGGCTGCTTTCGAAAGTGGTTATGGTGATTTGCGCAAGGAGAAAACCAGACCCCCGCGACTGTGCGACCAGCCCGGGGGCACGGCCCTCAACCGTTGGGAGGTTGACGACATGCGTGAGCGTAGCGCGGTCGTACTCGTTGGACTGCTGCTGCCACTGCTGTGCTGGGTTCTACCGGCGACTGGCAGGCGGCGGAAGACGGCTACGGAATCGATCCGGAACGTCATGACCGGCAAGAACGTGAAGCAGCACGGGCATCGGGCGGACTGGGTGCCGTGTCGGCGTCGTTCGCCGTACAGCACCGACCGGGCGCCCCTCGACGGTTCGGCGTCCCCGCTGGTACGGCCCTACCTGCCCGACCTCATGGACCTGGCTCCGGAGACGGCGTCACCGCGTACCGCTCGTGTACGTCCGTACAGCTCCGCGCGGGAACGAGCGGTGCGGTTGCGTCGTCGGACGGTCGCGGTGCTGGCGGCGGACTTCGGCATCGACGCGGACACCCGGGACATCCACGCCCTACTGAGCGGGGTGAGCGCCCGATGACCCGAACCCAGGCCACCAGGGTCCAAGCCGCCGTACGGCAGGCGGAGTTGCCGATGCCGCGCGCCTATCGCTTGTGGTTCGAGCACGCCCGCAGGTGCACCCACTGC
Source organism: Streptomyces sp. NPDC047042 (assembly GCF_040644035.1). NCBI lineage: Bacteria > Bacillati > Actinomycetota > Actinomycetes > Kitasatosporales > Streptomycetaceae > Streptomyces > Streptomyces sp. NPDC047042. Next base: position 77,905 of record NZ_JBEYVP010000017.1, on the reverse strand, counting down.
AAGCGTGTCCGTACGGCGCGGGACGGCTGTGGGGACGGGCAGGAGCTGTGGGCGAGCTACCGGCGTGCGTACGACGGAGGTACGGAATGACCGCCAACCCCATCGACCCGGCGAAGCGGTGCGGGATCACCCGCGCCTTCCTCTTCTACCGTGCCCCGATCCTCAGCGAAACCGGCGCCTGCGTCCTCCCGGAGGGGCACAGGGACGACCATCGGGACGCCAAGGGTGCGTATTGGTATGTGATTCCGCTGGTCGGTGGGTCGGGCCTCGGCGGGGAGAGGAACCCGCGATGAGCCGCCTGTCGACCTGGGCGCCGGAAGCCCCTTTCCGCTCCCCTCGCTGCGTCCTGGGACAGCACCCCCGCTGCCGGGACGCCGAGCCTCGCGACACCGGCGTACCCGGAGTGCGGTACCTGGTGTGCACCTGCGCCTGCCATGGACCGGCCCCGGTGACGGAGTCCGTGCGTGAACTCGGCTGACGTCAGGTCGATTTGATTCCGGCCCTTCCGCGACATGTCACGGAAGGGCCGTTCACGGCTTCACCGGGTACCGGATGGGATCCAGCCGTCGTTGTCCCGATGACGGGCGAGCCCCACGGCGTCGAATTCGTCCTCGCCCAGAGCCCGTACCGCGCCCAGTTGTCGCAGAGCCTGCGAGATCGGGCTGATCGAGCGGAAAAGCCGACCTCTCGCCGGAGTGTCCACGGGCCCCAACGCCAGTAACCCTTCAGCCCAGACCGCTGCCCTCTGCGTGCCGACACCCCCGAAATACTCGGCCTCGACATAGGCGACCGGCCCTGCGGCGGACCACTCGGCGAGCCGGCCGTCGAAGCCTCCCGGCAGCTTCCAGAAGCCCAGGGTCTTCCCGGCGCTGCCGACCGTGACGGCGTCGAAGAGCTCGTCCGTCATCGGTATCAGCGACAAGCCCTGCTGAAGAGAAGCCACTTGGGCACCCGGGACGTCCCGTGCCGCGGTTCGGAGCAATTCGTCGCCCGCGATCACAGCCTGCAGTTCGTAACCCACCCCAGAACCCTTCTCCTCACTGCGCTGAGAGCCATCTTGCATCGTGGGTGGGCACCCGGCACGGATTATTGGTCCCGGCCCGGGCCTTGCCGGGATCACCCGCTCGAGACTCCCCTCGACGTCGACGGCGTAGGCGCCGGGTCCGTTGCCGGTACCCGCCGCCGGCGCCTGCGCTTCAGGAGGGCCCAGGGGCCTCGGGGGCCCGTTGGCATTGCTGCCGTGACCTCCGTGCCCGGTTCCGATGCCGCCTCCGCTGCCGCTCTGGCCACCGGCAGGAAGCCCTCGCGGCGGGATGCGTCCGGGCGTTCCTCGTCCGCCGGCCACAGGCCCAGCGCCGCGCACACCGTGGGCAGTACCGCCATCGCCGCCGTCGCGTAGCCCTCCGCGGAGGGGTGGTAGTTGTCCGGGCCGAACAACTCGCGCGGGTTCGCCTCGAACTCGGGGCCGAGCAGGTCGCCCAGCGACACCGTACGGCCCCCCTGTTCGACGACCCCGATCGTCTGGGCCGCCGCCAGATGGCGGGAGGCGCGGCGGGCCAGCCACCGCAGGGGCTGCTGGACCTGTTCGACGGTGCCCAGGTCGGGACACGTGCCCACGACCACCTCCGCACCCGCCGTACGGAGGCGACGTACCGCCGAGGAGAGGTGGCGGACCGAGCGGGTGGGGGGCATGCGGTGGGTGACGTCGTTCGCGCCGACCATGATCACGCAGATGTCGGGGATCTCGTCGGACCCCGAGACGGTCAGCCCCACCTGGCGGTCCAGGTCGTCGGACTGGGCGCCGGGCAGCGCCACGTTGCGCAGCTCCACCGGGCGTTCCGCGACCGCGGACAGGCCTGAGGCCAGCAGTGCGCCCGGGGTCTGGCGGGCCCGGTGGACGCCCTGGCCGGCCGCCGTGGAGTCGCCGAGGAGGACAAGTCTGAGCGGGGGTTCACCGGGGGTGGTGTACCCGCGTCCGTACAGGCCGTCCGCACTCGGCGGATGCGGACTGCGGCCGTTGCCCACCTGGCGTCTCGCCATCCGCACCTCGGCCAGCACCAGTCCCACGGCCGCCGCGCTCACCAGGCCGATCCCGCCACCGCCGTACGCAGCGCCGGCCGCGATACGCCGGGCCACCCTTGCCCTGGACATGCTCGTCATGCGTCGCCGCCACCTCCTCGTAGCCGTACAACCACTCCTTGCCCCGTACCGACCGTCCGCCAATCGTGACGTGAGGTGAATGCCGGGGCGGAGCCTTAGGCTGGCGGGACCAATGACGACCACATTCATGTGCGGCAACCGGAGACAACGGTGCAATTCCACGACTCGATGATCAGCCTCGTCGGCAATACCCCGCTGCTGAGGCTCAACAGTGTGACCGCGGGCATTCAGGCGACCGTCCTCGCGAAGGTCGAGTACTTCAACCCCGGCGGATCCGTGAAGGACCGCATCGCCCTGCGCATGATCGAGGCGGCGGAGAAGAGCGGCGCGCTCCGGCCGGGTGGCACGATTGTCGAGCCGACCAGCGGAAACACCGGGGTCGGGCTCGCCATCGTGGCCCAGCAGAAGGGCTACAAGTGCATCTTCGTCTGCCCTGACAAGGTCTCCACCGACAAGATCAACGTGATGCGTGCGTACGGCGCCGACGTGGTGGTCTGCCCCACCGCCGTCGACCCCGAGCACCCGGATTCGTACTACAACGTGTCCGACCGGCTGGTGCGTGAGACGCCGGGCGCCTGGAAGCCCGACCAGTACTCCAACCCCGACAACCCCCTCTCGCACTATCACTCCACCGGCCCCGAGCTGTGGGAGCAGACGGACGGTCGCATCACCCACTTCGTGGCCGGCGTGGGCACCGGCGGGACCATTTCCGGGACCGGGCGCTATCTGAAGGACGCCAGCGACGGGCGCGTCCAGGTCGTCGGGGCCGACCCGGAGGGGTCCGTCTACTCCGGCGGCTCCGGACGGCCGTACCTCGTCGAGGGTGTGGGGGAGGACTTCTGGCCCACCGCCTACGACCGGACCGTGGCCGACGAGATTATCGCCGTGTCCGACAAGGACTCCTTCCAGATGACCCGGCGGCTCGCCAAGGAGGAGGGCCTGCTGGTGGGCGGCTCCTGCGGGATGGCTGTCGTCGCCGCACTGCGGGTCGCCGAGCGGCTCGGGCCGGACGATGTCGTCGTCGTGCTGCTGCCCGACAGCGGACGCGGATACCTCAGCAAGATCTTCAACGACGAGTGGATGGCGGACTACGGCTTCCTGGAGGACTCCGGTCCCTCCGCGCGCGTCGCCGACGTCCTCGACGACAAGGAACACGGGCACATCCCCTCCCTCGTGCACATGCACCCGGACGAGACCGTCGGTCAGGCCATCGAGGTGCTGCGTGAGTACGGCGTCTCCCAGATGCCGATCGTGAAGCCCGGCGCCGGTCACCCCGATGTCATGGCGGCGGAGGTCGTCGGGTCGGTCGTCGAGCGGGAGCTGCTCGACGCGCTGTTCACCCAGCGGGCCTCGCTCGACGACCCGCTGGACAAGCACATGTCGCCGCCGCTGCCCCAGGTCGGCTCCGGCGAGCCGGTCGGCGACCTGATGTCCGTACTCGGCGCCGCCGACGCGGCGATCGTGCTGGTCGAGGGCAAGCCCAAGGGCGTCGTCAGCCGGCAGGACCTGCTGGCGTTCCTCGCCAAGGGCGGCAAGCAGTAGGAGACGTCCGGTCGGCAGGAAACATCCGGTCGGCAGGAAACGCCCGGTCCGCAGGAAACGCCCGGTCAGTAGGAAACGTCCGGTGAACGGGGCATGGCGGAGAGGAATTTGCGGTGTGTGCCGCGATGTCCCGTTCCGATTCCTTTCGGATGCCTTCCGGGCGGAGAACTTCGTGGAAGTGGTACGAGGGTGTCACGTCCGCGCAGCACACGCTTAACACGAGTCCGGCAGATTGGTGGATGTCGGCAAGGGCGGGAGCGGCTCCCCGCCCAGGCCGGCACCAAAACGGCGTCACGGACCTCCGGAGCGGCTCCCGGACCTCCACCGACGCCCTGGACGCGCCAAGCCCGGCCCTGACCCGGCTCGCGTCCCTCGCGGGGACCGCCGTCGTCCCGCCCTCCGGGTAACACCGGGGGTGCGGCGGTCCCCGCGCACAGCTTTTTGTGGGGGAGGCCGGCCCGGTCAGTCCTCCCAGGCGTCCTTGTCCTGGCCGTCCCCGCGGTGACGGCGTCCGCCGAAGAGCCCCGCCGTGCCCCGGGTCGCCTGGAACGCGTTGACGCCCACGATGCCGGCCCATGCGACGAGCAGGCCGGGGAGGTCCGCCATGCCGCCGCCGATGGCGGACAGGGGTATCGCGAGGACCAGCGAGACGATGGCGAAGCCGAAGCGCTCGCCGAAGGTGTCCGTCGATTTCGGCCCGCGCGAGTCGCGCGCCACCACCATCTGCTGTTCGGCGAGCTGCCGCCGGACCCGGCGCTCCACCGAGTCGTCGATCCGCTGGTCGACCTTCTCCAGGAACGAGTCGATCAACGCGGACTCGTACTCGTTGCCCAGGTCCCTGCGGGCGTGCAGGGTGGCGCTGAGGTCCTTCTTCAGGTCGGCGTCGTGGGCGCCCGTCGTCTCCATACCCGTCATGCACACCACGGTAGGGAAACGGCAACCCCCTGGCACTGGGGTTAGCCCCCCTGTTGTCCTGGGGGTCTCCCTTGCCGGATTTGTATAGCGTCATGCAGAGTTCTCTGTGTCTGAATAGATCGCCGAGGCTCGCGTGAGTGGAGTGTGCGCCTTATGTTGTCCCGGATTGTGGATGTGTCGCCGCTTTCGGCGTCGGCCGCCTCCGTCGGCATCGTCGTGCTGGACGGCGTAGGTCTCGGCATCGACGACGTCGTACGCCTCGCCGACGGGACCGCGCGGCCGGTGCCCGGCACCGACGCGATGAAGCGTGTCGAGGAGGTCTGGGACGCCGCCCGCCGGATCGCGGCCACCGGCCGTGTGTACGGGCGTTCCACCGGCGTGGGCGCCAACCGCAGCGAGGACGTCCCGACCGAGGCCGCCGCCGACCACGGGATGCGTCTGCTGCGCAGCCACGCGGGCGCCATCGGCGCGGAGCTGCCGGCCCGGCAGGTACGGGCGATGGTCGCCGTCCGCGCCAACCAGCTCCTGGCCGGAGGCGCCGGACTCCGCCCCGGCGTCGTCACCGCCCTGTGCGAGGCACTGGAGAACGGGGCGCACCCGGTGATCAACGAGTTCGGTTCGGTGGGCACCGGCGACATCGGCCCGCTGGCGCAGCTGGGACTGGCGCTGACGGGAGAGCACGAGTGGATCTCGTCGGTAACGGCGACCCAGGCCGAGGAAGGGGCGGAGGCAGCAGCCCGTATTGGCCAATCGGGCGCCCGGGGACGCCGCGTCCCCGGTTCCCCCGCGCCCCAAGCCCTCGACAACAACGACGCCCTCGCCCTGATCAGCAGCAACGCGCTCACCCTCGCGCAGTCCGCGCTCGCCCTGCACGAACTGCGCGGGCTCATCGCCGCCACGCAGGTCGTCGCCGCCCTCTCCCTGTTCGCCGTCGACGGGTCGCACGAGGCCTACGCCGCTCCCGTGCACGCCGCCCGGCCGCACCGCGGGTCCGTCGAAGTCGCCCGTCGCATGCGCGAGTTGATCGGTTCCGCCGACCGGCCCACCCCTCCCCTCGGGCGTATCCAGGACCCGTACGGCTTCCGGTGTCTGCCGCAGATCCACGGGCCCGCGCACGACGCGGCGGACGCGCTCGAAGGCGTGCTCCGGATCGAGATCAACGCCGCCGCCGAGAACCCGCTCATCTCCCCCGAGGACCTCGCCGCCTACCACCACGGCGGCTTCTACCAGGCCCAACTGGCCCTCGCCCTCGACCACTTCAGACTGGCCGTCACCCAGGTGGCACGCCTGTCCACCTCGCGCCTGTCCACCCTCAACGAGCCCGCCTTCACCCGGCTGCGCCCCTTCCTCGCCGACCACGAGCCCGCCGCCTCCGGGGTGATGATCCTGGAGTACGCCGCCGGCGCCGCCCTCGGTGACCTGCGCGCCTTCTCCGCGCCCGCCTCCCTCGGGCACGCTGTACTCTCCCGGGGCGTCGAGGAACAGGCCAGCTTCGCCTCGCTCGCCGCCCGCCAGACACTGCGCGCCTGTGACGCGTACCGTCTCGTCGTCGGCTGCGAACTGGTCGCCGCGGTACGGGCGCTGCGCCAGCGCGATCTGCGGCCCGACCCGGAACTGCCGGTCGGACGGGCGCTGGAGCTGGCCGAGTCGGTCCTCGACGCCGACTCGACCGACCGGCCGCTCACGGACGACGTGACGGCGGCGACGGCACTGCTGGACCGGTTCACGGACATCTGGAGGGGGAGCGCGGCATGAGCACGCCGAGCACGGACGACAGCGGGTACACGGGCACGGGCACGGGTACGCAGGGGCAGGGGCAGGGGCAGGGGCAAGGGGAGGGGTCAGGGGTGGTGGGCTCGGGCGGGCAGCTGCCCGACAGTCCCGCCGCCCGGCTCCAGGCACTCTTCGAAGGGCACCGGCTCACCCCGACGCAGCGACGCATCGCGCACAGCATGGTGCGCCGGGCCGCCGAGGTGCCCTTCCTCTCCAGTGTGGAGCTGGCCGAAGTGGCCGGTGTCAGCCAGCCCTCCGTCACCCGCTTCGCCGTCGCCCTCGGCTTCGACGGCTACCCGGCCCTGCGCAAACACCTGCGCGAGGTCGCCCCCGCCGAACAGGGCGCCGAGCCGGGCTCGTACAACGAGTACCAGCAGGCCGTCGAGGCCGAGATCGAGAACCTGCGACACCTGGCCGAGATCCTCGCCGACCCGCGCCCGGTGCACCGGGCGGGCCGGCTGCTCGCCGCGTCCCGGCCCCTGCCCGTCCTCGGGCTGCGCGCCGCCGCCTCCCAGGCGTACGGCTTCGCGTACTTCGCCGCCAAGGTCCACCCGGACGTACGGCTGCTCCACGAGGGCGGCACGATGATCCACGACCGGATCGACGCCGCCGTACGGGCGGGCGCCACCACCCTGCTGTGCTTCGCGCTGCCCCGGCATCCGCGCGAGGTCGTCGACACCCTCGCCTACGCCAAGTCGGCGGGGCTGACCGTCGTCACCGTCGCCGACTCGGCGTTCGCGCCGGTCGCGAAGGTCTCCGACCTGCTGCTGCCCGCCGCCGTCGGCACCGGCCTGGCCTTCGACACCGCCTGCGCGCCGATGCTGCTCGGCCGGGTACTGCTGGAAGCCATGTGCGACGACCTGCCGGACGCCCAGGCCCGCCTGGAGGAGTTCGACGCGCGGGCGGCGGCCCGGGGACTGTTCGTCGAGTAGGCCCCCGCCGGGCCCCGCACTCCCTTCGCCGCTCTCAGACTCGTCTCACGTTCGCTCGCTACTCTCCCGCTCCGACAGGAGCAGGACAGGACTGTGCCGGGAGAGACGAACCGGGAGGCGGACGTGGTGGCACACGGAGTTCGCGAAGGTCGCGAAGGTCGCGGAGTTCGCGGAGGGCAGGGCCTCGCTCGGGTGGCCGTGGTCGTACGGGCCGGAGCGGCGCCCCTGTGGTGGCTCGGGGTGTTCGCGGCGGGCGTCGGTGTACTGGTACCGGGGATCACCGGGCGCCGGATCGGGGTCATGGCGGGGGCCGCCCTCTTCATCGTCGCGTGCGCCGGTGTGGCGTATGTGCGGCGCGGGCGCTACACCGGGCTCGCCGCCGGTGCCGCGCGGGCCGGCAGGCACGATGTGCTCCAGGACCGCGCGGTGACCGTGCGCAACTGGCGCCGGGGCCACCGCTGGTGGCTGCTGCTCGCCTTCGCCGCCGCGCTGGGCAGTTCTTTCGCGGTACCCGCGGCGGGCGGAATGCTGCTCGCCGGGGCGGGCACCGGGCTGCGGCTCAAGGCCGCCTGGCTGGGCCGGCGCGAGCGCGGCGACGACGTACTGCTGTGGGTACGGGTGGACTGGCTGGGCCCGCGCTCCGGGGCCCCGGCCGGCAAGCCCGTCAAGGCCTACCGCACCACCGGCATCGCCGCGGGCGACGCGACCCCGGGCGGGGCGCGCCGCCGCGGCGACGTACTGGTCTGAGCGGTCCCATCCCGTCCAGGGCCTGCCGGTCCCGGCCCGTCCCGTCCAGGGCCTGCCGGTCCCGGCCCGTCCAGGCCCAGGGCCTGCTGGTCCCGGCCCGGCCCAGGGCCCGCCGGTCCCGTCCCGTCCAGGCCCAGGACCCGCCGCTGCCGGCCCGTCCAGGACCCGCCGCTGCCGGCCCGTCCAGGACCCGCCGCTGCCGGCCAGGCCAGGACCCGTCGGTCCCGGCCCGGCCAGGGCCTTTCGGTGCCGGTCGGCTCAGACCTCGATTTCCGCCTCGATCCTCTTCAGCTGGTGGCGGGCCATCGCCAGGTTGGAACGGTTGATGTCGAGCACCAGGTAGAGGAAGAGGCCGTTGCCGCCGCGCCCCTTCATCATCCGGATCAGGTGGTACTGGCTGGAGAGCGTGATCAGGATGTCCTCGATCTCGCCCTTCAGGCCGAGGTGCTCCATCGTCCGCATCTTCGCGCGGACGACATCGGTGTTGCCCGCGGCGGCGACGTTCAGGTCGAACGTCTTGCTGCCGCCCATCGTGCCCAGGGCCATGCCGCTGGTGTAGTCGACGAGCGCGACTCCGGTCGCGCCCTCGATGGAGGTCAGCGCCTCTTTGAGCGCGGTCTCGGTGTTGGCCATGACGGTGGTCCTCTCCTGCTTCCGGTTCAACTATCAGTGGTGGTACGCGCGTTGGGCGTGGTAGTCGGTGTGCGTGGCGCGCGCGGGGTCTTGGTTCGGGTGGGCATGGGGGGAGGGGTGGGAGTGGGAGTGGGAGTGGTTGTCGGGGTGGTTGTCGGGGGCGGGGCGAGGGCCGGCCTTGCCCGTACGCGTGGCTGCTCCGTCTCCGCCCCGGCCTCCGCGTCGACCAGTTCGCCGATGCGCAGGCCCGCCCGGCGGCCCTCCAGGTGCAGTCGGCCCACGTTGACGCGGTCCTGTGCGAGCAGCGTCAGCACGGCGGTACGGCCCGCCGCGTACGTCGCCACATAGCCGTAGACCCCGCGCACCAGCAGCTCGCGGAAGTCGCCCTGGCCGGTCGCCTCCGCCATCCGTACGGCGACACTGAGCGCGGTGGCGGTGAGCGCCGCGACCGTCTCCGGTTCGACTCCGGGGGTGTCCTGGACGAGGACGAGACCGTCGACGCTGGCCGCGAGCGCACCGGTGAGCTGCGGCACGCGGGCCCGCAGCCGACGGAGTTCGTCCATGACTTCGGCCTCGGCCGCCATGAGTGTCTGTCTCCTCTCGGCACGCGGGCGCTGCCGTTCAAAGGGCCTCCAGCGCATCCCTGAGCCTCTTCAGCAGCGTGATGTTGGGGTCGGCGAACGACGGCGGCAGTGTTCCGGCAGGGGCCGGGTGAGCCGGGTGAGCCTGGGGAGCGGCGGACACGGGTGGTGGGGGCGAGGGGTCGGGCAGCGGCGCCGGGATCGCGGCCGGGGCTATGACTCCGGCCGCTGCCAGGCGCCGGATGTCCACCAGGGCGTGGAAGGTCGGGCGGGCCAGCGCCAGCGCGATGTCCGCCGCCGTACGGACACCGTCGACCAGGGCCAGTACGGCGTGCTGGCGGGCGGAGACCGACGGCGCGGCCGGGCTGCCGGAACGCAGCAGCGGGGCGCTGTCGGGGGCCGGGTCGGGCCAGATGCGGTGCAGCAGGGCACGCCGGCGCAGCGTCTCGCGCTCGACCGCCGCCACCGGCACCGGGCGCACCGGACCGAGCCAGTGCGTGTCCCCGTACCGGAAGTGCCCCGGTGCGCCGCTGGGCGCGAGAGCGAAGTACGCGGCGTCGTACAGCGCCCCCAGGTGGCACACCTCCAGGGCGCCCGCGCCGATCCGGCCGCTCTCCACCAGGAACCGCCCGACCCGGTTGCCCCCGCCGGCCGCGCCCACCGCGTCCCGCCAGCCCTGCGCGTCCAGCGTGCCGCGCGCGGTGAGGAGTACGTCGAGACCCGGGACCGCCGGGCTGTCGGCGTGCACCACCTGGCCGTCGGCGAGGTAGAGCGAGCCGCACTCGCGGACCAGGACGCCCGTGGCCCGTTCACCGGCGAGCCGGGCGAGCATCGGCGAGACCCCGCCCCACGCCCGTTGCCGGGCCGCCGCCTTGTCCCGCACCGGCAGACGCGGCGGCGGGGTCGTCAGATTCGTGTGCAGCGTCGTCATCCCAGCACCAGCCGTCCCGCCATCTCGCCGAGCCGGATACGGGCCAGCGCGAGGTTGCCCTCCGCGCGGGCCAGCCACAGATGCAGGAACACACTGCTGTCGAAGCTCGTCGTGACGAACCGCAGGACGTGGTAGCTGTCGCGGTTGCTGATGATCAGATCCTCGACCGGAGGGTCCTGGCCGGGCCGGCCCCCGGTGAACCCACCGGCACCGGCGTCCGTGTCCGCGTCCGCGCCGTCGTCGTCCTCCGGGGCGAACGCGCGGTGTTCGGCCGCCAGCCGGGCCAGTTCGGCCGCCTCGGCCGCCATCGTCTCCGGATCACCGCCCGGGGACTCCCCGACGGTGCCCAGTGCCAGCCCGCTGGTCCAGTCCACCAGCGCGGCGCCCCGGGCACCGGGCAGCCGCATGGCTTCCAGTAAGCACTCGTCGATTCCGGGCACCCTTGGCCCCTCCTGCCTGTCCCGTTCGCGTCTGTCCGGCCGGTTTTCCGTCACCCCGCCTGGAGTTCGGCCGACGGATGATCGGCCAACCTGATGTTCGGCTGAGTGACACAGACGCTACGCAACGTGTGCATGAGGAGTGAGAGATCTGGCATTTTCCGGTGGAACATGCGCCGGATGACTAAGGTGGGTCGACTGAGTCCGTTTTCACGGCAGTTGACCTGCATGTTCCCCGGAGTCCGTCAAGGGCGTGCTGACGGGGAGGCGGTTGTGGGGAGGGTGGTGAGTGCGGCGGCGTGCGCCCCTCCGGATTCGGCCACGATCTCGGCCACGGTCTGCGGCTCCCGCACGACGGCGAAGGTGACGCCGCCGGCCGCACTGTCCCGGCGGTCACCGTCGCCCTCACCCTCACCCTCACCGCCGCCATCGTCGTTGCCCCCGGCCGGTACGAAGCCGTAGATCCCGGGCCGGGCAAGGGAGTTGTACGCGTAGTGGTGCGCGAAGTAGTACGCGCCCGTGTCCAGCGCCGCCGCGTAGTCGCCCTGTTCGAGCAGCGGCAGTGCGCGCCCCTCGGCGAGCAGGTCGCCCGAGAAGCAGGCGGGCCCGGCCACGTCCTGCACCACGTCCGCCCCGGACTTGGGGCGCCCCTTCCCGTCGTACGCGGCGATCCTGAGCGGCCACGACCCTGGCGCGTACACCGTCCTCGTCGCGACCTGCACACCCGCGTGCGTGACCGCGACCGGCCGCCCGCCCGCGCTCTTCGCGTACTCGACGTGCGCCACCACCGTGCCGTGCTTGGCCAGCAGTGACCGCCCGAACTCGGTCACCAGCCCGTACCGCCCGTCGAACAGCCCCGGCACCGCCTCGAGCAGCAGCCGCGCGTACTGCGCGTACGTCGGTGTCGTCGCGTCCGACGCGAAGTTGACCGGCAGCCCGCCGCCGATGTCGATCGTGTCGATCTGCCGCCGCCCGACTCGCCGGTTGATCTCCTCGGCGAGCGCGTACGTCTCCGCCACGCCCCGCACCATCAGCGACAGCGGGATGCCCTGCGAACCTGTGTGCGCGTGCAGCCTGGTCAGCCACGGGCGCCCGGCGTACGCCCCCACGATCCATTCGCGCGCCCCTTCGTCCAGCAGTGCGACCCCGAACTTCGAGGTCGCGGTGGCGGTGGACGTGGCCCCGATCGACCCGCCGCCGATCTGCGGGTTCACCCGGATCCCGATCGGGGACCGGCTGGTCGCGGACCTCATCAGTGCGTCGATCCGGTCCAGCTCCTGCGGATTGTCGGCGTTCACGGCGATGTCCAGGGCCAGCGCCTCACGCAGCTCGGCCGGTGTCTTGGCGGGCGAGTCGAGCACCGTCCGGTGCGGCGGCACGCCCGCCGCACGGGCCAACGCCAGTTCCCCCGGGCTCGCCACCTCGGCCCCGAGCCCCTCCTCGCGCAGCAGCCGCAGTACGGGCACCAGCGGGGTCGCCTTCACCGCGAAGGCGTGCAGCACGGGCGTGCCGGGCGCCACGACCGCCTCGAACGCGGCGCGCAGCTCGGCGGCCGACTCGCGGATGCCGGTGACGTCGAGCAGCCCGACGATGGGTGCGCCGGCGTTGAGCAGTCCCTGCTCGACGGCGGCTCGTACGGCCTCGTCCCGGCGGGCCGTCCGGCTGGATCCGTGCTGTTCCATGGCGTCCCCCGTGGCGTTGATGTGATGCCGACGGGGTCAAGCCAAACATCCACGGCGCGCGCATGCCGACGCGAGAAGGTATTGACTAATTCTATTCAGAAAGTCACGATGTGAATATCGAGATGTGAATATCCACTGCGACAGTCCGCTGTCAGTCCGCTGGGAGGCAGACCATGTCAGGACCCCGCCCCGTACGAGCCCCGCGCGGTACGGAACTGAGTGCCCTGGGATGGCAGCAGGAGGCCGCCCTCCGGATGCTCCAGAACAACCTGGACCCCGAGGTCGCCGAGCACCCCGACAAGCTGGTCGTCTACGGCGGCACCGGCAAGGCCGCCCGTGACTGGCGCTCCTTCGACGCCATGGTCCGCACCCTGCGCACCCTCAAGCAGGACGAGACGATGCTCGTCCAGTCGGGCCGCCCGGTCGGAGTCATGCAGACCCACGAGTGGGCCCCGCGTGTCCTGATCGCCAACTCCAACCTGGTCGGCGACTGGGCCAACTGGGAGGAGTTCCGCCGTCTGGAACAGCTGGGTCTGACCATGTACGGGCAGATGACGGCCGGGTCGTGGATCTACATCGGCACCCAGGGCATCCTGCAGGGCACCTACGAGACGTTCGCCGCCGTCGCCGCGAAGAGGTTCGGCGGCACCCTCGCGGGGACGATCACCCTCACCGCGGGCCTCGGCGGGATGGGCGGCGCCCAGCCGCTCGCCGTGACGATGAACGACGGTGTCGCGATCTGTATCGACGTCGACCCGCGTGCCATCGAGCGCCGTATCGAGCACCGGTACCTCGACGTCAAGGCCGACTCCCTGGAGCACGCCCTCCGGCTCGCCGTCGAGGCGCGGGACGCCCGCCGCCCGCTCTCCATCGGCCTGCTGGGCAACGCGGCGGAGCTGCTCCCGCGCATGCTCGCCGAGGGCGCCCCCATCGACATCGTCACCGACCAGACCTCGGCCCACGACCCGCTGTCCTACCTGCCGGTCGGCGTCGACTTCGACGACCTCGCGACCTACGCGGCGAAGGACCCGGCCGGGTTCACCACCCGGGCGCGCGAGTCGATGGCCCGGCACGTGGAGGCGATGGTCGGCTTCATGGACGCCGGTGCGGAGGTCTTCGACTACGGCAACTCGATCCGGGGCGAGGCCCAACTCGCCGGATACGAGCGGGCGTTCGCCTTCCCCGGCTTCGTGCCCGCGTACATCCGCCCTCTCTTCTGCGAGGGCAAGGGACCCTTCCGCTGGGCGGCGCTGTCGGGCGAGGCGTCCGACATCGCGAAGACGGACAAGGCGATGCTGGAGCTGTTCCCGGAGAACGAGTCGCTGCACCGCTGGATCAGGATGGCCGGGGAGCGGGTCCACTTCCAGGGGCTGCCGGCCCGCATCTGCTGGCTCGGCTACGGCGAGCGGGACCGGGCGGGCGAGCGGTTCAACGACATGGTGGCGAGCGGGGAGCTGGCCGCGCCGCTGGTGATCGGCCGCGACCACCTGGACAGCGGGTCGGTCGCGTCTCCCTACCGGGAGACCGAGGCGATGCTGGACGGGTCCGACGCGATCGCCGACTGGCCGCTGCTGAACGCGATGGTGAACGTCGCCTCCGGCGCGTCGTGGGTGTCCATCCACCATGGGGGCGGGGTCGGGATGGGGCGGTCGATCCACGCGGGCCAGGTTTCGGTGGCCGACGGGACGAAGCTGGCGGGGGAGAAGATCCGGCGGGTGCTGACGAACGACCCCGGGATGGGTGTGATCCGGCACGTGGACGCGGGGTACGACATCGCGGAGACGGTTGCCGACGAGCGGGGCGTGCGGGTGCCGATGCGTGAGGGGGGTTCCGCGTGAGGGACGGCAACGCTCCGGTGGGGGCGGGCGGGGCGTCGCCGCCTGCGGGCCAGGCTGTGCCCACCCTCCCCCACTCTCAACTTCGTTCGAGCGGGGGGACCCCCATCGCCCTGCGGAACGACTGCCCACAGCCTGGCGGGCCGACTGCCGCCCAGGGCCCGCAGCCTGGGGGGCCTGGTGGCGGGTCCTCATTTCTTGGGATGTGGCGGGAGCTTGCTCCCATTGGGCGGCATCCTGAGTCTCGTGGGTATCGGCGTTTTGCCTGGACCGGGGTCGATCTTGAGTGTCGGGCCTGGTTCAAGGAGCAGGCCGAGGGGCGGGGGCTTGTATATGAGGTCGATCGGAATGGGAATCAGTGGGCCTGGCTGGGGGATCCCCTTGCCGGGGACGCCGTTGTCACCGGGTCGCATCTTGATTCCGTGCCCGATGGCGGGGCCTTCGACGGGCCCCTCGGTGTGGTCTCCTCCTTCGCTGCTCTTGATGAACTGAGGGGGCGCGGGGCGCGGTTCCGCAAGCCGCTCGCCATCGTCAACTTCGGGGACGAGGAAGGCGCCCGGTTCGGGCTCGCCTGTGTCGGGTCGCGGCTCACCGCAGGTGCCGTCACCGTCGAGCAGGCCCGGCTGCTCACCGACGGGGACGGGGTGACACTGCCCAGGGCCATGGAGGCCGCCGGGTACGACCCGGACACCATCGGGCCCGACCCCGAGCGGCTCGCCCGGATCGGTGCCTTCGTCGAGCTGCACGTCGAGCAGGGCAGGGCGCTCGATCTCAGCGGCGACCGCGTCGGCATCGCCAGTGCCATCTGGCCGCACGGCCGGTGGCGGTTCGACTTCCGGGGCGAGGCCAACCACGCCGGTACGACACGGCTCGTCGACCGGCGTGACCCCATGCTGTCCTACGCCGAGACCGTCCTCGCCGCCCGGCGCGAGGCGCAGCTCGCCGGTGCCGTCGCCACCTTCGGGAAGATCAGCGTCGAGCCCAACGGGGTCAACGCCATCCCCTCCCTCGTACGCGGCTGGCTCGACTCCCGCGCCGCCGACCAGCACGCCCTGGACACCGTCGTCTCCGGCGTCGAGAAGGCCGCCCGCGAGTACGCCGAGGCGCACGGCATCGAACTCGACGTCGTCCGCGAGTCGTTCACCCCCGTCGTCGAGTTCGACCACGCCCTGCGCGACGAACTCGCCCGCGTCCTCGGCAAGGACACCGGCCTCACCGTCCCCGTCCTCGGCACCGGGGCCGGACACGACGCCGGGATCCTCTCCGGGAGCATCCCGACCGCCATGCTGTTCGTGCGCAACCCCACGGGCGTCTCGCACTCCCCGGCGGAGTACGCCGCCGAGGACGACTGCGTGGCCGGGGTGATCGCACTCGCCGGCGTACTGGAAGGGCTGGCCTGCACGTGACGCACCCCCGAGCACGGACGTACTGGCTGGAGCACGCCTGGCTCGACACCAACGTCGAGCCGGGCGTCGCCCTGGAGGTCGAGGGCGGTCGGATCGTCGCCGTCCGGACGGGCGTCGACACCCCGCCCCCCGGCGCCGAGATCCTGCGCGGGCTCACTCTGCCCGGGCTCGCCAACGCCCACAGCCACGCCTTCCACCGCGCCCTGCGCGGCACAGTCCAGGTCGGCTCCGGCACCTTCTGGACCTGGCGCGAGATCATGTACTCCTTCGCCGACCGGCTGACCCCGGACAGCTACCACGCCCTCGCGCGTGCCGTGTACGCCGAGATGGCCCTCGCCGGCATCACCGCAGTCGGCGAGTTCCACTACGTACACCACGCCCCCGGCGGCACCCCCTACGCCGACCCCAACGCCATGGGTGAGGCCCTCATCGCCGCCGCCTCCGACGCCGGGATCCGCATCACCCTCCTCGACACCGCCTACCTCTCCTCGGGCTTCGGCCAGGCCCCCGACCGCCACCAGCTCCGCTTCTCCGACGGCACGGCCGACGCCTGGGCGGAACGCTGTTCAGTTCTCAAGGAACGGGATCACGCACGGATCGGCGCCGCCATCCACTCCGTACGGGCCGTGCCCGCCGGGCAGTTGGCGACTGTGGCCCGCTGGGCCGAAGAACGCCGGGCGCCCCTTCACGTCCACCTGTCCGAGCAGACGGCGGAGAACGACGCCTGCCAGGCCGCCCACGGCCGCACCCCCACCCGCCTGCTCGCCGACCACGGGGTCCTCGGCCCCCGCACCACCGCCGTCCACAGCACCCACCTCACCGACGACGACATCGCGCTCCTCGGCCACAGCGGCACCGGCACCTGTATGTGCCCCACCACCGAACGCGACCTCGCCGACGGCATCGGCCCCGCCGTGGCCCTGCAGCGCGCGGGCTCACCGCTCTCCCTCGGCTCCGACAGCCACGCCGTCATCGACCTGCTCGAAGAGGCGCGCGCCATGGAACTGAACGAGCGGCTGCGCACCCGCACCCGGGGTCACTGGACCGCGGCGGCCCTGCTCCGGGCGGCCTCCGCCGACGGTCACGCGGCCCTCGGCTGGGACGACGCCGGCGTACTGGAGGCGGGTGCGCTCGCCGACTTCACGACGATTGCGCTCGACTCGGTCAGAACTGCGGGGCCGGTGCCTCGCCTGGGAGCCGAGACGGCGGTATTCGCAGCGTCGGCAGCGGATGTGCGTCATACGGTCGTGGGCGGCCGGCACGTCGTGCGCGACGGGGCGCACACCCTCGTACCCGAGGTGCCGCAGGCGCTTGCGGCCGCTGTCGAAGCCCTGCGCGGCTGAACCCCGTACGCCCGCCGGTACGGCCCCCTGCCCGGCCCGCCACCCACGAGGACGCCATGAACAGCACCAGCACGCCGAACAGTCCGAGCAGCCCGAACCGGACGAACAGCGCTATCGGCAGTACGACCGACACCACCACCGGCACGACGACTGTCATCACGAACATCGGCAGCCTGGTCACCAACGACCCCTCTCTCGGCGACGGTTCTCCATTGGGGCTGGTCCTGGACGCGGCCGTCGTCATAGAGGGCGATCGCGTCGTCTGGACCGGTGAGAACAGCAAAGCACCCGCCACTGACAATCGGGTCGACGCCGGTGGCCGGGCCGTCCTGCCGGGCTTCGTCGACTCCCACTCGCACCTCGTCTTCGCGGGCGACCGGACGCAGGAGTTCAACGCCCGCATGTCGGGGCGCGGCTACACGGCAGGCGGCATCCGCACGACCGTCGCCGCCACCCGTGCCGCCACGGACACGGAACTGGAGGCCAACCTCACCCGTTACCTCCGCGAGGCCCTGCACCAGGGCACGACGACCTTCGAGACCAAGTCGGGGTACGGCCTGACCGTCGAGGACGAGGCCCGCGCCCTGCGCATCGCCGCCGCCCACACCGACGAGGTCACCTACCTCGGCGCCCACATCGTCTCCCCGGACTACGCCGACGACCCGGCCGCCTATGTCGCCCTGGTCACCGGCGAGATGCTCGACGCCTGCGCCCCGTACGCCCGTTGGATCGACGTCTTCTGCGAGAAGGGCGCCTTCGACGGCGACCAGGCGCGCGCGATCCTCACGGCCGGCAAGGCGAAGGGGCTGCACCCGCGCGTCCACGCCAACCAGCTCTCGTACGGTCCCGGGGTCCAGCTCGCCGTCGAGCTCGACGCCGCCAGCGCCGACCACTGCACCCACCTCACCGACGCCGACGTGGACGCCCTCGCGAACAGCCGTACGGTCGCGACCCTGCTGCCCGGCGCCGAGTTCTCCACCCGCGCGCAGTGGCCGGACGCCCGCGGTCTCCTCGACGCGGGCGTCACGGTCGCACTGTCCACGGACTGCAACCCGGGGTCCTCCTTCACCTCCTCCGTGCCCTTCTGTGTCGCACTGGCCGTACGAGACATGGGCATGACCCCGGACGAGGCGGTCTGGTCGGCGACGGCGGGGGGCGCACAGGCGCTGCGCCGCACCGACGTCGGCCGCCTCACGCCCGGGGCGTACGCCGACCTGACGCTCCTGGACGCCCCGAGCCATGTCCACCTGGCCTACCGGCCGGGCGTTCCGCTGGTCAGCGGGGTGTGGCGGCGGGGCGTACGGATCGTCTGAGTGCTCCTGGCCCTCTGATCACCTGCTCAGAGGCCGTAACGGTTCTTCAGGTGGCGCCAGAAGTCGCGGAGCATCCACTTGTCGAACTCGGTGATCTGGGTCGCGCTGCCCGCGTTCATGATGAAGCAGCACTGCCCGGTGGGGGTCCAGTCGTAGAAGTCGTCCAGCCCGAACGTGTGGCCGACCTCGTGCAGATAGATGTGGATGTTCTCCTGGTCCAGCGTGTTGGTGAAGTACTCCTGGCCGACCCGCTGGCCCCAGTCACCACCGGCGCCGCCCTGGAAGCCCTTCGTCAGCCACAGCGACTGGTCGTAGTGGCGGGCCGCACCGCCCGGGCAGCGTGAGTAGTTGCCGTCCTGGTGGAAGAAGCGGCCGCAGTCGGGGGCGCACTGCGGGGAGCCGCCGCCGTCGAGGTTTCCGGCGTAGATGTCGACGGAGTTGTCCGTCCACTGAAGGGTCGAGCGGTTCTTCACGGCCCAGCCGACGATGTTGACCGGGACGTTCGTGTACGGCCAGGCGTTGTGCCCCCTGCCGTTGTCGACCATGGCCGCCATCCACTTGGCGAACTGCTTCTTCAGCGCGGCGTGGATCCGGTCGCGCAGGGCGGTGCTGACGGGCGCGTCCGACTCCCAGCGAACGCAGTAGTTGACGCTGCCCCGGTTGGCCATGACCTGGTCCCAGCCGTAGTTGCGGAAGCCGTAGAGGTTCCCGTACGTCGACTCGACGTGGTTCCAGACCTGGTTGAGCGGCTGTACGAGGTTGGCGGGCGGGTTCCAGTCGTCGGCTGCCTGCGCCTGTGTCTGTTCCTGTGCCCGGGTCTCGGCCGCCGTCACGGCGGGAGCGGCGAACGCCGCGGGCAGACCGGGCGCGGCGATCAACGCGGCCAGCGCCGCGAGGACGGCCAGCAGTCGTGCGAGGTGTTTGCGCATCGGTGAACTCCCTTTGTGGGGAACGGGATTCACCATCGGGTCGCCACCGCCCGCGGCCGGGGTTGCCCGGGTGCGCGCGGCGGCATTTCACTTCGCTTCCGGACTGTCGGTACGGCGGAAGTGAAACGTGTTCTTGACGCGGGAGGTTGGCGGCCACCGACTTTTCAGCTAGCGCCGGCCCGCCACCGCTGTCCCGAACCGCCCGTCAGCGGTACGAGGGTCAGGCCGCCGTCGACGTCCGGGGCGAGGCCCGTCGCGATGGCGATCGCCGGGCGGATCACCCCGTCGGGGTCCACGGTGAAGCGCAGGTTGTCCCCGTTGTCGTCGTCGTTCACCGACGCGCACTCCCAGATGCCCACGCCCTTGTCCACATCACCCCGGCTGTCCAGGCACATATCGCTGTCGGCGGCCGAGCGCACGAGCTGCGAGCCCGCGTCCACCCGCCAGCGTTGCGTGGCGGAGGAGGCGGAACAGGGCGCCGTCACGACATCCGTGCCCTTCGCCGGTACACCGCCCCGGATGTCCAGGCAGCGCCCCGAGGCCACGTTCACCACCTGCGCGGTCGCGGCCCCCGGCGCCCGGAAGACGGGCGTGGGCGCGGGTTTGCCCGTGGGGGCCGGCTTCGGAGTCGGGGACGGAGTGACCCGCGGCCGGGAAGTCGGCGACGGTGACGGGGTGGGGGACGAGGAAGGCGCGGGGGACCGGTCGGCCGTCGGCGAGGAGGGGGCCGGCGCCCCGGGGCCGCCAGGGACCGAGGTGACCGGGGGAGAGCCCACCGGGTCCTGCTGCTCCGACGAGCCGTCGCCCGGCGACAGCAGCACGATCAGCAGCGGTACGAGCGTCACGCCCAGCACCGCCGAGGCCAGCACGAACCGCCGACGGGACGGCCTGGGCGGGGCCCCGGACCAACTGCCCTCCGATAGTGCGGTGTTGGCACGGGTGACCGTCGGCGCGTCCCGCGCGTACGCCGGGCCGCTCCACGGCAGCAGACCGTCACCCAGCGCCGCGCGCGGGTTGTCACGCAGGGCGGAGAGCTCCTGGTAGGCCACCGAGCAGTGCGGGCAGATGACCATGTGGGAGTTGAGGTCCGTGCTGTGGCGCGGATTTACGGGGCGGAGCGACTCCTCGATCAGCCGGCGGAAGTCCTGGCAGCGCGGGTCGTCGGAGGCGGCCAGCCGGAACCGCAGACAGGCCTGCGCCAGGGCCTGGAGCGCCGAGTCCAGCTCGTGCGTCACGTCCTCGCGCGTCAGCCCGAGGAGAGCGGCGGTCCGTTCCTCGGACTCGCGCTCCACGATGCCGTACCAGATGAGGCCCTGCGTGCGGGCCGGCAGCGACTGGAACGGGCCCAGCATGGGCGGGGGCGGCCAGCCGCCGCCGGCGCTGTTCAGGACGAGGAGCAGGCTCGGGTCGAGGCCCGCCGCGCGTTCGTCGGCCGCCCATGACGCCGTCAAGTCCGCTGTGGTCAGGAGGAGTTGGTGGCGCCATGGCACGCTCGGCTCGTTGCCGCGCGCGGTGTCCCGGGCCGCCGTGGTGAACGCCTGGGTCGCCAGCCGGTCCGCCGCCGAGCCGCTCGCCGTGCACAGCCCGGCGTACGCGAGGACGGACGCGCGGTGGCGGGAGCGGAGTTCCTGCAACGCCGGGTACGCGGTGGGGGAGTTGGTGCGCAGTAACTCGGTGAGCCGGGCGTCGGGCGCGCCCGCGTACTGCCCGTACAGCTCGCTGTCGTCGTACACCCCGCTGTGGTCGGTGCCCTGGGACATCCGTCCGCCTCCTCGCACCCCCGGCCCGTCCCCGTCCTGACGTACCAGCCAGTCTGAGGGCGGCGTCGGTGACGCATGGGGCCTTTGGGAAAAGAGGGGAGGGGTTTCCGTAGGTAACCGATCAACTGGTGACCGGGTATCCGGAAACCCCTCCCGTGCGGACGCCGTTGCCGGACGCCTCAGCCATCGGCTGTCGGGCCTCAGCCCTCGGCCAACAGGCCCTTCCGCAGCCGCTGCAGGGTCCGCGACAGCAGTCGTGACACATGCATCTGCGAGATGCCCAGCTCCTCGCCGATCTCCGACTGGGTCAGGTTGGCGACGAAGCGCAGGGCGAGGATCTGCCGGTCCCTGGGCAGGAGTTCGGCGATCAGCGGCTTCAACGACTCGATGTACTCGATGCCTTCGATGCCGTGGTCCTCGTACCCGATGCGGTCCGCGAGAGCGCCCTCGGAGTCGTCCTCCTCGGGCTGCGCGTCGAGTGAGCTGGCGGTGTACGCGTTCGACGCCGCCATGCCCTCGACGACCTCGTCCTTGGAGAGATCGAGGCGTTCGGCCAGCTCGCCCACGGTGGGGGCACGGTCGAGCTGCTGGGCCAGTTCGTCGCCGGCCCTGGCCAGGTCGAGCCGGAGCTCCTGGAGCCGGCGCGGTACCCGGACGGACCACGACGTGTCGCGGAAGAAACGCTTGATCTCACCGACGATGGTCGGCATGGCGAAGGTCGGGAACTCGACGCCGCGGCTCAGTTCGAAGCGGTCGATCGCCTTGATCAGGCCGATGGTGCCGACCTGGATGATGTCCTCCATGGGTTCGCTGCGCGAACGGAAGCGGGAGGCGGCGAACTTGACCAGCGCCAGGTTGAGCTCGACGAGGGTGTTCCGGACGTACGCGTGCTCGTGCGTGCCCTCTTCCAGGGACTCCAGTCGCGCGAAGAGGGTCTTCGACAGGGCCCGGGCGTCGACCGCCCCCACCTCGTCGTACGGAGGGATCTCGGGGAGGCCCTCCAAGGGGTCCGGAACGCGGGGGCCCGGGATGTGCTGGTCTGGCTGATGGGAGTCCGTGTGTTCCGGAGGGGGTGTCGACGTCGCCGTCTGGGTATGCGATGCGTCGAGCCGGGGTGACATGGTGTCCTCCATGGTTCTCGGCATAAGGCTGCCGAAGCCGGAGCGTGCGGTGCGGTGTGCGGCGCCTCCAATGCCGGCCGTGTCGGGTGCTTGTCTCGGGCCGGCTCGCTGGTGGAACTGGCTCACTACTAGCCCTACCCGTTCTCCCGAGTCCGCCGCAAGTGCGTTCCCTTCCCTTATGTCCGCATATGCCTGCTAGTTCAGGTGTCGGAGATTGTGAGGAAGGCGTAGTCTTCGTGGACGTCAGTCGGGCGCCGCCGGGCGCCGGAAAGCAGCCACGACCTCGGGAGAGAGACGGCATGGATCGCGGGACGGTCGGCAGTACACAGTCTGGCCGGCTTCTGGTCGAGGTGCGGCACGAGGGCAACAGTGCCGTCGTGACACCGGCGGGTGAGCTTGACCACCACACCGCCGACCTGTTGCGTGAACCGCTCGAGGACTGCCTCGCGAAGGGCCTCGTGCGGCTGGTCGTCGACTGCACGCGCCTGGAGTTCTGCGACTCCACCGGCCTCAATGTGCTGCTCGGCGCCCGCCTGAAGGCGGAGACCGCGGGCGGCGGGGTGCATCTCGCCGGAATGCAGCCGGTGGTCGCGCGGGTGTTCGAGATCACGGGCGCGGACGCCGTTTTCACCGTCCACGACTCCCTCGCGGACGCACTGGCGGAGGACCCTCCCGCGTCCTCCGGGTCTCCTGGGTCTCCTGAATCGTCCTAGTTGTTTCGGCCGAGACCATCCGGTCGGCCGACCGGGCTGTTGAGCGCGCTCTTTTTGGGGGTGTTGTGTCGGTTCCGCCGGGCAGGAGACATCCTGAATATGCACACAAGGACGTGCGTGGGGAACAGTGTTGAATGACGACCGTGTACGTGAACTGGTGAATCGGTGAGGTGAAGCGCTGATGAGCACCACCCGGCCCGACTCGCCGGGCTCTGAGGAGTCCGCCGAGTCCAGCGGCGCTTCCGGGGGTCGCCAGACCCGCAGCCTGAGTTTCGACGGCCAAAGCGGTGTCGTTCCGCTCGCCCGTGACTTCGCCCGGCAGGCGCTGTACGCGTGGGGCTGGCTGCCCGCCGAGACCGCCGACCAGCGGGCCGCCGCCGAGGACGTACTGCTCGTCGTCTCCGAACTCGTCACCAACGCCTGCCTGCACGCCGAGGGGCCGGACGAGATGTGGATCACCTGCGACAACAAGGTGATCCGCGTCGAGGTCTCCGACCGGGGCACGGGCCAGCCAGCCCCGCGCACCCCGCACCGGGCGGGGCGACCCGGCGGGCACGGCATGTTCATCGTGCAGCGGTTGTGTCTGGACTGGGGGGTCGTACGGATTCCCGGTGTCGCGGGCAAGAGGGTTTGGGCGGAGCTGGGCGCTCCCGCGTGACGCTCGCCGCCGGGTTCGGTTCACAGCCGGGTGCGGGCCCGGTGGGGGCTGGTCGCGCAGTTCCCCGCGCCCCTGAAAAGCAGGGGCTGCGCCCCATGCTTTTCGTCCAGCCCCCACCGGACCCGCACCCGGCTGTGAACCGAACCCGGCGTGTGCTGTCTCTTCCAACTACTGGTCCCCCGGCGTACCTTGACGGCCGATCCGCGATCTGATGTGCCGTCAGAAAATGGGGGACGACGATGTCGTACCGAACGCACCCGAAACGAAGCGCCGCGCTCGCGTCCGTCGCGGCACTGGCCGGATCGGCGGTGCTGATGGCGGCCCCGGCCGCCCGGGCCGAGATCGTGGACGTCAACTACCGGTGCGACACGCCGATCGGCGTCAAGAGCGCCCTGTCGTCCATCGACATCAAGGCGGTGGAGAGCGGCGGCTCCTACAAGGTCACCATGTCCTGGCAGAAGGGCGTCTCGTCCAGCCCGGTGGAACTGGGCAAGGGCGCGATGAGCCCGAGCGCCACGATCAAGCTGGGCGGCGCCGACAGCGGCACGCTCAGTGTCAGCGGGCCCCCGAACGAGGCCGCGCTCCCCGCCAACACCCCCATAAAGATCAATGACCTGAGCGGTATGTACAAGCCGGCCAAGAACGGCAAGGTCACCTTCACGGCCGGTGTCCTGACGATCAAGGCCGCCGGTACGACCACCACCTGCACGCCCACCAACAACCCCAAGCCGTCCCTGACGCTCGACGTCACGGGCGCCTCGGGCGGCGGAGACACCGGCGGTACAGGCGGCAGCGGCGGCACCGGCGGTTCGGATCCCGGAACCGATCTCCCGCAGACCGGCCCCGAGGACTCGATGATCGCGCTGGGCACGCTCGGCGGCACGGTCCTGCTCGCGGGCGCGGCGGGCGCGCTGTGGCTGACCCGCAGGAACCAGCCGACAGCACGCCGCTGAGGACGACCGTACGAGACCCGTACGACATCCGGGAGCCGCCGATGCGTGTCCTTCGCCCCAGCCTCAGCCCGTGCCTCAGCCCGTGTCTGGTCAGCCTCCTCGGCCTCGTCGCGCTGCTGGCCGCGGCGACCCCGGCGGCGGCCGACGAGGGCTGGTCCGTCGCGCCCCTGGGCGCCGACCGGCCGTACTTCTACGCGGAGGGCACCCCCGGAACGGTTCTCGAGGACACGCTCTCCGTCCGCAACCCGACGACCCGGCCCCTCAACGTGCGCCTCACCGGCGGCAGTTGGCTCACCCTCGCCGCCGCTGGGGTCGACGTCCCGGCGCGCACCCGCGCCGACGTGCCCTTCACGGTACGCATCCCCGAGGGCACGCCTCCCGGCGACCGCACCGCCACGATCAGCGCCCGCGCCTCGGGCCGGACCGAAACGGTACGCGTCCGACTCCGGGTCGGGGGTCCCCGGTTGCCGGCGCTGACGGTCGAGCACGTGCGGGTGCGCGGTGACCGCATCACGTACGAGCTGGTCAACCGCGGCACCACCGACCTGACCCCGACACTCGCCGTCCACGCGGACGGCCTCCTCGGCCCCCGCCTCGACCGACCGCCGCGCACCCTGCCCGTACGCCTGTCCCCGGGCCGGCGCCTGGCCCTCGCCGAACCCTGGTCCGGGCGCCCGGCGTTCGACGCGGTCGACGTACGGCTGACGGTCACCGCGGCGGACGGCACGGTACGCGACGAGGCGGGCACGTCGGTGCGGTTCGTGCCGTGGGGCGGGGTGACGGGGACCGCGGCGGCGCTGTCGGCGGGCGTGGCCCTCCTGGGCGTACGACGGCTGAGGCGACGTGAGCGACTCGAACCACATGAACGACATGACGAACCGCCGTGCGTGCGCGCGGAGTTGACGACGGACTCGGACGAGCGGCTGACGGGGGCGATGACGTGATGCGGCGGATTACCGCACTGTTCGCGGCACTGGTGATCGCTCTCCTGATGTTGCCGTCGGCCACCGCGACGGCGGCGGACGGGCCGGCCGTCCAGGTGTCCGAGTCCGAGGCGGGAACCGGGAGTTCGGTCGTCGTGACGGGGACCGGATGGCAGCCGAAGGTGCTGCTGATGATGCTGATCTGCGGCAGGGCGGAACCGTCCCGGGGCGTGATCGGCGGCACCAACTCCTGCGCCAACGCGGACGCGAGAGCCGTCACGACGGACACGACGGGCCACTTCAGCAAGAGCCTGCCGGTGGTCGACCCGCCGGTGCCGTGCCCGTGCGTGGTGCATGTGACGTCGGTGACCGGAGCCTCGCAGGCGGTCGCCGACGCGGTGTTCAAGGTCGCGGGTCACCCGGTCGAACCCCTGCCCAAACAGGTCGGTTCGGGCCGTCTCTCCGTGCTCACGGACCCACGGCTCGACGGTTCGAGCGGCGTGCTGACCTGGTTCGGGGCGCCGCCCGCGCGGACCCTCGCGATCACCGTCGGCAACCTCGGGACGGCGGCCGTCAAGGACCCGGTGTTCGAGATCGGCACCGCCCACGGGGTGTTCGCCCCGCAGTGGGAGGAGCAGCAGTGGCGCGGCACCATCCAGCCGGGCGCCAAGGCGCGCGTGGAGGTGCCGGTCGAACTGGCGAGCGGGGCCCACGGCGACTACACGGTCTCGCTCAAGTACGGCGGCAAGGTGCTCGTGGAGCAGCCGTGGGGCGTGGGCCGGCCGTGGGGCGTGACCCTGTTCTGGGCCCTGGCCGCGATCGTCGTACCGGCGGCGGTGTTCCGCGTCGGGATGGCGGTGGTGGACCGGGTACGGCCCCGCGGACCGGGCGGACAGCAGTCGGCGGGGCGTCCCGGCAGGGCGTCGCGGAAGCCCGAACTGACGTTGCGCATGCCCCGGTTGGGGGCGCGGGCCGACCGCGACCGGCCCCGGCCGGCGCCCGCCGCCTCGTCGGCCCTGCCCTGGTTCACCCCGGACGCCGACCCCGGCACGACGACCACCATCACGGTCACCGTCACGGACCCGGAGACGGACCCGGAGGCGGGCACAGGCACAGGCGCAGGCACAGACATAGGTGGCGCAGGCGCGGGCGCTCCGAGGACCGACACGACGAAGACGAAGGGGAACACGTGAGAACCCAACGGAGACGGAGTGGGAGTGCGGCAGGGGCCCTGTTGCTGCTCGGCGGAGCGGGCGGTGTCCTGCTGGGCGTGGCCGCGGCGGGGCCCGCCCAGGCGGCCGAGGTGTCGTACGCGACCAAGTGCGTACCGCCGCCGGCCGCCGGCCTGCCGCCCGTCAACGGCACGACCAAGGTGCAGATCACCGCGCCCGCCACGGCGAAGGTGGGTGACGAGGTGGAGGTGGTCTGGAAGTTCACGCAGGCCGCGTCCAAGAACCCGGACCTGATCGACCTTCCCGCCGACTCGGTCCAGCCGAGCGGGGTGTTGAAGGCGGGCGGCGCGCAGAGCGCCGACATCGCGATGGTCGGACCGCGCCAGAACCCGGCGATCCCCAAGGGCGGGGCGATGGTCCTGTCCGACATGAAGGGCAAGGTGAAACTGACGACGGCGGGAGACGTGACGCTGACGCCGGACGCCTACACGATCAACGCCTTCGGGACGGACACGAAGTGCACGCCGACCCAGCCGGTGCAGCCCTCGGTGACGATCAAGGTGACGGCGGGGACCGGCGGTTCGCAGTCACCCACACCGACCCCGACCCCGACCGGCTCCCCGACCCCGACCTCGAGCCCCACCCCGACCCCGAGTGACACCCCGAGCCCGACACCGTCACCGACGGCCACGCCGAGCCCCTCGGCCACGGCGAGCGACGACGGCCGGACGGACTTCACCGGCAAGGAGGTGAAGATCCCCTACAAGTGCGTGACACCCCTCGGCCCCAAGAACGTGACGAACCCCATCCAGATCAACGCCAAGAAGAACGGCGGCAGTTACGACCTCACCGTCCAGTTCAAGGGCTCGGTGATGAACAGCCCGGCCGACCTCCCGGCGAACGTGGTGAAGCCGTCCATGGAGGTCGTCGTCGGCGGGTCCGACAAGGGCACCGTCCATGTCGAGGGCCCGACCAACGCGGCGCCGATCAAGACGGGCGACGCGATGACGATCCCCGACATGAAGGGCACCTACAAGCCGGGCGCGACCGGTGAATCGACTCTGTCACCAGGCGTGTTGACGGTGAAGGCCGTCGGGACGACCACCACCTGCACCCCGTCCCCGACCGCGGTCTCCCTGACCCTGAACACCGAGGAACAGGCGAGCGGCGCGTCGGGCGGCTCGTCGACCACGACGTCCGGCGGTACGGCGGCCGGCGGCGGCCTCGCCAACACGGGCGCCGAGAACGACGGCGCCCTGAAGGCGCTGGGGCTGGTGGCCGGAACGGTGATCCTGGCGGGCGTGGCGGTGTTCACGTTCATGCCAGGGCGCCGACGCCTGCGCTGACCCACTGAACGGACCCTACGGCGACGCCGGGACCCCGCTCCGGAAACGTATCTCCGGGCGGGGTCCCGCGCTGCTCCCGAGCTGTTCACATGGGCGGCGGCCAGTGGATGGGACCGGAGCCGTACGTTCGCGCCGCTGTCACGACGTACGCCTCAGGTCGTGTCCCTCGTGCTCCCTCAACTCCCGCTCGCAGTCGCCGGCTTCGCCGGTACGGCCGGCCGCACGCGCCGCGTCCCGCTGGACGGTCAGGGCGTCGCACACATCGCAGGGCGGTGCGTCCGGCCCGCCGGGGACCGTCGTCACGACGCCCACCGTGCGAGTGCCGCTTCCAGCGAGCGCAGGACCTCGGGGGTGGGCGCCGCCCAGGAGCCGGAAGGGGTCCAGGAGGGGGTGCGGACGGCGCGCGGGGTGAGGGTGGGGTTGCGACGGGGGAGGCGCGGGAGGGAGTTCGTCGTCATGGGGTCACTCCTCGGGTGGAGGTTCCGGCGTATGCCTGTGCTGTGTGCAGTCGCCGAATTACTGTGCGTGTTCAGGTGTGTGACGAGCATGCCGGGTCAATGGGGCGAAATGTCGTGGACAGGGCCGTAGGTCCACGTTCGGCGGGGCTTATTTCCCCTACGTCCTACGGCAACCCACAGTTACCGCAGGAGAGGAACGAGATGTCGCAACGACGCACCGTGACGAGCCTCAGTCGGCGGCCGCGCGCCCGGTTCGCCGAGGAGCTGAAGGCGCTGCGGGAGGCGCACGGCGACAGTCTGCGGCAGCTCGGCGAGCGGGTGGGCTGGGACTTCTCGCTCTTCGGCAAGATGGAGAACGGCCACACGCTGGGCAGCGCCGAGGTGGTGCGGGCGCTCGACCAGTACTTCGGTACGGGCAGGCTTCTGGTGACGTTGTGGGAACTGGCGCTGGCGGACAAGAGCGAGTTCAAGGAGCAGTACCGCGCGTACATGGAGTTCGAGGCGGAGGCGCTCAGTCTGTGGCACTTCGGGCTGAGCAGCATTCCGGGTCTGCTGCAGACCCGGGGGTACGCGACCGAGGTGCTGGCGGCGGGCGGCAACCGGGGCGACGAGCTGATCCGGCAGGTCGAGGCGCGCGCCGAGCGCGGAGTGATGTTGCTGGCGCGGGACGCGCCGCGCTTCCGCACGATCCTGTTCGAGTCCGCGCTGCGGCTGGTGCTGCGTGACCAGAAGGCGTGGGCGGAGCAGCTGGAGCACCTCGTGTCCATGTCGGGGCGCCCGAACGTCACCGTGCAGGTACTGCCGTTCAGTGCGGGGCCGTTCGGTTTGATGAACGGCCTGGTGATGTTCCTGCAACTCGTGGATGGCCGCGTCGTGGCTTACACGGAGAACGACCTCCATGGTGAACTCATCGACGACGGGGGTCAGATCGAGCGCCTGCAGTCCGCGTACGACGCGATGCGCGACCGGGCGCTGTCCGCCGCCGAGTCGCGGAAGTTCATCGGGGAGCTGCTGGAGGAGGCGCGATGCGATCCAACGACCTGAGCGCGGTCACCTGGCGCAAGAGCAGCTACAGCAACACCGACGGCGGCGAGTGCGTCGAGGTCTGCGACACCCTCCACGCGCCGGCCGTCCGCGACTCCAAGACCCCCGACGCCCCCGCCCTCGTACTCAGAGCGGCCGCCTGGTCCTCCTTCGTCACCGCCGTCCGCCATGACGAACTCCCCGCCAAAAAAGACCTTCGGCGGAAATCTTGCCAAAGGTCCCCGGGTGCGATTAAGAGCGTCCTTTCGCCATATGACAGGTAACAGTCGCAAATGGAGGGACTTGAGACATGAATCACAGGCGACAGGCTATTTTAGGCCACTTATTCGAAGGTAAGAGGTCAGGTGTCGTCGCAGAGGCACAGGTTCGGGTGGTGATGCGAGGCGGGCGCCGCACCGGCCGTCATGGGTGCCCTCGTCCTGGCGTCCAAAGGTAAGAATCAAGAACGCCTGGTCACACCACAGACGGTGTCCAGGGCGGTTTACCATCAGGTCATGACCCGTGTACTGCTCGCTGAGGACGACGCGTCCATCTCGGAGCCGCTGGCCCGCGCACTGCGCCGGGAAGGTTACGAGGTCGAGGTGCGCGAGGACGGACCGACCGCGCTCGACGCCGGTATCCAGGGCGGTATCGACCTGGTCGTGCTCGACCTCGGACTGCCCGGCATGGACGGCCTCGAAGTGGCCCGTCGGCTGCGTGCCGAGGGCCTGACCGTGCCGATCCTCATCCTGACCGCGCGCGCCGACGAGGTGGACACCGTCGTCGGCCTCGACGCGGGCGCCGACGACTACGTCACCAAGCCCTTCCGGCTCGCCGAACTGCTCGCCCGTGTCCGGGCCCTGCTCCGGCGCGGCGCCGCCGAGCCCCAGCAGCCGCCCGCCACGCACGGCGTGCGCATCGACGTCGAGTCGCACCGGGCGTGGATGGGCGACGAGGAACTCCAGCTCACGGCCAAGGAGTTCGACCTGCTGCGGGTGCTGGTGCGGGACGCGGGGCGGGTGGTGACGCGGGACCAGCTGATGCGGGAGGTGTGGGACACGACGTGGTGGTCTTCGACCAAGACGCTCGACATGCACATCTCCTGGCTGCGTAAGAAGCTGGGTGATGACGCGGCGAACCCTCGGTACATCGCCACGGTCCGGGGTGTGGGCTTTCGGTTCGAGAAGAGCTAGTCGACTACGCGCGTAACCCTCCGGGGGCTGTGCGGGGTTCGACTCCCGGCCGGTGGGGGCTGGTCGCGCAGTTCCCCGCGCCCCTGGGGTGGGGCGCTTCGCGCCACCACCCCCAGGGGTTCGTTCGCCGTGTTGGACATCGCCCGGAGGGGCCGTGCGTCGTCGTCTTATTCAGTCCACGCTCGCTGTGGTGCTCGTCGTGATCGCCGTGTTCGGGGTGTCGCTCGTCATCGTCGAGACGCGGACGATCAGTAGCAGCGCCCAGGAACGGGTGGACTCCGAGGCCGTGCGGCTGGCCAGCATCGTGGACAGTCGCATCCTCGGCGACGAGCAGATCAACTCCAAGGTCCTCGGGGGGCTCGTCACCGGCGACCGGTACGCCGTCGTGCGTATCCCCGGCCGCGCGCCGATCGAGGTCGGGGAACAGCCCGTCGGTGACGTCATCTCCGCCGAGGAGGACGGCGAGGAGGGCGAGACCGTCCGGGTCGAGGAACCCCGGTCCTCCGTGACCCGTGAGGTCGGCCGCACCCTGCTGATCATCGGCGCCGTCGCGCTGCTCGCCGTCATCGCCGCCGTCCTGCTCGCCGTACGGCAGGCGAACCGGCTCGCCTCGCCGCTCACCGACCTCGCCGAAACCGCCGAACGCCTCGGCTCGGGCGACCCGCGCCCCCGGCACAAGCGGTACGGCGTCCCGGAGCTCGACCGGGTCGCGGATGTGCTGGACAGCTCGGCGGAACGTATCGCCCGGATGCTCACCGCCGAACGCCGGCTGGCCGCGGACGCCTCCCACCAGCTGCGTACGCCCCTCACCGCCCTCTCCATGCGCCTCGAGGAGATCACCCTCACCGACGACCCCGACACGGTGAAGGAGGAGGCCACGATCGCGCTCACCCAGGTCGAACGGCTCACGGACGTCGTCGAGCGGCTCCTCACCAACGCGCGCGATCCGCGCACCGGCTCCGCCGTCTCCTTCGACCTCGACGAGGTCATCCAGCAGCAGCTCGCCGAGTGGCGCCCCGCCTACCGCAGCGCGGGCCGGGCCATAGTCAGCTCAGGCAAGCGGCATCTGCAGGCCGTCGGTACGCCGGGCGCGGTCGCGCAGGTGCTGGCCGCGCTGATCGAGAACTCACTCATGCACGGTGGCGGCACGGTCGCCCTGCGCACCCGCGTCATCGGCAACCAGGCCGTGATCGAGGTCACGGACGAGGGGCCCGGCGTCCCGGCCGACCTCGGCGCCCGGATCTTCGAGCGGGCGATCAGCGGCCGCAACTCCACGGGCATCGGCCTCGCCGTCGCCCGCGACCTCGCGGAGGCCGACGCGGGCCGTCTGGAGCTACTCCAGCAGCAGCCGCCGGTCTTCGGCCTGTTCCTGTCCCGCAACCCCCTGAAGAAGCCGCAGGGGGACGAGGAGCCGACGGTCCGGTAGGCGCCCTCACAGGGGCGCGGCTCAGCCCACCCGCTGACGCTGATCCCGGCGCCCGGGAATCGTCCCGCCCTCGGGGAGCTCATCGAGGAACGATTCGGCGCTGGCGACCGCCTCACGCGCCGGAAGCGTACGGAACACCCACGTGCGGTACGACCAGAAGCGGAACAGGGTCGCGACGCCGATCCCGACGAACTTGAAGACGTTGCTCTGCAGCGGGCTGTCCAGGCCGAAGCCGTACGTCGCCGCGTACAGCACGCCGTTCTCGATGACCAGTCCGACCGCGCTGAACAGCAGGAACAGCGTCAGTTCCTTCGTACGGCCGCTCTTGTCGCGGTCCCGGTACGTGAAGTAGCGGAAGCCGATGTAGTTCGAGCAGATCGCCACGACGGTGGCGGTCACACTGGCGCGGACCACCGGTAGGTCGGTCGTGCCGCGCACCAGGTTGAACACGAGCAGGTTGACGAGAAGCCCGGCCGTGCCCACCGCCCCGAACTTCGCGACCTCGGCCGCGAACTGGTCGAATCGTCGGCGTACAGCGCTCTTGGGCGGGGTATGAAGCCCGTCGGAACCGCCTGTGGAACCACCTTTGGAACCAAGTTCCATGGTCTGTCGGCCCCCGTCTGTGGGATCGCGGTGTGGGATTTCGTCAACCCAGCCATGCTAACCACCCCCTCCCGGGGATGCCTGTGCACATCGGTCACAGGCGTGTAATCCGGCCGGGAGAGCCGGGCCGATACTCTTGGAGGGTGACGTTCCCGGTAGTCGGCATGGTCGGCGGGGGTCAGCTCGCTCGTATGACACACGAGGCGGGCATCCCGCTCGGCATCAGATTCAAGCTCCTCAGTGACACCCCGCAGGATTCCGCGGCCCAGGTCGTCGGTGATGTCGTCGTCGGCGACTACCGCGATCTGGAGACGCTGCGCGCGTTCGCGCAGGGGTGCGATGTGATCACTTTCGATCACGAACACGTCCCGACCGAGCACCTTCGGGCCCTGGAAGCGGACGGCATCCCCGTCCGCCCCGGCCCCGACGCGCTCGTGCACGCCCAGGACAAGGGGGTGATGCGCGCGAAGCTCGACGAGATCGGGGTGCCGTGCCCACGGCACCGGCTCGTGACGGACCCCGCCGACGTCGTCGCCTTCGCGGCCGAGGGGGGCACCGAGGGGGACGGCTTCCCGGTCGTCCTCAAGACGGTCCGCGGCGGGTACGACGGCAAGGGCGTGTGGGTGGTCCGCTCCGAGGCGGAGGCCGCCGACCCCTTCCGGGCCGGCGTCCCGGTCCTGGCCGAGGAGAAGGTCGACTTCGTACGGGAACTGGCGGCGAACGTCGTCCGCTCCCCGCACGGCCAGGCCGTCGCGTACCCGGTCGTCGAGTCGCAGCAGGTCGACGGCGTGTGCGACACCGTCATCGCGCCGGCGCCCGGCATCGCGGAGGAGCTCGCCCTCCAGGCCACGGAACTGGCCCTGCGCATCGCCAAGGAACTCGACGTGGTCGGCCACCTCGCCGTCGAACTGTTCGAGACCCGCGACGGACGCATCCTCGTCAACGAACTCGCGATGCGTCCGCACAACTCGGGCCACTGGACCCAGGACGGCGCGATCACCAGCCAGTTCGCCAACCACGTCCGAGCCGTCCTCGACCTCCCGCTCGGCGACCCGCGCCCCCGCGCCCCATGGACGGTCATGGTGAACGTCCTGGGCGGCGACTACCCCGACATGTACTCCGCGTACCTGCACTGCATGGCCCGCGACCCCCAGCTGAAGATCCACATGTACGGCAAGGACGTGAAGCCCGGCCGCAAGGTGGGCCACGTCAACACCTACGGCGACGACCTCGACGACGTGCTGGAGCGCGCCCGTCACGCAGCCGGCTATCTGAGAGGCACGATCACAGAATGAGCCCCCTCGCAGGCCCCGTCGTGGGCATCGTCATGGGTTCGGACTCCGACTGGCCCGTCATGGAGGCCGCCGCCCAGGCGCTGGACGAGTTCGAGATCGCCTACGAGGTCGACGTCGTCTCCGCACACCGCATGCCGCACGAGATGATCGCGTACGGCGAGCACGCCGCCGAGCGCGGGCTGAAGGCGATCATCGCTGGCGCCGGCGGCGCGGCCCATCTGCCCGGCATGCTGGCGTCGGTGACCCCGCTCCCGGTGATCGGCGTCCCGGTTCCCCTCAAGTACCTCGACGGCATGGACTCGCTGCTGTCGATCGTCCAGATGCCGGCCGGTGTCCCGGTCGCCACCGTCTCGGTCGGCGGCGCGCGCAACGCGGGTCTGCTGGCGGCACGCATCCTCGCCTCGCACGACGAGGAACTCCTCGGCCGGATGCGGGAGTTCCAGCAGGACCTGAACGACCAGGCCACCGAGAAGGGCAAGCGGCTGCGCGCCAAGGTCGAGAGCGGCGCGGGCGGCGGCAGCGGATTCGGCTTCGGGAAGTGACGTCCGTGAACTCCCTGGCGGAGGCCCGGGAACTGCTGCGCGAGTTCCCGGTCGTCGACGGCCACAACGACCTCCCGTGGGCGCTGCGCGAACAGGTCCGCTACGACCTCGACGCCCGCGACATCGCCACCGACCAGCACACCCACCTGCACACCGACATCCCCCGCCTGCGCGCGGGCGGGGTCGGCGCGCAGTACTGGTCGGTGTACGTCCGCTCGGACCTTCCGGACGCGGTGCCGGCGACCCTCGAACAGATCGACTGCGTACGCCAGTTGATCGCGCGGTACGGCGACGACCTGCGGCCCGCCCTCACGGCCGCCGACATGGAGGCGGGCCGGCGTGAAGGCCGTATCGCCTCCCTGATGGGCGCCGAGGGCGGCCACTCGATCGCCAACTCCCTCGGCACCCTGCGGGGGTTGTACGAGCTGGGCGTGCGCTACATGACCCTCACCCACAACGACAACGTGGCGTGGGCGGACTCGGCGACGGACGAGCCGGGCGTCGGCGGCCTGTCGGAGTTCGGCCGTGAGGTGGTCCGGGAGATGAACCGCCTCGGCATGCTGGTCGACCTCTCGCACGTGGCGGCGACGACGATGCGGCACGCGCTGGACACGTCCGTCGCGCCGGTGATCTTCTCCCACTCCTCCTCGCGCGCGGTGTGCGACCATCCGCGCAACATCCCCGACGACGTCCTCGAACGACTGCCCGGCAATGGCGGTATGGCGATGGTGACCTTCGTACCGAAGTTCGTCCTCCAGGCCGCCGTCGACTGGACGGCCGCCGCGGACGACAACATGCGCGTCCACGGCTTCCATCCCCTCGACACGACCCCCGAGGCGATGAAGATCCACCGGGCCTTCGAGGAGTCGAACCCCCGCCCGGTCGCCACGGTCTCGACGGTCGCCGACCACCTGGACCACATGCGGGAGGTGGCCGGAATCGACCACCTGGGCATCGGCGGCGACTACGACGGCACGGCATTCACCCCCGACGGCCTCGGCGACGTCTCCACCTACCCGAACCTGATCGCGGAACTCCTGGACCGCCACTGGTCGAGGGACGACCTCGCCAAGCTGACCTGGGGGAACGCGGTACGGGTGCTGGGGGCGGCGGAGGATGTGGCGCGTGAGGTCCAGGAGAGGCGTGGGGCCTCGAACGCCACGCTGGAGGAGCTGGACCTGAGGTAAGGCCCGAGGCAAGGCCTGAGGTTAGGGGGCGTGTGGGGGCGTACCCCCGAACGCCCCACCCACCAGGAAGCCCCCGCGCCCCCGTGCGACGGTGACCGTATTGCGATCACGAGGTAGATCACGACGTACGGAGCCCGTCATGGCCGACCTGCAGGACGAACTGCACACCACAGCCGAGGTCGGGGAACTCGACCCGCCGGCCCCACCGCCCGTCCCCGTGCCGGAACCCGACGGGCGTCCCGACGACGACCCCCACACGTCGGAGCCCGACCTCTCCCCGCTCTCCGACCCCGACGCCGAGCCCCTCGACCGCGCCCACGCCATCCTCGCCGCGCACCCCGTCGCCGACGGCTACAGCGGGCTGCCCTGGGCGTTGCGGCACCTGCCCTGGTACGACCTGGAGCTCGGGGAGAGCACCGTCGACACCGATGTGCCCCGGATGCGGCGCGGCCACGTGGGCGCGCTGTTCTGGGCGCTCCACCTGCCCGACGGTCTCACCGGTGACCGGGCCGTCGGCGCCACCCTGGAGCAGCTCGACCTGGTGAAGACGGTGGCCCGGAGCCACCCCGAGGGGCTGCGTCTCGCGGGCACCGCCGGACAGGTCACCGACGCCCGCAACTGCGGACGCATCGCCGTCGTCCTCGGGCCCGCCGCGGCCGCCGCGCTCGACGACTCGCTCGCCATCCTGCGCGTCCTGCACTCACTGGGCCTGCGCGTCCTCACCCTCGCCGGGACGTCCTGGGCGAGCGAGGCGGGGCTGACCCGGTTCGGCGAGGAGGTGGTCCGGGAGATGAACCGTCTCGGTGTGCTGGCCGACCTCTCGGGCGCGTCCCCGGCCACCGTCCACCGCGCCGCCACGATCTCCAAGGCCCCGGTCCTGTGCACCCGCTCCGCCGCCCGCGCCCTGCGCCCCCACCCCGCCAACCTCACCGACGAGACGCTCGCCCAGCTGGGCGCGGCTCGAGGCCTGTGCCTGGTCCCGCTGACGGCCGAGCAGACCGGGCCGTCCGTGCGTGACGTCGCCGACCATCTCGACCACGTCCGTGCGGTCGCGGGCCCGGAATGCGTCGGCCTCTCCGGCACCTACGACTCCGGCAGCGCCCACCCGCAGGAACTCGGCGACGCCTCCTGCTACCCGAACCTGATCGCGGAACTTCTGCGCCGTGGCTGGACCGAACCCGACCTCACCCTGCTCACCTGGGGAAACGTCCAGCGTGTGCTGCGCAGCGCCGACTTCACGGCCAAGGCGGCCCAGCAGCGCAGGGAGCCGTCCACGGCACGGATCGCGGAACTGGACGGCTGATCTCGCTCAGCGGCGGGTCAGGGGATTGGTCAGGGGTGCTCGATCCGGCAGAGGCAGAACGGATGCCCCGCCGGATCGGCGTACACCCTGAAGTCCCGCTTCCCGTCCTGGTCGTCCAGGTCCAGTGGGCGGGCGCCCAGCGCGAGGACCGCCTCCTGCGCCGCGTCCAGCTCCGCCCAGGTGGAACCGGCGTCCAGGTCGAGATGGAACTGCTGGGAGTCGTGGTCGGCCCGCGGCCACTCGGGCGGGGAGTACCCCGGCGCCCGCTGGAAGGCCAGCCGTGGCCCGCCGGGGACGAGGAGGACGACCCACTCGGGATCCTCGCCGTCGGGGGTGCCGCCGACGACCCCGGCGTAGAAGCGGGCCAGCGCGCGGGGATCGGGGCAGTCGACGACGACGGTACGGAATCGGGCTACGGGCGTCATGGTTCCTCCGTTTGCTACTACGCCTGTCCGGCAGGTCTGTTCAGCCCGCGCAGAGACAGAACGGGTGCCCCGCCGGGTCCGCGTAAACCCTGAAGGAACGTGCCCGGTCCTCCGTGTCGAGCGGCTTGGCGCCCAGCGCGAGCACCTCCCGCTCGGCCGTGTCCAGGTCGTCCACGGTCACGTCCAGATGGAACTGCTGCGAGGCTTCGGGTGACGGCCACTTCGGGGGTACGTGTCCGGGGGCGGCCTGGAAGGCCAGCTTCGGCCCGTCCGGGATCCGCAGGTCGATCCAGCCCTCCTCGGCCTCGGGCGTGCCGCCCAGCAGCTCGGCGTAGAAGGCGGCGAGTACGCCGGGGTCGGGACAGTCCAGGACGACGGTGTCGAACTTGGCGATGGGCATGGGTCCTCCGTTGATCGCCTTCGGCGTGCTGATCTCTCTGGTCCTTCCCTGTACCCCCGTAATCGGGCAGGAACGCACTGGACCAGCACCGAGGGGCGCGCCGTCCACCCTCCCGCGCGAAGTGCCCGCCCGGGATGTGGAATGAGCTTCCCGAAGGGTGGCCGGGATGTGGAGAATGGACCCGGCACCGGTCCGGCCGACTGAGCCTCGGCCGGACCGGTGTCCTCGAACGGGCGGGTGTCCCCGCCGGACCGGGTGTCTTCGAGCGGGCGGGTGTCCCCGCCGGGCCGGGTGTCTTCGAGCGGGCGGGTGTCCCCGAGCATGCTGGTGTCCCTGAGCATGCCGGTGTCTTCGAAGGGGCTGGTGTCTTCGGGCGGGCCGGTGTTCGGAGCGGGCTGCTGTGCCCGGGCAGGCCGGTGTCCGGAAGGGACCTGGTGTTCCCGGACGGACCCGTGTTCTCGAACGGTCCCGGTGTCTGAGCGGGTGGTGTCCGAAGCGGGCCCTGGCCCCCGCGGGGGCCCGGTGTCCCGAGTCGGGCCGGTGTTCGGAGCGGGCTGCTGTGCCCGGGCAGGCCGGTGTCCGGAAGGGACCTGGTGCTCCCGGACGGACCCGTGTCCTCGAACGGCCCCGGTGTCTGAGCGGGTGGTGTCCGGAGCGGGCCCTGGCCCCCGCGGGGGCCCGGTGTCCCGAGTTGGGGCGGTGTCGGTCGCGCGGTGGACCGTGGTGGCCGGGCGCGGCCGTTGCCGTCAGGCCGTGGGGCGGCCCATCGCACGGTACGTCCACCCGGCCTTCCGCCACGCCTCCGGGTCGAGGGCGTTGCGGCCGTCCAGGATCAGGCGGTGGGACACCGCCTCGCCCAGCGTCGCCGGGTCCAGCTCGCGGAATTCACGCCACTCCGTCAGGTGCAGTACGGCGTCGGCGCCCCGGACCGCCTCCAGGGCCGTGTCGGCGTAAGCGAGCGTCGGGAAGAGGCGCCGGGCGTTGGCCATGCCCTTCGGGTCGTACACCGTCACCTGGCCGCCCTGGAGGTGGATCTGCCCGGCGACGTTGAGGGCCGGCGAGTCGCGGACGTCGTCCGAGTCGGGCTTGAAGGTGGCGCCGAGCACCGCGACCCGCTTGCCGAGGAACGGCCCGCCGCCCAGCGCCTGCCGGGCCAGCTCCACCATCTGGCCGCGCTGACGCATGTTGATCGAGTCGATCTCGCGCAGGAAGGTCAGCGCCTGGTCGGCGCCCAGCTCACCCGCGCGTGCCATGAACGCCCGGATGTCCTTGGGCAGACAGCCGCCCCCGAACCCGATCCCGGCCCGCAGGAACTTCTTGCCGATCCGGTCGTCGTACCCGATGGCCTCCGCCAGCTTCGCCACATCCCCGTCGGCGGCCTCGCAGACCTCCGCCATCGCGTTGATGAACGAGATCTTGGTGGCCAGGAAGGAGTTCGCGGACGTCTTCACCAGCTCGGCCGTCGGGAAGTCGGTGACGACGAACGGCGTCCCCTCCTCGATCGGCGTCGCGTACACCTCGCGCAGCAGCTTCTCGGCCCGCTCGCTCCGTACGCCGACCACCAGCCGGTCCGGGTGCAGCGTGTCCTGGACGGCGAAGCCCTCCCGCAGGAACTCCGGGTTCCAGGCCAGCTCCGCGTCCGCGCCGGCCGGCGCCAGCCCGGAGATCGTCCGGGCGAGCCGGTCCGCCGAGCCGACGGGCACGGTCGACTTGCCGACGACCAGGGTGGGCGCGGTGAGGTGCGGGGCGAGGGACTCGATCGCGGCGTCGACGTACGACATGTCGCTGGCGTACTCACCGTGCTTCTGCGGGGTGTTCACGCAGACGAAGTGGATGTCGCCGAAGGCGCCCACCTCGGCCCAGTCCGTGGTGAAGCGCAGCCGGCCGGTGGAACCCTCGATCCCGGCGACATGCTTGCGCAGCAGTTCGTCGAGCCCGGGCTCGTACATGGGGGCCTTCGCGCGCCGCAGCAGGTCGACCTTCTCCTCGACGACGTCGAGTCCCAGCACCTCGAAACCGAGCTCTGCCATGGCGGCGGCGTGGGTGGCGCCGAGATATCCGGTGCCGATCACGGTGATCTTGAGAGCCATGGGTGCTCCTGGGGTGTCGCGTGGGGGCGGTCGGGCGGGCGATGGCGAGCATAGCCGCGGGCCGGAGGAGGGCCGGCGCGGGCCTTCCCCGGGCACAATTGACTCTGTCGCCAAGCTCACGTCTCACTCCGGTGGGCAGGCCTTAAAATTTGGATTACCGACTGGGTTACTTAACGGTAGTTAGCGTCAATTGATACAGCGTCTTTGGAGCGTGAGAGACCTTGGCCGGATCGGCTGATTTCGACCTGTACCGCCCGTCCGAGGAGCACGACATGCTCCGTGACGCGATCCGCTCCCTGGCCGAGGCGAAGATCTTGCCGTACGCCGCCGCGGTGGACGAGGAAGCACGTTTCCCCCAGGAGGCCCACGACGCGCTCGTCGCGGCCGACCTGCACGCGGTGCACGTACCCGAGTCGTACGGCGGCGCGGGCGCGGACGCGCTGGCGACGGTGATCGTGATCGAGGAGGTGGCGCGCGTCTGCGCGTCCTCGTCCCTGATCCCCGCCGTCAACAAGCTCGGCTCCCTCCCCGTGATCCTCTCCGGCTCGGAGGAGCTGAAGAAGAAGTACATGACACCGCTCGCCAAGGGCGACGGCATGTTCTCGTACTGCCTCTCGGAGCCCGACGCGGGCTCGGACGCGGCCGGCATGAAGACGAAGGCGGTCCGCGACGGGGACTTCTGGGTCCTCAACGGCGTGAAGCGCTGGATCACCAACGCGGGCGAGTCCGAGTACTACACGGTGATGGCCGTGACCGACCCCACCAAGCGCAGCAAGGGCATCTCGGCGTTCGTCGTCGAGAAGTCCGACGAGGGCGTCTCCTTCGGTGCCCCGGAGAAGAAGCTCGGCATCAAGGGCAGCCCGACCCGCGAGGTCTACCTCGACAACGTGCGCATCCCGGCCGACCGCATGATCGGCGAGGAGGGCACCGGCTTCGCCACCGCGATGAAGACGCTGGACCACACCCGCATCACGATCGCGGCGCAGGCCCTGGGCATCGCACAGGGCGCCCTCGACTACGCCAAGGGGTACGTCAAGGAGCGCAAGCAGTTCGGCAAGCCGATCGCCGACTTCCAGGGCATCCAGTTCATGCTCGCCGACATGGCCATGAAGATCGAGGCCGCGCGCCAGCTGACGTACGCCGCCGCCGCCAAGTCGGAGCGCGGTGACGCCGACCTGACCTTCCAGGGCGCGGCGGCGAAGTGCTTCGCCTCGGACGTGGCGATGGAGGTCACCACGGACGCGGTCCAGCTGCTCGGCGGCTACGGCTACACCCGTGACTACCCGGTGGAGCGCATGATGCGTGACGCCAAGATCACGCAGATCTATGAGGGCACGAACCAGGTCCAGCGGATCGTGATGGCCCGCAACCTGCCGTAAGGCCTCTGAAACGCCGTGCGCCCCCTGCCCGTCAGTCGAGGCAGGGGGCGCACGGCGTCTTCGCTCAGTTGCCCGAGACGGTGACCTTCTCGTCGTTCTTCAGCTCGTTCACCAGCGTCTTCACCTTCGTCTTGTCCCAGACGAGGTTGCCGCCGGTCGAGCCCGAGATCGGCATGTTCATGGACTTGCCGTCGCCGCCCGTCACACCCTTCATCGCCCAGAACATGTCGGCCAGGTCGAACAGGCTCATGTCCTTGTCGACGATCAGGGTGTCGAGGCCCGCGCTCATCGTCGGGTACAGCTTGAACGGGTTCAGGATCGTGCCCGGCGTCGCGGTCTGGCTCGCCAGCGCCGCGAGGAACTTCTGCTGGTTCTTCGTACGGTCGAGGTCGCTGCCCGCGAGGGCGTACCGGGTACGGACGAAGGCCAGGGCCTGTTCGCCGTTGAGGGTCTGCTCGCCCGCCGCGAAGTTCGCGCCCGACTTGGTGTCCTTCATC
Source organism: Streptomyces sp. NPDC047042 (assembly GCF_040644035.1). Classification (NCBI taxonomy): domain Bacteria; kingdom Bacillati; phylum Actinomycetota; class Actinomycetes; order Kitasatosporales; family Streptomycetaceae; genus Streptomyces; species Streptomyces sp. NPDC047042. The sequence goes on along the minus strand of NZ_JBEYVP010000017.1, from coordinate 36,279 downwards.
CCGCCCTTGGGGATGGTCAGCTCCACGCCGCCGACCGCGTCCACGATGTTCGCGAAGCCGGCGAAGCCGATCTCCACGTAGTGGTCGATCCGCAGACCGGTGTTGAACTCGACGGTACGCACAAGGAGTTCGGGCCCGTCCGTGGCGTACGCCGCGTTCAGCTTGGTGTGCTTGCCGGTGCCCTTGTACGTCTTGCCGGACTCCGAGCCCACGAACGACGGGATCTCCACGTCCGAGTCACGGGGGAGGGAGATGAGCGTCGGGCCGTTGTCGCCGGTGTGCAGGATCATCATCGAGTCCGTGCGCTTGCCCTCGGCGGACCCGGTGTGCAGCGCCTTCTTCTCCTCGGCCGACATGCCCTCACGGCTGTCGGAACCGACGATCAGGTAGTTGGTGCCCTTGCCGCCGTCGGGCCGGTCGATCACCTTGGACAGGTCGACCTGGCGGTTCAGCTTGGAGTCGGCCCAGAAGTACGTACCGACGGACACCACGACCAGCAGGGTGACCACGGTGATCGCGGTCCACTTGATGCGCTTGCGCCAGTTCGGCGCGGGGCGCGGGCCGCTCATCGCACCGGGCCCGGCCGGCCCGCCGCCAGGTCCGCCGCCGCTCGGGGCGCCGCCGTAGACCTGGCCGGTGTTATAGCCGCTGTCATAGCCGCCCCCGTTTCCGTTCCCGTACGGGTCCTGGCTCTGATCACCGGCGTACTGCTGCTGCTGAGGCACCCCGCCGCCGTACGGCGGAGCGGCGGGGTTCTGGGCGTAGGGGCCGCCTTGGCCGCGCTGGACCTGCCGCATCACGCGCGCACTCTCGGGCTGTGCGTTCGCGCTGCCGCGTCCGTAGCGGTTGGTGCGGTTGTCGTCGGACCACGCGTCGGGCCAATCGTTCATGCGGACCAGTGTGCAGTGCCGGGCCATGCCCTTTACAAGGGTCGAAGGAAATTAGGAGCACGGCTGTTGCGAAGCTGACACAAATCGCCCAGGTGTACGTCCGACATAGGGTGGTCGCCATGACAGACCAGGCCACAAGGGCGGAAGAGGCGCCCCCGGGCAAGCCGACCTCCGCCTCCCGGACCACCCTCAGCCACATCATGACCCACGCCGACACCAACCTCCTGGGTACGGTGCACGGCGGTGTGATCATGAAACTCGTCGACGACGCGGCGGGCGCGGTGGCCGGCCGGCACAGCGGCGGGCCCGCCGTCACGGCGTCGATGGACGAGATGGCGTTCCTGGAACCGGTCAGGGTGGGCGACCTGGTCCATGTGAAGGCCCAGGTCAACTGGACCGGCCGGACCTCCATGGAGGTCGGGGTACGGGTCCTCGCCGAGCGCTGGAACGAGTCGGCGCCGGCGACCCAGGTCGGGTCGGCGTACCTGGTCTTCGCGGCGGTCGACGCCGACGGCAGGCCCCGCCGCGTCCCGCCGGTCCTCCCGGAGACGGAACGCGACGAGCGCCGGTATCAGGAGGCCCAGATCCGCCGCACGCACCGCCTGGCCCGGCGAAGGGCGATCGTGGAACTCCGGGAACGGAGAGCGGCGGAGGGCCTGGACGACTGAGGGGACGGGGACGACGTGGCTGTCGTCCCCGCCCCCGAGGTCCTCACCGGCACCCCGCCTGATCCCCGGTACTCACCCCGAACTCGCCCACCCGCACCTTCCGCACGCCCTGATGGTCCGCCCCGACGATCACCTTCAGCACCGGACCCTGCCCCGGCACCGACCGCAGCGAACTCCCCGGCAACGCCGCCGCCAGGGACTTCGCGGAGCGGTCCCACCGGGGGTCGTACGTGATCACCGTCCGGTGCGTCTCCCGGTCCCGCGCGTTCACCGGCACCCGAGTGGTGCGGAACCCGGTCGCGGCCAGCGCCTGATCGACCTTGCGTCCCAGCCCGGCGGTGAGTGTCCCGTTCTCGACCTGCACCCGGATCTGCTGCGGCGCCACCTCGACCCGGGCCGGCGCACCGCTCTTCCCGCCGCCCCCGCCGCCCCCGGTGCTGCGCCGCACCGACAGCGGCTCGTCCTCCCGCAGGGCCCGGAACAGCCGTCCCGTCTTCGCCGCGTCCCACTTCAGCGTCGAACCGATGCCCTTCACGGCGTACCCCATCCGCCCGATCGGCACGGTCGTGAACTCGGAGGACGCCGGGGAGAAGTTCCGCATGGCCCGCCCGAGGTCGAGGAGTTCGCCGGTGCCGAACTCCTTGTCCGCCCGCACCGAGCCGAGCACCGCCCGGGTGATGTCCCGGAACTTCATCGGGTTCAGCAGCACACCGGACGACGTCGACTGGGCGATGAGCGCCGCCATGAACCGTTGCTGGCGCTGCATCCGACCCAGGTCGGAGGACCCGTCGGCGTGCCGGGCGCGCACGTACTGCAGGGCCTGTCCGCCGCTCAGGTCATGCGTCCCGGCGGCCAGATCCAGCCCGGTGTACGAGTCCTTCAGCGGCTTGGGCGTGCAGATCTCGACTCCGCCCAGCACATCGACCGTCTTCATGAAGCTGATGAAGTCGATCTCCAGATAGTGGTCGATCTTCAGATGCGTCATCTGCTCGACCGTCCGCACGGTGAGGTTCGGGCCGCCCTCCGCGTACGCCGCGTTCAGCTTGATGACGTGTCCGCCGTGCCGCTGCCCGCTGATCCGGTCGGTGTGCGGGGGCGTCTCGGCGTACGAGTCGCGCGGCAGGCTGACCACGCTCGCCCGCTCCCGGTCCTCCGAGATGTGCACGATCATCATCGTGTCGGTGCAGTGGCAGGGCGCGCCCCCGAGCCGGAACCGGCGCCGCTCGGCCTCGCTGATCCCGTCCCGCCCGTCCGTGCCGACCAGCAGCACGTTCATGCCGTGACCGGCACGGGGACGGTTCTTCATGTCCTTGAAGGGATCGACGCGGGCGATGTCGGCGTCGAGGCTGGACACCACCGCGTGCCCGATCCCGGCGGCGGCGAGCACCACGACGGACAGCGTCGTCACCGCCCGCATGGCCCAACGAGGCTTCTTCCGCCGTACGGGCGGACGCGGGCGCCCGGACGACGGCCGTGGCCGGCGCTGCGGGGAACCGGGGGAGCGGGGAGATGCGGGGGGTGCGGGGGACGCGGGCATGGGGGGACACCTCCGCGAAGGCTGGCCGGGGGAAAGGGGAGGGAGGAGGGGAGGCAAGGGAGGGGGGAGTGGGCCGAACGTGCGATCCGTGAGCACCGTAGGCCCATACGATCTGCGGCCCGGGTCAGGGGACGGTCGGCGCGCGTCGGTGTCCCCCGTTCGCGGTAACGTGAGCCCCCTATGAACGCCAAGCCCGACGTGCAGCCGCCCGCCGTGTCCGTGATCATGCCCGTCCTCAACGAGGAGCGGCATCTGCGCGGAGCCGTCCAAGCGATCCTCGCCCAGGAGTACGCCGGCGAGATGGAGGTCGTCATCGCCCTCGGTCCGTCCACGGACCGCACGGACGAGATCGCCGCCGAGCTGGTCCGCGAAACGGCCGGTACGAGCAAGCGCGTCCACACGGTCCCCAACCCGACCGGCCGTACGCCCGCCGCGCTGAACGCCGCGATCAAGGCCTCCCGGCACCCCGTCGTCGTACGCGTCGACGGGCACGGCATGCTCTCGCCCGACTACATCGCGACCGCCGTACGTCTCCTCGACGAGACCGGCGCGCAGAACGTCGGCGGGATCATGCACGCCGAGGGCGAGAACGCCTGGGAGCACGCGGTGGCCGCCGCGATGACCTCGAAGATCGGGGTCGGCAACGCCGCCTTCCACACGGGGGGCGTGGCCGGGCCCGCCGAGACCGTGTACCTCGGGGTCTTCCGGCGCGCCGCCCTCGAGCAACAGGGCGGCTACAACGTGGAGTTCATCCGCGCCCAGGACTGGGAGCTGAACTTCCGCATCCGGGAGGCGGGCGGCCTCATCTGGTTCTCGCCCGAGCTGCGGGTGTCGTACCGGCCGAGGCCCTCCGTGCGCGCGCTGGCCAAGCAGTACAAGGACTACGGCCGTTGGCGCCATGTCGTGGCCCGCTACCACGAGGGTTCCATCAACGTGCGCTACCTCGCCCCGCCCACCGCCGTGCTCGCGATAGCGGCGGGCGTGCTGCTCGGCGCCGTACTGACCCCGTGGGCCTTCCTGGTGCCCGGCGGCTACCTCGCGGCGATCACGGCCGGCTCGGTCCCGGCGGGCAAGGGCCTGTCGCTGAAGGCCCGGCTGCAGATCCCCGTCGCCCTCGCCACGATGCACATGTGCTGGGGCTGGGGCTTTTTGACGAGCCCCAAGTCGCTTGCCAGGAAGGTGATCGCGGCCCGACGGCCGGCGGTCCTGGACGGCGCGAACGCGGCCTGAAACACGACGAGTCGGGGGCCCGCCGTCATACGACGGCAGGCCCCCGACTCGTCTGTTCGCCGACCGGTTACCAGCGATAGGGCGCGTACACATCCATGCACGCGCCGGTGTCCGAACCGACCACCTTGTCGGCGGTCTCGGGCAGTTGGCCGGCCTTCGGCGCCTCCTCCTTCGGATACGCCGTGCCCTCACGCCAGTCGGCGCCCACGGTCACCGTCACACCGGAGACGTCCGTCGACTTCTTCACCGAACTCGCCGGAATCCCCAGGGACTTGGCGACCAGCTGGGCATCGCCCGCGAGGTCCGCGCTCGGGTAGCGCACGACCGTCTTCTCCACGGACAGCGAACCGGAGGTGTCCGCCGCCGCGTTCGTGAAGCCCTTGCCCGCGAGGATCTGGCTGATCGCCTTCGCCCGGCCGCCCGCCGCGGCGAGGGTGGCCGTACGCGTGCCGTTCTGCACGAGGACGCCGATCTCGCCGGGGTCGGCCGCGGAGTCGGTCGGGGCGGTCGCCGAGGCCGTCGCCTTCGGGGCCTTGGACGCGGCTCCGCCCTTGTCGTCGAAGGCGATGTCGTCGCGGAGCATCGTCCACATCTGCTCGGCGTCGGCGTCGGCCGTCACCAGGTGGTTCGGGTTCTCGGGGTCCACGACGGTCGGGATCGTCGTCATCGTGATGCGGTCGGTCGGCACCGACTTGAGCTGCATGCCCAGGTCGTACAGCTCCTTGACCGAGCCGAGTTCCTCGGACACCGTCAGGGACTTGGTGGCTGCCTCGGCCAGACCGGTGAGCCGCCCGGCGTCCGTGAAGACGTTCTGCGCCTTCAGCGTGCGGATCATCGAGTTCATGTACATGTGCTGGGCCTTGGCGCGCCCCAGGTCGCTGTAGAAGGCGTGCCGGGTACGCAGCCACTGCAGCGCCTGCTTGCCCTGCACCTTGTGCTTGCCGGCCGTGAGCTTGAGCCCGGACCCGCCGGACACGCCCGGCAGCGGACGGTCCCACACGTTCTGGTTCACGCAGACCTCGACGCCTCCGATGGCGTCGGCCATCTTCACCACGCCGGCGAAGTCGATCGTCATCCAGTGGTCGATGTAGACCCCGGTGAGGTCCTGCCAGGTGGCCAGCGTGCAGCCGGCGCCGCCCCGGGCCAGTGACGTGTTGATGATGGCGTTGGTCGCCGCGAACTTCTCCCCGGTGTCGGGGTCCGTGCACTTCGGGATGTCGACGCGGGTGTCACGCGGGATGCTCACCACGGCCGCGCTCTTGCGGTCGGCGGAGACGTGGACCAGCATCTGGACGTCGCCCAGCGGCGGGTTGCCCCGGTTGTCCCGGTCACCGCCCAGCGACACGTTGGCGTCGGAGTTACGGCTGTCCGAGCCGATCAGCAGGATGTTCAGCGGGGTCTGCCCGGCCGCGTTCGGCTCGGTCTTCCGCGCCTTGGAGTCGCCGCCGCTGTCGCGCCTGCCCTTCTGGATGTTGCTGTTCAGATGTTCGTAGTACAGGTATCCGACACCGGCCGTGCCGAGTATCAGCACCGCGAGGGTCACCGCCGACCAGCGCAGCAGCCTGTGCTTGCCGGCCCGTCGCCCTTTTCCGCCCGGACCGCCGCCGCTGCCACCGTCGCCGGACGCGTCGCCGCCCCCGTCCCCGGCGTCGCTCCCCTCCTCGTGCGAACCGTCTCTCTGCCCCGGAACCCGAGCAGGCCGGACGCGTGACCGCGTCCCCTCCCCGTGCACACTGCTCTGTGTCATTCCCTGCCTCCCCACCCTTGCCGCCGCCGCCGAACAGGCCTGTCTCGCGCCCTGTAGGACGCGAGACAGGCCTGTCAGGTCAACCGGCGCACCAAAACATCTGGCGCAGACGCCCATCGGACAGCCGACGTTCGCTGCCGACGTACGCAGACGGTGTACTCGGCCGATGTACTCAGCCGATGTACGTGCTCAGCTGGCGCACTGCGCCTTGTCCGCCGTGGACTGTCCCTGCACGGTCGGCGCCTTCGCCGGCGCGGTGAGCGAGACGCCGGCCTCCTTGAAGTCCTTGCCCAGGGTCAGCGTCATGGTCGGCAGCCCCTGGGAGTTCGTCACACTCTTGCCGGGCTTCATCGCCGCTCCGGACAGCCCCATGATGGCGGCCAGCCGCCGGGCCTGGTCGGCCTGGTCGGGCGCGTACTCCAGCGTTGTCTTCGCGAGCTCCACCGAGGCGTTGCCCGCGTTCTCGGACTTGTTCACGCCCTCATCATTCTGCAGGTAGTTGAGAGCGTCCTGTGCGGCGCCGTTGAAGGAGCCACCGTTCAGGATCCGCACCCGGACGTCGGCGGCGGCGGACTGAGGGCCCTTGAGACGGGCGGCGACGGCGGCCGCCTCCTTCGCCTTCTGCTGCTTGACCGCGGTGAACGACACGTCGTTGGCGATCGCGTTGAACACCTCGGGAGCCGTCGGGCCGACGACGACCGTCGCCCGGACCTTCTCCGCCGGGTTGTCGACCACCGGGACGGTCATGAAGGTGATGTTCTTGGTCGGCACCTTCTTCAGCTCCAGCGCCACGTCCTTGAGCGTGGACACCTTGCCGAGACCGGTGTCCACGGTCAGCGCCTTGGTGGCCGCCTCCGCGAGCTTCACCAGCTTGGCCGGGTTGGTCAGCGTGTCGCCGGAGGCCATCTTGCGCATCAGCGAGCTGAGGAACTGCTGCTGCACCTTGATCCGGTCCAGGTCGCCCTGGTTGCCGAAGCTGTGCCGCGTACGGACGAAGGCGAGCGCCTGCTCGCCCTCGACCGTCGACTTGCCGGCGGGCAGCTTCAGCTTCGACTCCTTGTCGTTGACGGGCTTGGTCACACAGACCTCGACCCCGCCGACCGCCGTCGTCAGTGTCTTGACCGCGTTGAAGTCGGCCATCATGAAGTGGTCCGGCGAGATCCCCGTGACCTCCTTCACCGTGCGCATGGTGCAGCCGGGGTCGCGCCCGTCCTGCCCGAGACTGGTGTTGAAGCGGACGTTCTGAGTACCGGGGATGATCTTCTCGGACCCGTCCTCCTGGACTGTCGGACAGTCCGGGACGTCGACGATCAGGTCACGCGGGATGCTCAGCGCGGTCGCGTTCGTCCGGTCCTTGGAGACGTGCAGCAGAATCGTCGTGTCCGCGTGGCCGACACTGCCCGCGTCGCCGTAGGCCTCGTTGCCCGCACCGGTGCGCTTGTCCGTACCGATGATGAGGATGTTGAAGGCCTCGTCCTTGCTGAACCCGGCCTTGCCCGCCGTACCGACATCGGTCGTGGTGACGTTGCCCTCGAGGTGCTTGAGGTAGAGATAGCCGCCCGCCGCGGCGGCCACCATGACGAAGGCCATGGTCCCGCCCGTCCAGAGCAGTATTTTCTTGGCCTTCGACTTCTTCTTCTGCGGGGCGCGCGAACGGCGCCGCCCGGGCAGGGGCTCCTCCTCGGGCACACCACGACGCCGTCTGGGCGGCGGTACCTGCCCGGGTGCGCCCGGCACCCCGTGCGTCTCGCGTTCCTGCTCCCGCTCCGGTGCCGCCGAACGCCCGCGCCCCGCACCCGCGGTGACGGGGGCGGCTCGACGAGGTCCCGGGACCGCTGATTGCGGTGCGGAGGGAGTCAGTCGCAGTTCGTATTCGCCGGTGCTCGGGTTGAGCACCCACTGGTCTGCGGGGTCGATGTCGTCCGCCCGCCCACGGCCTTGCGCGTCCACGGTTGTCTGCATCCTCCGTCGGGGCCACGCGGCGCCTTTCCCCCTCCAAAGGCGCTCGGGTCTCGGTCTTCCGGTGTGCACACGACACGTGTCCTGACGCACCGGATCGCTCACACTATCCGGCCAGTTGGGCGTCAAGCGACGACGGTGACAAATTCCACGCCCCTACACCGGGCAATCCACCCATTTTCTTGAACTAACGTTCGCCGACTTGGCAAGCGCTTTACCCGCAGAGGTCCTCGGCGGCGGTGTTACCGCGAAAAGCGGGCACGGGAGACGGGCCGACGGAACCCTTTCTAACCGGCCTCTCCCCCCTGACCACCACCGGAGTGTCCGTCCGCAGCCGCTCGAAGAGCCGCCCGGCATCGGGTTCGACAAGCTGGTCGCGATTGGTGTCATAGGCATACGACTCCCGAGGAACGGTCAGAAATCTCACACGTCCGACAGGGATGTCGCGCATACTGCGCACCAATTCGTACAAACCGCGCAGACTGGCCAGGGCGGGATCCGTGGTGAGCGAGGAAGTCGCGGCATCGAGCACCGGATAGAGCTTCACCGGATTCAGAAGGACGTCATTGCTCTGCACCTTGTTGACGAGCGCCCCGAGAAACCGCTGCTGCCGTTCCATCCGCGAGGTGTCGCTCCCGTTGCCGAGGGACTTCCGCGCCCGCACGTACCCGAGCGCCTGCTCGCCGTCGAGCGTCACCTTCCCGGCGGGCAGCCGCAGCCGGGCCTCCCGGTCGTCGACCGGCTTCGCCAGACACACCTCGACCCCGTCGACGGCGTCGACCAGCTCCTTGAAGCCGTGGAAGTCGACCACCATGTGATGGTCGACCCGAATGTCCGTCAGCATTTCGACGGTACGGATCGTGCAGGCCGAACCACCCTGCTGGAAGGCGCGGTTGAACATCGTGAACCCGGGCTCGCTCCGGCTCCCGTCCGGCCGCAGACAGCTCGGTACGTCCACCATCAGATCGCGCGGCAGGGACATGGCGGTCGCGCTGCGCCGGTCGGCGGCGAGATGCAACAGGATGGCCGTGTCCGACCGCTCGGTCCCGGAGTCCCGCCCGTACTTCCGGTTGTCGGCGCCGGCCCGTGAGTCGGACCCGATGAGCAGGATGTTCTGGGCCCCGCGTACGAGCGAGGTGGGCCGCTCCTTCTCGTACCGGGCGAGTTCGGCGGCGGCGCCGAGGTCCGGCGTGATGTTCCCGTCGAGCTTGGCGTAGACCGCGAGCCCGATCCCGACGGTGCCGAGCGAGACCACCCCGGCCCCGAGAGCGGCCCGCCGCAGCCAACGGCGCCGCCGACCGACGGCGGTGCCGCCGGTGCCGGGCCCGAGGGTGCCAGGGGTGTCGGTCACCACTCGACCATGACGCGGAGACCGGGCCGAGGGGTGCTGCTGATGGGCCGAACGGATGAACGCGGGGTGAGGCGAACCCTGGAAAGCGCCCCCAGGGGCGCGGGCCCGTACGAATGCCGACGTGCGGTTCCGCCGCGCGGGCGCGGCGAGTCACCCCAGGCCCGCAACCGCGAAACTACGCGCGGCGTGTAGCCGTCACCCGCTCGTCCTCGACCCGCTTGGCCACCACGTCCTCCGGCGCCTGATCCAGATGCCGGCACAGTACGACGGACCCTCCGGTGGCGAGCGGCGAGTACAGCCCCGCGCTCACTCCCTCCCAGGTCTCGTACCCCAGCCCCGACAGCAACCGGGACCCGGGCCCGGTGAGCCCGAAGCCCACCGCGTCGGCTCCGGCGCGCTCGACGACCTCGGCTCCCGTGAACTCCGCCCCGGCCACGATCAGCGCGGGCGCCTCCGGATCGACGGGCGCGTACGGCGCGAAGCGGTCCCCCTGTCCCGGCACCTCCACCGCGTAGTCGGCGAAGCCGGCCGGAGCCTGCGGGAACCGTCCGCCCAACGGCCGCAGCGCGAGGGCGATCCGCTCGCCGGAACACGCGCGTGCCGTGTCCAGCGTGTCGGGCCCGCTGACGACGATGTCGGCGGCGCCGGGCTCGCCCGCCATGTCCGCGACGACGCCCACCGACGAACACGCCAGCAGCCACACCGCCGTCTGCCAGTGCGCGGGCAGCAGCAGCGCGACCCGGTCGCCGGGTTCGGCGGACAGCTCGCCCTGGAGGAGATTCGCGGTCTTGGCCACCCAATTGGCGAAGGTGGCCACGGACAATTCGACACGTTCGCCCGTGGCGTCGTCGTAGAAGGTCACCAGGGGGCGGGCGGGGTCCGCGGCGAGCGCGGAACGCAGCAGGTCGGCAGGGGTGCGGTCGGTGGCGTTCACCCGCGCAAGGGTACGCGGAGGGTACGTGGGGCGGCGGGCGCGGGCCGACCCGCGGGACCACCGTTCGGGCGAACGCGCCAGACGGATCGTCAGTTCATCGATGGACAGATATGTATGACTATGTCCAGGATCAGGGGCATGCGTGGATACCTTTCTTCCTCTGTCGGTGTCGTCTGTGCAACCGCCCTGGCGCTCCCGTTGACCCTGCCCGTCACCCCGGCTTCGGCCCTGGCGAGATCCGCCGAGGCAAGACCGGCGAAGGCGGCTCCCTCCGATCCCGCTGCCCCCGGCAGCACCCAGTCGCTCCCGCTGGCCCCCCGCCCCGGCGACCGCATCCTCGGCTCGGCCGCCGAACAGGGCCTGTACCGGCCGGACGTACACCGCTTCTCGCTCGTCGGCGTCGTCTGGGACAACCCGGACACCGAGTTGTACGGCCGGGTCGAGGTCCGCACCCGGGAGGCCGGCGGCGGCCGCTGGTCCGGCTGGCAGGACGTCGAGACGCACAACCACGAACACGCGGCCGACCCCGGTTCCGCAGAACGCACGTCAGGCCGGGTCCGGGGCTCCACGGCCCCGCTGTGGGTGGGCGACTCGGACGGCGTGGAGGTGCGCGTACGGGCGGACGGCGAGGGACGCGCACTGGACACCCGAGCCCCCCTCCCCGCGGGCCTGCGCCTCGAACTGGTGGACCCGGGCACAGAACCGACGGCGACGGATCCGGAGTCGGAGAACGCGAACCCGGAGTCGGAGAACGCGAACTCGGGGTCAGAGTCGGGGTCGGAGAACGCGAACCTCGCACCCGAAGAGCGCCGGATGAAGCCGTACATCGGCCCCCGCCCGAAGATCATCCTGCGCCGCGGCTGGGGCGCAGACGAGTCGCTGCGCGAACGCGGGTTCATCTACACGAAGAAGGTGAAGGCGGCCTTCGTGCACCACACGGCTTCCGGCAACAACTACTGGTGCTCGCAGGTCCCTTCCATCATCCGTGGCATCTACCGCTACCACGTGCTGAGCAGCGGCTGGCGGGACATCGGCTACAACTTCCTCGTCGACCGGTGCGGAAACATCTACGAGGGCCGGGCCGGCGGCACGGCGAAGCCCGTGATGGGCGCACACACGCTCGGATTCAACACCGACAGCATGGGAATCGCCGTCCTCGGAACTTTCACCGGCTCCAAGCCGTCCAAATCGGCAGTGAACGCGATCGCTCGGCTCACCGCCTGGAAACTCGGGCTGTTCGGGGGCAATCCGAACGGAAAGACATACCTGAAGTCAGGGGGTGGGAATCTCTATCAAAAGGGAAAGAACGTACGACTGAACGTGATCTCCGGCCACCGGGACGGCTTCGCCACCGAGTGCCCGGGCCGCCTGCTCTACGGGCAGCTCGGCACGGCACGGAAGGCCGCGGCCAAGTACCAGGGGCGATGAGTTCACGCATCGCGCACACCGGAGCTCGGTTCTGCATACGAACGGTCGAACGATCTGCACACACTGGCCGACCGAACACGATTTCGGTCGGTCCCGGCAGGAAGCAGAGACGACAGGTGACAGAAGCGATCCTCCTGGTCGGCGGCAAGGGCACCCGGCTGCGGCCGCTCACCGTGAACACCCCCAAGCCGATGGTCCCGGCGGCCGGGGTCCCCTTCCTCACCCACCAGTTGGCGAGAGCGAGAGCGGCAGGGGTGGAGCACATCGTCCTGGCGACCTCCTACCTGGCCGAGATCTTCGAACCGTACTTCGGGGACGGCTCGTCCCTCGGCCTCCACCTGGAGTACGTCACCGAGGACGAACCCCTCGGCACGGGCGGCGCGATCCGCAACGTGGCCTCCCGCCTGCACTCGGGCCCGGACGACCCGGTCCTGGTCTTCAACGGCGACATCCTCACCGGCCTGGACATCAGGGCCCTGATCCGCACGCACAAATCCACATCGGCAGACGTCTCCCTCCACCTCACCCGGGTGACGGACCCGAGGGCCTACGGCCTGGTCCCGACGGACGAAACAGGCCGAGTGACGGCGTTCCTGGAGAAACCCCAGACCCCCGAGGAGATCGTCACCGACCAGATCAACGCGGGGGCGTACGTCTTCCGCCGCTCGGTCATCGACACGATCCCGGCAGACCGTCCGGTGTCGGTCGAAAGAGAAACGTTCCCGGAACTCCTCTCCGCCGGCGCACACCTCCAGGGCCTGGTCGACTCGACGTACTGGCTCGACCTCGGCACCCCGGCGGCCTTCGTACGCGGTTCGGCGGACCTGGTCCTGGGCCGCGCCCCGTCCCCGGCCGTCCCCGGCCGCTGCGGCGACCGCCTGATCCTCCCCTCGGCCCGAGTGGCCGCCGACGCGAAACTGACCGGCGGCACGGTGGTGGGCGAGGGCGCGTACGTGGCGGAGGGCGCCCGCGTCACGGGCAGCACGATCATGGCGGGCGCGGTGGTCGAACCGGGCGCGGTCATCACCGACTCCCTGATCGGCACGAGGGCCCGCGTGGGCGAACGCTCGATCCTGACCGGCACGGTCGTCGGCGACGGCGCGATCATCGGCGCCGACAACGAACTGAGAGAGGGAGTACGGGTGTGGTGCGACGCCAGAATCCCCCCGGGGGCACTCCGCTTCTCCCCGGACGAGTGACAGAGATCCAACGCCGCCCCGCCCCCTCAGCCCGTCCGACGCTCGAGGACGACAGGCCCCACCCCCAGCCCGTCCGACGCTCGAGGACGACAGGCCCCACCCCCGGCCGGTCTGGCGTTCGAGGACGACAGGCCCCGCCCCCAGCCGGTCTGGCGTTCGAGGACGGCAGGCCCCGCCCCCTAGCCCGTCCGGCACCTCTGCAGCGCCGGCCCGCATTTCCAGCCCGTCCGGCGTTTGAGGACAAGGCCCGTTCAGGGCCGTAGGGGGGTCTGGGGGCGCAGCCCCCAGGAACGGGATGGGACGGGTAGGGGCGGCGGGGGCGAAAAAACGAACCGCCACCTCACAACCGCCCGATATCCCCCGGCTGCATCCGAGGCCCCCGCCTCCCCGGCGTACGCCCACTCAACAAAATCAACCGAGCCGCCCGATGCCGCTGCCCCGCATAAGGCTCCAGCAACGACAACATCACCTCATCATCCGCCCCCCGATCCCCCGCCAACGCGAACCCCACAATCCCCGGCAGATGCAGATCCCCCACAGTCACCGCATCCGCCGCCCCATGACTCCGCTGCACAACCTCCGCCGAGGTCCACGCCCCCACCCCCGAAACCACCTCCAGCCGAGCCCGAGCCCGCTCCGGATCCAGCGCCACGGCCTCCTCCAGCCGCCCAGCGACCCGAACCGCCCGCAGAATCGTCGACGCCCGCTTGTTGTCGACCCCGGCCCGATGCCACTCCCAGGACGGAATCAGCGCCCAGTCCCGGGCCGAGGGCACCACGAACAACCCGCGAGGCGAACTCGCCGGCCCAGGCGCGGGCTCCCCGAACTTCCGTACGAGCAACCGCCAGGCCCGATAAGCCTCAACAGTGGTGACCTTCTGCTCCAGCACGGAGGGGATCAGCGACTCCATGACCAGCCCGGTCCGCGTCAGCCGCAACCCCGGCCGCTGATGCCGGGCAAGGGCGACGATCCGGTGCCGGGGCGCGAACACCTCGGGATCGTCGGCCGCTCCCAGCAACTCGGGCAACTGCTCCAGCAGCCACTCGGCCCCCGGCCCCCATGCCTCTCCCCGGACCACCCCGTCCCGCAGGGCGACCCGGAGCGTCCCGGGCCCGGCGGGCGTACGGCTGGTCCGCCACACGGACCCGTCCGGCGCGGCCCAGAACGTGGGGTCGCCCGGCCCGCGCCGCAACGGCCCCAGCACCAGCCCGAGATCGAGCGGCACCCCGGGCACCCAGGTCCGGGTCCGCCCGGGCGCGACGGCCTGCCGGGGCACCCCACCAGGCACGACGACATGACCACCTCGCACGGTGGTACGAGTGGGCCGCGAGGGCTGGGAAGCGAACCGTCCTGCCACGAGACCGTTCCTAGCACACGAAGGACGAAGCCAGAAGAAACGAACGTCTGCTGGGACAGCGCCCCTCAACCGCGAACGCACCGCACCGCACCGCGAACGCACCGCGAACGCACCACACCGCGAACGCACCGCACCGCGAACGCACCACACCTCGGACTCACCGCACCTCGATGAACGCCCCCGCATCCCTATCCACTCGAGCCTGCGGAGCCTGAGCCGGATGCCCGACCGCGACCGCCCCCATCGGATCCCACCCGCCGGGCAGCCCCAGCACCTCCCGCACGACATCCCGGCAGAACATCGTCGACGACACCCATGCCGACCCGAGCCGCTCCCCGGCGAGCGCGACCAGGAAGTTCTGCACCCCGGCCCCGGCCGCGACCACGAACATCTCCCGCTCGGCCCCGTCCCGCCGCGCGTCCCCGTACGTGTGCGACCCGTCCATCACCAGACAGGGCACCACGAGATACGGAGCCGCCCGCAGCACATCCCCCCGCCGAACCCGCTTTTCAATAGACGCCTCACTCTTCCCGTCGCGCCGCAGATCCGCGATCCAGGCGTCCCGCATCGCGTCGAGCAACTCGGTCCGCGACCGCTCCGACTCCAGCAGTACGAAGCGCCAGGGCGTCGTGTGATGCGGGGCGGGCGCGGTCACCGCGGCGGCGACCGCCCGCCGTACCGCACCGGGGTCGACGGGCTCGTCCGTGAAGGCCCGCACCGTCCGCCGCTGGGTCACCGCCTCCCGTACGGCCTCCGACGTACCGAGCCGGAACATGTCGTCGCGGGCGTCGCGCACCAGGGCCCGCGCCCCCGTGTCCCCGGCATCGTCATCCTCATCAACCACCACCACATGCGACAGCCCGCGCACGACGGCGACGGGCAGCCCGGAAGCCTTGCCCTTGACGAGATCCCCGGCGGCGGCCAGCTCGTCGGCGGTCGCCACGACGGTGGCGGACAGCGGATTGCCGTACGCGTCCGTGCCCCCGCGCAGATCGTCGAGTACGCGCACGCCCGCGGCGCCGATCGCCACGTCCGTGAGCCCCGCGCGCCAGGGTCGCCCGAAGGTGTCGGTCACGACGACGCCGACGTTGACACCGAGGGTGTCTCTGAGCCCGTCCCGCACGGCGCGGGCGGACGCGTCGGGATCCTCGGGCAGCAACAGCACTGTCCCGGAAGGCGTGTTGGAGGCATCGACGCCGGCGGCGGCCATGACGAGCCCCTGCCGGTTCTCCACGATCCGCAGCGCCCCGCGCCGGGCGACGACCCGGACGGTCTCGGCGTCGATGGCGGCCTCCCGGTCGGCCGCCTCGACGACACGCCCCTCGGCCTTGGACACGATCTTCGAGGTGACGAGCAACACGTCCCCGTCGATCAGCCCGGGCTCAGCATCGGCAATGAGCTTCGCAAGATCGTCCCCACCCCGAACCTCAGGCAACCCCTCCACAGCCCAAACCCAATACCCCCCGACACCACCGCCCCCGGCACGGCCAAGGTCCCCGCCACTGCCACGGACACCTGTACCGGCACCTGTACCGGTCCCGCCCCGGCCATGGTCCCCGGCACCGCCACGGACATCTGCCCCGACCCCGCCCCGACCACGGTCCCCGTCACGGACGCTGCCACCCGCACCGACACCGCCAGGGACACCCACCCTGGCACCGATACCGCCACCGATACCGCCACCGGCACCGCCTGCGGCACTGCCACCTGCACCGGTACTGCCACCCGCATCGGGACGCACACCGGCATCGGGACGCACACCCTCACCTGCACCGCCTACGGCACCGTCACCGCCAAGGGCACTGCCACCTGCACCGGTACTGCCACCCGCATCGAGACAGACACCGGCATCGGCGCGGACACCGTCACTTGCACCGCCTGCGCCACTTGCACCGCCTGCGCCACTTGCACCGCCTGCGCCACTTGCACCGCCTGTGACCCCGGCACCGGTACTGCCACCCGCATCGGGACGCACACCGGCATCGGCGCGGACGCCGTCACCTGCACCGCCTGCGCCACCTGCACCGCCTGTGACCCCGGCACCGGTACTGCCACCCGCATCGGGACGCACACCGACATCGGCACGGACACCCTCACCCGCACCGCCTAGGGCACCCGCACCGCCTACGGCACCGGCACCCGCACTGCCAGGCACACCGGCCCCGGCACTGCCACCCTCACTGCCAGGGGCACCCGCACCCCACACCCCCCCAGCGCCGCAGGCCCCCTCACCGGCAAGTTCGCCGTTCACGCGCCCCGCACCTCCTCCGCCAGTGCCAGCGCCTCGCGGGCCATCTGTGCCGACGCCTCGACGTCCGTCATCATCAGCGGCACCGCGCGGCAGCGGATGCCCGCCGTCTCCACGCGTTCCACCGCGCCCGCGTCGACCGTGTCGACGAGCCAGCCGTCCAGCAGCCCCGAGCCGTAGTGTTCGGCGACCGCCGCAGCCGTGGCGTCCACGCCGACCGCCGCGAGCACCTTGTCGGCCATCCCCCGCACGGGCGCGTCCCCGACGATGGGGGAGAGGCCCACCACGGGCACCCCGGCCTCCGCGATCGCCTCGCGGATCCCGGGCACCGCCAGGATCGTGCCGATGGACACGACCGGGTTGGACGGCGGAAAGAGGATCACATCGGCCTCGGCGATCGCCTCGAGGACACCGGGCGCCGGCTTCGCCTGCTCCGCGCCGACCGGCACGATGGCCTCGGCCGGAACCGAGGCCCGCAACCGCACCCAGTACTCCTGGAAGTGCACGGCCTTGCGCTCACCGTCGACCTCGACGGCGACATGGGTCTCCACCCGGTCGTCGGACATCGGGATGAGCCGCACCCCGGGCTTCCACCGGTCGCACAGCGCCTCCGTGACCGCGCTCAGCGGAAATCCCGCCCCGAGCATCTGCGTCCGCACGATGTGCGTGGCGAAGTCCCGGTCGCCGAGACCGAACCACTCCGGCCCGACCCCGTACGCCGCGAGCTCCTCCTTCAGATGGAAGGTCTCGTCGGTCCGCCCCCAGCCCTGCTCCTCGTTGATGCCTCCGCCGAGGGTGTACATCACCGTGTCGAGATCCGGGCAGACCTTCAGCCCGAAGAGGTGAATGTCGTCCCCGGTGTTGCCGATGACGGTGATGTCCGCGTCCGGCACGGCCCGCTGAAGACCGCGCAGGAACCGGGCACCACCGATGCCGCCTGCCAGAACCACGATGCGCATGCGGCCAAGTCTTGCAGGCGGGTACGACAACGCGTCGGCAGGTCTGTCGTGGAGACGCCCCCCGACAGCGGCGACCTCCCTGCCTCAGCCGGCCACGACCGCCGACGGCGCGCAGCGAGCCGCGTGCATCGGCATCTCGGTGAGACCCGGGTAGTAGACGTGCAGACTCACGGCCGGTTCGAGGCTGTCGTTGAGCACCTCGTGCACGTACCCCGGAGCGAACACACGCTGCGCTCCCGCCCCCAACGCGCGCGTGCCGCGGTCCGTCCGCTCGGTGAGCCGCCCCTCCAGGACGGTCAGGACGCCCGACGAACCGCCGTGGTCGTGCAGCCCGCTGCCCTGCCCGGGGACCCAGGACAGCAGCCACACCTCGTAGCCGGGGCCTGTGCGCAGCCGGTGGTACCAGCGCGACGTCGCGTCGTACTCGACCAGGTGTGCCCACTGGGAGCGGTCCGCGGCGATGGCGCGGGCCAGGCCGACGAAGTCGGCGACGGTGGCCGGGTGCTCGCGCGGGGCCTGGAGGAGGTGCGGTACTTCGAGGATGTCGCCGGCGATCTGGAGGTCGCTGTCGCTGTTCATGGAGTGCGGAGGTCCTCGGCAGGAGTGTGGGGGTTGGCTGGGTGTCGCGTACCGCCCGCCCGGATCACGGGTGGGAAACGCATCGCCCTGATGTGGGCTTCGAAGGAAACAGCAGCCGAGTCACGGTGGACTCAAAGGCAGCCGGAGCGCGTTGGGCTCAACAGCTGGAACAGCAACAACAGCTACAGCGAGCTGGGGCAGCACCGAGGGACCGCGCGGGGCGGGTCGAGGTGAGTGCCAAGTTCGCGAGCATGCCCACAAGGACACCGGTTCACACCTTCACTGTCAACTCGACACCCGGTATGTGGGACGCGTTTCACCCCATCCGGTTCATCTGTCAGGTGAAAGGTTTGTTCGCGCGTCTTCGGGGACATATGGCGCACAACCAGGCGCACGGACCTCGGAACGAGATCGAACTTCTGGACGTCCTCCCCCGTACAGGCTCCGTATCGGGGTAGCCGTCCCTCTGGGGCCCCCTGGGGCCTTCTCCTGCTGTCAAGGTTTATGCCGATTTGAACACTTTCCGCATGGCCTTGGTTCCGCAGAGTGAATAAGGGGCCCAATAGCAGATCTCGGCTTGACTCGCCCGGAGCAGCACACTTGTAATTTCACTCGTGTCGTTCGGCCGAGACCGGCTGACGGCAACCTCACGGGGACGCGAAAGACAGACGAGGGGCGCACATGACCGAGACGGTGCAGCAACTGCTGGTCGACGACGCGGACGAGGAACTCGGCTGGCAGGAGCGCGCGCTGTGCGCCCAGACAGACCCCGAGTCCTTCTTTCCCGAGAAGGGCGGCTCGACCCGAGAGGCCAAGAAGGTCTGCCTCGCGTGCGAGGTCCGCTCCGAATGTCTCGAATACGCCCTCGCGAACGACGAACGCTTCGGCATCTGGGGCGGCCTGTCCGAGCGCGAACGCCGGCGACTGAAGAAGGCCGCCGTCTGAGACGCACGGCACGGGATCAGGGCAGCACGGCGAACGGCCCGTCGCGGGTGGTTATCCACAGGCGGCGGGCCGCTGTGCTGCCCAGCCGATAGTGTGGCTGCTCGTCCGAGACGCCCCGCCGCTCACACAGGGCACAGGCGTCCACCACAGTCCACCGAACCGGGGCCCGTACCTCGATGTCCGCGCACAGCCACACGGCAGCCGACTACGGCACTGCCACCACGCCCGAGTTCCCGCGTCACGTGGTGACGGCGGTGCTCGTCACCCACGACGGCGCCCGCTGGCTCCCCGACGCGCTCGCCGGGGTACTGGGCCAGGAGCGCCCGGTGCAGAACGTCATGGCGGCCGACACCGGCAGCGCGGACGAATCCGCCCAGCTGGTCACCGACGCCCTCGGCGCCGACCGAGTCCTGCACCTCGCCCGCCGCACCGGCTTCGGCCAGGCCGTCGACGAGGCCAACCGCACCGCGCCGGTCCTCACACCGGACGAGCTGACGTACCTGAAGCGCCCCAGCGGCTGGGACCCCGTCACCCGCAGCTGGCGCGACGACGCGTACGACATGCCGGAGCTCCCCCACGGGGAGCCGGTGCAATGGCTCTGGCTGCTGCACGACGACTGCGCCCCCGAGCCGGACGCCCTGGCCCAGCTGCTGCGGGTCGTCGAGAACGAACACGAGCTCGGCCGGGCGGACGACATCGCGGTCGTCGGCCCCAAACTCCGCGGCTGGTACGACCGCAGACAGCTCCTCGAAGTCGGCGTGACCATCGCCAACTCCGGCCGCCGCTGGACCGGCCTGGACCGCCGTGAACAGGACCAGGGCCAGCACGACCACGTCCGCCCGGTGCTCTCCGTGTCCACCGCGGGCATGCTCGTACGACGCGACGTCTTCGAGGAACTCGGCGGCTTCGACCGCCGGCTGCCCCTGATGCGCGACGACGTCGACCTGTGCTGGCGTGCCACCGCCGCCGGCCACCGGGTCCTCGTCGCCCCGGAGGCGGTCGTACGGCACGCCGAGGCGTCCTCCCGCGAGCGCCGCACCGTCGACTGCGTGGGCCGCACCTCCGCGTCCCCGCACAAGGTCGACAAGGCCGGCGCCGTCTACACCCTGCTTGTCAACAGCCGTACGGCGCAGCTGCCCTGGGTGCTGCTGCGCGTGATCCTCGGCACCCTGGTGCGCACGGTGGCGTATCTCGTCGGCAAGGCCCCCGGACAGGCCGTCGACGAGATCCGCGGCCTCCTGGGCACCCTGCTGCGACCCGAGCGGATCATCGCCGGGCGCCGCAGGCGAGGCGCTCCCCAGATCGACAAGGGCGAACTGAGGGCACTGTTCCCGCCGCCCGGCGCGACCGTGCGGGCCACCATCGAACAGGTCGCCGGCGACATCGGCGGCCGCTCCGACCCCGAGGCCACCTCCGGCGCGGGCCGGCACGGCGGCGCGGTCGAGTCCGGGCCCGGCGGTGACGACGCCGACTTCCTGGAGGTCGAACAGTTCGTCCGCCTCAAGCGCATCGCCCGCAAACCCGGCCCGGTGCTCTTCCTCGTCCTGCTGCTCGTCTCGCTCGTCGCCTGCCGTGAGCTGCTCGGCGGCGGCGCTCTCGCGGGCGGCGCGCTGCTGCCCGCGCCCGCCGACTCCGCCGAACTCTGGGCGCGCTATCTGGACGCCTGGCATCCGGTGGGCGTGGGTGACACCTCGTCCGCGCCGCCCTACCTCGCGATCATCGCGATGCTCGCCTCCACCCTGTTCGGCTCGACGGGCCTCGCGGTCACCGTCCTGTTGATCGCCTCGGTGCCGCTGGCCGGCTTCACCGCGTACTTCGCCTCCCGCCCGCTCGTCGAATCACGGCTCCTGCGCGCGTGGGCGGCCGTCGTCTACGCCTTCCTGCCCGCGGCCACCGGCGCCCTCGCCGGCGGCCGGATCGGCACCGCCGTACTCGCCGTCCTGCTCCCGCTGATGGCCCGCGCGGGCATCGCGGCGAGCGGTCTCGCGCACCCGTCGGGCGCGCGCGGCAGCTGGCGCGCCTCCTGGGCGTACACCCTGCTCCTGACGATCACCACCGCGTTCACACCCATCGTGTGGCCCATCGCCCTGCTGCTCGGCCTCGCGCTGCTGGTCGTACGGCGAGGCGAGATCACCGCCTACGGGCTGCGCTTCCTCGCCCAGTTCGGCGTACCGCTGCTGGTGCTCGCCCCCTGGTCGCTGTCGCTGCTCCCGTTCGGCTTCTTCAAGGAAGCCGGCCTGGAGTACGGCTCCGGCGCCGCCGGCGCCCTCGACCTCCTCAGCGCCAGCCCCGGCGGCCCCGGCACGGTCAGCGGGCTGATGCTCATCGGCGTCGTGCTCGCCGCACTGGCCGCCCTGCTGCGCACAGAGCGCCAGGCCGGCATCTGGACCGCCTGGGCGGTGGCCCTGGTGGCGCTCGTCTTCGCGGTCCTGTCGAACAGCTCGGCCTGGGCCGGACCCGCCACCCTCGTCTACGGACTCGCCCTGCTGGCCGCCGCCACGCTCGGTGCCGACGGGGCACGCTCGCGCGTGGCCGAGCAGAGCTTCGGCTGGCGTCAGCCGGTCGCCGCGCTGATCGCGTTCGCCGCCGCCGCGGGCCCGCTGCTGCTCGCCGCCGGCTGGATGATCCGCGGCGCCGACGGCCCGCTGGAACGGCGCGACCCCGTCCAGGTGCCCGCGTTCGTCGCCGAGGAGAGCGGCACCCGCGACCAGGCCCGCACCCTGGTCCTGGCCAGCGACTCCACCGCCCGCGTCGGCTACACCCTCGTCCGCGGCTCGGGCGCCCGTCTCGGCGACGGCGAACTCGCCGCCCAGAGCGGCGAGAACGCGCTCCTCGACAAGGTCGTCGCCAACCTCGTCGCGGGCTCCGGCGCCGACCAGGCCGACGAACTCGGCGACTTCGCCGTGCGCTACGTCCTCGTCCACCGGGGCGCACCCCGCCAGGTCACGCGCGTCCTGGACGCCACACCGGGCCTGAGCAGGCTCAGCCAGCAGGACGGCGTCGCGCTGTGGCGCGTCGACCAGCAGGTCTCGCGCGCCGCCATCGTCCCGGCGTCCGGCGCCGGCGACCCGCTGCCCGTCGCCGCGGGGCCCGTCGACATCCACACCACGATCCCGGCCGGCGCAGGCAGCCGCGTCCTGCGCCTCGCCGACGCCGTCGACGAGTCCTGGACGGCCACGCTGGACGGCAAGCCCCTCACCCCCACCACCCTCGACGGCTGGGCCCAGGGCTTCGAACTCCCCTCCTCCGGAGGGAAGCTGGACGTCACCTTCGACACCCCGATCGGTCACACCGCCTGGCTGTGGACCCAGGGCGCGCTCGCCGTCGTCCTCGTCGTGATGGCCCTGCCGGGCCGCCGCCGGGACGTCGACGACGACCTTCCCGAGGAAGAGCGCGAGATCCCCGCCCAGGCCACCTCCGGCGACGGCCGCCGCGCCCGCCGACTGCGCGCCCAGGCGGAGGCCGACGAGACCGAACAGTCCGACGAACAGGCCGAGTTCCCGTCGGCCCCACCTCCTCCTTCGGAGGAGGTCCCCGCCGCAGTCGGGCAACAGCAGCCCTACGGCGAGGAATGGAACAACGCGGCCTACGCGGGGGCCCAGTTCGACGCCTACGGCGCCGACCAGTTCCAGAACGCCCAGCAGTACCCGCCGGGCACCTACGACCCGGCGTACCAGGGGGAGCCGTACCAGAGCGGCCAGTACGACCCGTACGCGTACGGCGGTTCGCCGCAGAACGCGGCGTACGACCCGACGTACACCCAGGGTTACGACCCCGCGTACGACCCGGCGCAGCCCCACCAGCCCCACCCGCAGGGTGAGCACCCCGACGGGAGCCAGCAGTGAACCGCACCACCATCTCCCTGATCGCCGGCACGACCGCGCTCGCCGCCGTCACCGGGTTCGCCTCGATGAGCACACCGGGCACATCCGACGCGGGCACGGCCAAGGCGGCCGCCCAGCTGCCCGTGGAGCGCACGAGCCTGCTCTGCCCGGCTCCCAGCGACTCCGACCTTGCGGAGACGACGTACGCGTCCTTCACGCCCGTCACCAAGGGCACCGGGAGCGACGGCAAGGCCGAACTGGCGGCCGCCACCACGAAGTCGGTGCCCGGCGCCAAGGGCAAGGGCAAGGCGGCCAAGCCCGTCCTCGCGCCCAAGGAGCCCGGGAAGCCGGTCGACGGGGACACCTCGGGCGGCGACGCGCCCGCGCTCCTCGGCACCGCCGAGGGCAAGTTCGCGCCGGGCTGGACCCTGCAGGAGACCACCGACGTCGCCGCGGGCATCGGGCGCGGTCTGCTGGGCGTCAACTGCGCCGTCCCGGACACCGAGTTCTGGTTCCCGGGCGCCAGCACCGCCGCCGACCGCTCGGACTACGTCCATCTGATCAACCCCGACGACTCGGCCGCGGTCGTCGACATCGAGCTGTACGGCAAGGACGGCAACCTCAAGTCCGAGGTGGGCGAGGGCATCACGGTCCCGCCGCGCGGCAGCGAGCCGATCCTGCTGTCCACGCTCACGGACGGCCCCCAGGCCGACCTCACCGTGCATGTGAACGTGCGCAGCGGCCGGGTCGGCGCGGCCGTCCAGGCCCTGGACGCCAAGACCGGCGGCGACTGGCTGAGCGCGTCCAGCGAACCGGCGGGCAGCCAGGTCCTGCCGGGCATCCCCAAGGACGCCACGTCCGTACGTCTGATCGCCTTCACGCCCAGCGAGAACGACGCCGACCTGAAGGTGCGGCTCGCCTCCCCGACCGGCCTGATCACGCCGGCCGGCAACGAGACGCTGCACCTCAAGGCGGGCATGACCGCGGTCGCCGACCTCGGTGACCTCACGCGCGGCGAGGCCGGCTCCGTGGTGCTCACACCGACCGACAACGCGGTGCCGTTCGTCGCCGCCCTGGAGGTCGTACGCGGCAAGGGCGCCAAGCAGGAGACCGCGTTCATCCCGGCCACGGGCCCGGTCTCCACGCGCGCGACGGTCGTCGGCAACACCGCCAGAGGCACCATCCTGTCCCTGACCGCCCCGGACGGCGCCGCGCAGGTCAAGGTGACGGCGTCCGCGGGCAGCGAGGGCGGTACGGCGGCGACGAAGACGTACACGATCAAGAAGGGCACCACGCAGGACCTCGAACTCCCCGTCCCCGCAGGCCTGAAGGGCACGTACGCGCTGACGGTCGAGCGGGTCTCCGGGGGAGCCGTCTACGCGTCCCGGACCCTCCTCGCGCCGGAGGACGGCGTCCCGGCGTTCACCGTCCAGACACTGCCGGACGACCGGGCGACCGTGGCGGTGCCGGACGCGGAGCAGGACCTGTCGGTCCTGCAGAAGTAACCGACGTACAGGATCGGGTCATTCCTCGCCGTACCGCGGATCGACGGTGTCGGGCGTGAGCCCCAGCAGCTCGGCGACCTGTTCGACCACGACCTCGTGGACCAGGGCCGCGCGTTCGTCGCGGCCCTTGGTCCTGATCTCGACCGGGCGGCGATAGACCACCACGCGCGCGGGGTGACCCTCGCGGGCGGGAATCGTGCCCCCCAGGGGGACCGCCTCGTCGGCCCAGGCCTCGGGCGGGCCTTCCAGCCGCGGTACCTCGAGGACGACGAAGTCGATGTCCGCGAGCTGCGGCCAGCGCCGCTCGAGCCGCTCCACGGAGTCCTGCACCAGATCCGCGAACGCCTCGGCGCGGCTCGCGGAGAGCGGAACCTGCGGCGGCGCCACGGGGCCGCGCATGCCACGGCCGTGGCGATCACGGCGGCGGGGGCCGGGGCCTGCGGCGCGGGGCGGTACGGGGTTGTCCATCACTGACGAAGCGTAGTCCCCGTGACCACCGCGCGGGTGCCTGGCACGCGGCGTCCACGGTCGCCGACCAGGGCCGGACGCCCTGCGACGCCATGCCGTGGGAAGACCATTCCAGCCAACGTTGGGCTCGATTTCATATCCATCGCAGATCGCCGATGGCCGTCAATCTCACGGTAATTGACATGTTTTGAGCCAAGTGGGGACCGGGGCGGGGTTGTTCGGTATCCCGTACCCCCATGTCGCCCCAGGTCAAAGAGGTGTCCCAGAAGACCCGTGTGGGCCGTTTCACACCACGACACGGGAGAGTGGCCAGGTGGGGAGTCGTCGCGGCCCGCTCAAGAGTGCGGTACCGTCCAACGTCGTGAGCCCTGTACGTCGCTGTTCGCGCACCGCTTGCGGCCGTCCCGCCGTCGCGACGCTGACGTACGTCTACGCCGACTCGACCGCGGTCCTCGGCCCCCTCGCCACCTACGCCGAACCCCACTGCTACGACCTGTGCGCCGAGCACTCCGAGCGCCTCACCGCGCCGCGCGGCTGGGAGGTCGTCCGGCTTCTGGACAGCTCCGCTCCGGCACGGCCCAGCGGAGACGATCTGGAAGCGCTTGCCAACGCGGTCCGCGAAGCGGCCCGTCCGCCGGAGCGGAACACCGAAGGCGGCGGAGCGCGCACGGCGGATCCCCGCGAGGTCGCACGGCGCGGACACCTCAGGGTGCTGCGGTCCCCGGAGAACTGAGAAACCGCTTTCCGCATCGCGGAATCAGCGGGCCTCCATGCACGGGAGTTGTCGGTCCCGACGGGTAGTTTGGGGCGACCGATGAGACTTTCAGGAGGGATGGCCGTGCCCGCAGATCTGTCGCAGCTCGTGAAGGCGTACGACGTACGTGGTGTGGTCCCGGACCAGTGGGACGAGCCGCTGGCGGAACTGCTCGGCGCTGCCTTCATCCAGGTGACCGGGGCGGACGCGATCGTGATCGGACACGACATGCGGCCCTCGTCGCCCGGCCTGTCGCGGGCCTTCGCGCGCGGGGCGGCGGCACGCGGTGTCGAGGTGACCGAGATCGGCCTGTGCTCCACGGACCAGCTCTACTACGCGTCGGGCGCGTTCGGCCTGCCCGGCGCCATGTTCACGGCCTCGCACAACCCGGCCCAGTACAACGGCATCAAGATGTGCAGGGCGGGCGCCGCACCCGTAGGCCAGGACACGGGCCTCGCAGAGATCCGGGAACTGGTCGAGTCCTGGCTGGACTCGGGCGCACCGGAGCCGAAGCCCGTGACGCCGGGAACGATCACGTCACGGGACACGTTGGAGGACTACGCGGCGCACCTTCGCTCGCTCGTCGACGTGACCTCCATCCGCCCCCTGAAGGTCGTCGTCGACGCGGGCAACGGCATGGGCGGCCACACCGTGCCGACCGTCTTCGCCGGCCTGCCCCTGACCCTCGTCCCCATGTACTTCGAGCTGGACGGCACGTTCCCGAACCATGAGGCCAACCCGCTCGACCCGGCCAACCTCGTGGACCTCCAGAAGCGGGTCCGCGAGGAGCACGCCGACCTCGGCATCGCCTTCGACGGGGACGCGGACCGCTGTTTCGTGGTCGACGAACAGGGCGACCCGGTCTCGCCGTCGGCGATCACCGCCCTGGTGGCCTCCCGCGAACTGGCCCGCAACGGCGGCTCCGGGACGGTCATCCACAACCTGATCACGTCCTGGTCGGTCCCGGAGGTCGTCCGCGAACAGGGCGGCACACCCGTGCGCACGCGCGTGGGCCACTCCTTCATCAAGGCCGAGATGGCGCGCACGGGCGCGATCTTCGGCGGCGAGCACTCCGCGCACTACTACTTCAAGGACTTCTGGAACGCGGACACGGGCATGCTGGCCGCCCTGCACGTCCTCGCCGCCCTCGGCGGCCAGAACGGCCCCCTGTCGGCCCTGGTGGCCCAGTACGACCGTTACGCGGGCTCCGGCGAGATCAACTCCACGGTGGCCGACCAGACGGCCCGCCTGGCCGCGATCAGGACGGCCTACGAGTCCAGGGACGGCATCGAACTGGACGACCTGGACGGCCTGACGGTCACGGCGACGGACTGGTGGTTCAACGTCCGCCCCTCCAACACGGAGCCCCTCCTACGCCTGAACACGGAGGCAAGGGACGAACCAACGATGGCAAAGATCCGGGACGAGGTCCTGACCATCATCCGAGGCTGAGGCCGCCGGGGGTAGGCCCTTCCTTTCCAGCCCCGGCCCGCATTTCAGCCCGTCCGGCGTTTGAGGACGAGGCCGTTCAGGCCGTAGCGGGGGTCTGGGGGCGGCAGCCCCCAGGGATGGGACGGGTAGGGGCGGCGGGGGCGAACCCCCGCCCCGCCCCCCCCCCCCCCCCCCCCCCCCCCCCCCCCCCCCCCCCGCCCCCCCCCCCCCCCCCCCCCCCCCCCCCGGGGGGGGGGGCCCCCCCCGCCGGGGGGGGGGGGGGGGGGGGGGGGGGCCCCCCCCCCCCCCCGGGATGGGACGGGTAGGGGCGGCGGGGGCGAACCCCCTCCCACCCCCACCCCCACCACGCCCGACACCCACCCCCCTCCGGCGGTACCCTGACCAGGCCACACCACTGCACCGCACCCCCGAAGGGACACCCCATGCCGCTCGAAGCCGGCCTCCTGGAGATCCTCGCCTGCCCGGCCTGCCACGCCCCCCTCAAGGAGCAGGACACCGAGCTGATCTGCACAGGCCAGGACTGCGGCCTGGCGTACCCCGTCCGCGACGGAATCCCCGTACTGCTCGTGGACGAGGCCCGCCACCCCGCGTAGTCCCCACCCGGCGATCGGAGGTGCCACCCATGCTCGACGAATCGCTGCTCGACGCCCCCGAGGCGTTGGCGGACGCAGACCGCCGCAACCTCCTGCGCGGCGCGGCCGAAGCGGGCGCCCGCGTCCGCACCGCCGCCCGGCACGCGGCCGAGGCAGGCATCAACGACCTGAAACCCGACGGCCGCCCCCGCGCCGTCCTCATCGCGGGCCCCGGCGCCGCCGCGACCTGCGTCGCCGACCTCCTCGGCACCCTCGCCGGCGCGACCACCCCCGTCATCCGCCTGGCCCCCACCGGCGTCGCCCCCGCGGCCGGCGCCCTCCGCTGGGAGCTGCCGGGCTGGGCCGGCTCCGTGGACCTGCTCCTGATCGCCACCCCCGACGGCACCGAACCGGGCCTGTCCCTGCTCGCCGAGCAGGCCTACCGCCGCGGCTGCACGGTCGTCGCCGTAGCGCCCGCGAGCACCCCGCTCACCGAGACGGTGGAAGGCGCGGCCCACGGCCTCTTCGTACGGATGGCGACCGCCCCGTACGAGCAGGAGGCGACGGACCTGCCGCTCGCCGCGTCCGCCCCCGGCGTCCTGTGGGCGCTGCTCACCCCGCTGCTCGCCCTCCTGGACCGCACGGGCCTGCTCGCAGCCCCGCCGGACGCGCTGGAGAAGGTCGCCGACCGCCTCGACCACATCGCCCAACGCTGCGGCCCGGCCATCGCGACGTACAGCAATCCGGCCAAGACCCTCGCCGCCGAACTCGCGGACACGCTCCCGGTGATCTGGACGGAGGGCACATCGGCCGGACCCGCCGGCCGCCGGTTCGCCGCCGCCCTCGCCGAACTCGCCGGCCGCCCCGCGCTGGCCGCCGAACTCCCCGAGGCACTCGCCGCGCACGGCGCCCTGCTCGCGAGCCGGCTCGCCGCCGGCGCCGACCCCGACGACTTCTTCCGCGACCGGGTGAACGAGGCTCCCGCCCTGCACGCGCGCGTGGTCCTGCTCCGCGACCGCCCGACCGGCGGCCTGAGCGCCGCCCCCGCCGCCCGCGAACTCGCCCTCGGCCACGACACGGCGATCAGCGAGCTCGAACCGGAGGACGGCGCCGAACTGGAGACCCTGGCGGAACTGATCGCCACCACGGACTTTGCGGCGGTGTACCTGGCGCTCACCGCCGGGACCTGACCCGGCGTGCCCCGACCTGACCCGACCTGATCTGGCGAGAACTTGCGAAAACCGTCTCCCGTCCACCTACTTCAACCTGCACGCAGGAAGACCAGAAAGACCGGTATGGACCGCCTCGACAACACCATCCGCCCCTACGCCTGGGGATCCACCACCGCCATCCCGGCGCTCCTCGGCACCGAGCCGACCGGTGAACCGCAGGCGGAGATGTGGATGGGCGCCCACCCCGGCGCCCCCTCGCGCACCGGACGCGGCACGCTCGTCGAGGTCATCGACGCGGACCCGCAAGCCGAACTCGGCGCGGCGGCCGTCGCCAAATTCGGCCCCCGCCTGCCCTTCCTCCTGAAGATCCTCGCCGCCGGCGCGCCCCTCTCCCTCCAGGTGCACCCCAACCTCGCCCAGGCCAGGGAGGGTTACGCGGACGAGGAGAACCGCGGGATCCCGGTGGACGCCGGACACCGCAACTACAAGGACGCCAACCACAAGCCCGAACTGATCTGCGCCCTCACCGAGTTCGACGGCCTGTGCGGTTTCCGCGACCCCTCGCAGGCCGCCGAACTCCTCGCCGGCCTGAACGTCGACTCCCTGAAGCCGTACGTCGACCTGCTGCGCGCCCACCCCGAGGAGGCGGCGCTGCGCGAGGTCCTGACGGCCGTACTCGGCGCGGACCGCGAGGACATGGCCCGCACGGTCACCGAGGCCGCGACCGCCTGCGCCCGCCTCCGCGGCGACTACGCCCCCTACGCCGACATCGCCCACCACTACCCCGGCGACCCGGGCGTCATCGCCGCGATGCTCCTCAATCACGTCCGACTCCAGCCCGGCGAGGCCCTGTTCCTCGGCGCGGGAATCCCGCACGCCTACCTCAACGGCCTGGGCGTCGAGATCATGGCCAACTCCGACAACGTCCTGCGCTGCGGCCTGACCCCCAAGCACGTCGACGTCCCCGAACTCCTGCGCGTCGTCCGCTTCGAGGCGAGCGACCCCGGCGTACTGCGCCCGGAGGCCTCCGCCGACGGCGAGGAGGTCTACGACACCCCCATCGACGAGTTCCGCCTCTCCCGGTACGTCCTTCCGCAGACGACGCCCACCCGCGACCTCACCCTCCCGACCCCGCAGATCCTCCTCTGCACGGCAGGCTCGGTCCGCGCGGGTGACATCGAACTCGCCCCCGGCCAGTCGGCCTTCGTACCGGCGAACGAAAAAGCCGAAGTGTCCGGCCCCGGCACGCTCTTCCGGGCGACGGTCGTCGTCTGACACCCCGTTCGGCACCCCGCCCGACACCCCCGGAGACCGTCAACGCCTGCCGGTGACTGTTCAAGCACATCCCGGGCACTGGTTGCCAGGGCCTGTGTGACAGCCTGGCGGGTCGTTGTCGGAGGTGGCTGCAACAATGGCCCACCGGCAAAGGGCGGGCAAAGCCCGGGACAGCGAACGTACGAAGGGACAACGCGAACACATGAGCGCGTCAGGCGGCACCAGGGCGATCGTGGCGGCACTCGGCGCCAACCTCGCGATCGCGGCAGCGAAGTTCGTGGCGTTCCTCTTCAGCGGCTCGTCGTCGATGCTCGCGGAGTCCGTGCACTCGCTCGCCGACTCCGGCAACCAGGGGCTTCTCCTCCTCGGCGGCAAGAAGGCCCAGCGCGAGGCAACTCCGCAACACCCCTTCGGCTACGGCCGCGAGCGGTACATCTACGCCTTCCTCGTCTCCATCGTGCTCTTCTCGGTCGGCGGCATGTTCGCGATCTACGAGGGCTACGAGAAGATCAAGCACCCGCACGAGATCGAACACTGGTACTGGCCGGTGGGCGTCCTCGTCTTCGCGATCATCGCCGAGGGCTTCTCCTTCCGTACGGCCATCAAGGAGTCCAACCCTCTGCGCGGCGGCGACTCCTGGAAGGACTTCGTCCGCCACGCCAAGGCGCCTGAACTGCCCGTCGTCCTTCTCGAGGACCTCGGCGCGCTCGTCGGTCTGATCCTGGCCCTCGGCGGCGTCGGCCTCGCCCTCGCCACCGGCGACGGCGTCTGGGACGGCATCGGCACCCTCTGCATCGGCATCCTGCTGATCCTGATCGCCCTCGTACTGGCCGTCGAGACCAAGTCACTGCTCCTGGGCGAGGCCGCGGGCGCGGAAGCGGTTATGGAGATCGAGAAGGCGATCATCGACGGCGACACCGTCACCGGCATCATCCACATGCGCACGCTCCACCTCGGCCCCGAGGAACTCCTGGTAGCCGCCAAGATCGCCGTCCAGCACGACGACACCGCCGCCGAGGTGGCCACCGCGATCAACGCCGCCGAGGGCCGCATCCGCGCCGCCGTCCCGATCGCCCGCGTCATCTACCTGGAACCGGACATCTACAGCGAGAAGGACGCCGCCAAGGGCCCCGACCCCGAGGCGTCCCCGGGTGGTCCGACCCAGCCCGCCGCCCACTGAGTTCACCTCTGCTCGGCCTCGATGTGTCCGGATGTGTTCGCAGGCGGACTGGGGACGGTCGGCCGACAGGTGTAGCTTGGGACCGAGCCAGACGTCGCTGCTGATGGCGGTCGGGCGGTCCCCACGAGGACCGACCGAGGGAGAGAGGGCCTCCGACGGACTGCGCTGCGCGTACTGGGGCACGCCCGTGCCCTCTTCGGGCACCCCTGTGTCCGCCGCCGCGCAGAACAGCCGTAATCACCTCATCCCAACCTTGAGGAGCAGCCCGTAATGACGACTGTCGACAACCGACAGGACTTCAAGGTCGCAGATCTCTCCCTGGCCGCGTTCGGCCGGAAGGAGATCACCCTTGCCGAGCACGAGATGCCCGGCCTGATGTCCATCCGCAAGGAGTTCGCGGCGGCCCAGCCGCTCGCCGGTGCCCGCATCATGGGTTCGCTGCACATGACCGTGCAGACGGCCGTCCTGATCGAGACCCTGGTCGCCCTGGGTGCCGAGGTCCGTTGGGTGTCCTGCAACATCTTCTCGACGCAGGACCATGCGGCCGCGGCGATCGCGGTCGGCCCGAACGGCACACCCGAGGACCCGCAGGGTGTCCCGGTGTTCGCCTGGAAGGGCGAGACGCTGGAGGAGTACTGGTGGTGCACGGAGCAGGCGCTGACCTGGCCGGGCAGTCCCACGGGTGGTCCGAACATGATCCTGGACGACGGCGGTGACGCCACGCTCCTGGTCCACAAGGGTGTGGAGTACGAGAAGGCCGGTGAGGTTCCCGCCGTCGAGACGGCCGAGAACGACGAGCACCGGGTGATTCTCGAGCTGCTGAACCGGACGATCAGCAATGGTTCGCAGAAGTGGACGCAGCTGGCGTCGGAGATCCGTGGTGTGACCGAGGAGACCACGACGGGTGTGCACCGCCTGTACGAGATGCAGCGCGAGGGCAGCCTCCTGTTCCCCGCGATCAACGTCAACGACGCCGTCACCAAGTCGAAGTTCGACAACAAGTACGGCTGCCGCCACTCGCTGATCGACGGCATCAACCGGGCCACGGATGTCCTGATCGGCGGCAAGACGGCGGTCGTCTTCGGGTACGGCGACGTGGGCAAGGGCTGTGCGGAGTCGCTGCGCGGTCAGGGTGCCCGGGTGATCGTGACGGAGATCGACCCGATCTGCGCGCTGCAGGCGGCGATGGACGGTTACCAGGTGGCGACGCTGGACGATGTGGTGGAGACGGCGGACATCTTCATCACCACGACCGGCAACAAGGACATCATCATGGCCTCGGACATGGCCCGGATGAAGCACCAGGCGATCGTGGGGAACATCGGCCACTTCGACAACGAGATCGACATGGCGGGCCTGGCGAAGATCGAGGGCATCGTCAAGGACGAGGTCAAGCCGCAGGTCCACACGTGGAAGTTCCCCGACGGCAAGGTCCTGATCGTGCTGTCGGAGGGCCGTCTGCTGAACCTGGGCAACGCGACGGGGCACCCGTCGTTCGTGATGTCCAACTCCTTCGCGGACCAGACCCTGGCCCAGATCGAGCTGTTCACCAAGCCCGAGGAGTACCCGACCGACGTCTACGTGCTGCCCAAGCACCTCGACGAGAAGGTCGCCCGCCTCCACCTCGACGCCCTCGGCGTCAAGCTGACCACGCTGCGCCCGGAGCAGGCGTCGTACATCGGGGTCGAGGTCGAGGGCCCGTACAAGCCGGACCACTACCGCTACTGAGCCGGTGTCCCCACTGGTGGTGAACACGCCCGTGCACTGACGCGTTCACCACCAGCAGGTCCTCCGAGGCAGGCCCCCGCACCCCCGTGCCGGGGGCCTGCCCCTTTACCGAGGCTCAGCGGCTCGACAGCTCGAGCGACAGTCCGAAAGACCCAGGACCCCCATGCCCCGCGGCCGTTATTCGCTTCACGATGCGCACGATCACACCCCCCTCGCAGAAGAGCACTTCCACTGCGCCCCCGGCCCCTCCGGCTGGCGCTATGTCTCCCAGCTGACCGCCCCCTCGGGCGACCACACCGGCTCCGTCGACCTCACTCTCGACGACCTGGGCCGTCCGATCCGCCTCGAACTCCACGCGGCGAGCTGGCAGGTCCGTGGCGCCGCACTCGACGGCGTCACCTGGGTCCGCACCGACCCCACCGGCACCCATGCCACCGAAGGCAACGTCCGCGCTCATGCCTTCACCGGCACATCCCCCGCGTTCCTGGTCGCCACCGCCCGTCTCCTACGCCTCACCCCCTCCGCCACCGCAACCCGCGTACGCCTCGTCGCCTTCTCGGACCCCGTCCTCGCCCCCCGCACCGTGGACCAGTCCTGGGCCTTGGTGAAAAGAGAAGCACACGCCACTGACAACGGCCCCCTGATCGTGGACGAATACCAGGTCACAGCCCTGGACACCGGGGAACAGCACGCCGTACACATCGCCGGCGACGTGGTCCTCGCCGCCCCGGGCATCGAGCTGGAACACCTCGAATCCCCGCCGTCGGTGTTCGCCGACTAGGCAGGCGGCGCGAACCCGCCGGAGGAGCGGCGATCGCCGCCCTGGTCCGCCGGCGCGGCTTCGACGACCGGAACAGGGACGCCGACGCCGGAGACCGGCGGATAGGAAACCCCAGCGGGCGGATGAGGAGCCACACCGGGCGGCTGCGGCGCCGCAGCCCTGAACACCCCCGGCCCACCATGCGCGACGTGACCACCGGGCACCGAGGGCCCCACGGCCGCAGTCCCGCTCCCGAACGCCCGCCGAGCCTCCCGCACCTGCCGCTCCTGCAACACAGCTGCCAGATAGGCCGCCGGCGGAACACCCTGCGGTGCCGGAGCCCCCGTACACGCCGCCACCTCGGAGGCCAGCCGCTGGGCCATGGCCCAGCCCACCTGCTGATCCAGCTGCCCCATACGCGTCAGATACTGACGTACGGCCAGCCACAACCCGTCGGGCACGGCCGACAGGTCGAGCTCCGCGAAGCGCCCCGACAACCACGGCGGCGGAGGAGGAACGAAAGCGGCCCGAGCCACCGGCACTCGCTCCCGTACGACGAGCGTGCCCGCGACGACATCACCGAGCCGCCGCCCACGCGCCGACACGAGCGACGCGATACAGGCCACCACCCCGAACGTCATCAGGATCTCGACCACCCCGACCGCACCACGCACCAGCGCGTGGCGGAACCGGATCGGCCCACCATCGTCCCGCACCACCCGCAGACCGCACGCCAGCTTCCCGAGCGATCGGCCATGGCTGAGGGTCTCCACCGCGATCGGCGCACCCACCAGCACCAGAAGGAACGCGGCGACGGCGACAGCGGCCTGCGCCGCCTCGTCCAGTGAAGCCGTGGATATGACCAGAACAATGGTGACCAGGGTGTAGACCACCCCGACCACCAGAAGGTCGAGCAACACGGCGAGCGCCCTGCTGGGCAGTTTCGCGGGGCGCAGCTCCAGCGCCACCGCCTCGCCCGTAACCAGCTCACTCACGCCTGCCGTCCTTCCCCTGACCTGCCCCTGGAACAGCAAGTCTGCCAAGCTGACAGGGCATCGCGCCGCAGTACGACAAGCCGACACCCACGACGTGCAGTCGACGAACAGCCGAGGAGCAGGCAAAACCGATGGACCTCGACGTTTTCGTCTCCGCCCACCGTGCCGAGTGGGACCGCCTGGACGCACTGCTCCGCCGCCAGCGCCGCCTCAACGGAGCCGAGGCGGACGAACTCGTCGTCCTGTACCAACGCACCGCCACCCACCTCTCGCTGATCCAGTCGAGCGCCCCGGACCCCCAGCTGACCGGCAGGCTGAGTCAACTGGTGGCACGCGCGCGTAGCGCCGTGACAGGAACCCGCCGCGCGTCCTGGCGGGACGTCACCCGATTCCTCACCCACGGCTTCCCCGCGGCGGTCTACCGATCCCGCCACTGGTGGGTCCCCACCGCGCTCATCTCCACGGTGGTGGCGATCCTCCTGGGCTGGTGGATAGGCACCCACCCCGAGGTGCAGTCCTCCATAGCGGCCCCCGACGAACTGCGTGCCCTCACCCGCCCCGGTGGCGAATACGAGACGTACTACTCCAGCCATCCGGCGGCGTCCTTCGCCGCTCAGGTCTGGACGAACAACGCCCAGGCCGCCGCGATGTGCCTGGTCCTGGGCGTCTTCCTCTGCCTGCCGGTCGTCTGGATCCTCTTCGAGAACATGCTCAACGTGGGCGTCGGCATCGGCCTGATGTCATCGGCGGGCCGACTGGACACCTTCCTCGGCCTGATCCTGCCGCACGGCCTCCTGGAACTGACCGCGGTCTTCGTGGCCGCCGGCACGGGCCTGCGCCTGGGCTGGACGGTCATCGACCCGGGCCCGCGTTCCCGCCGCACGGCACTGGCCGAGGAAGGACGAGCCGCCCTGGGAATGGCGATCGGCCTGGCCCTGGTCCTCTTCGTCTCGGGCGCCATAGAAGGCTTCGTCACCCCGTCCGGCCTGCCCACCTGGGCCCGCATCACGATCGGGGTCGTCGCCGAGCTGGCCTTCCTCGCGTACGTGTACGTCCTCGGCGGTCGTGCCGCGCGCGCCGGCGAGACGGGTGACCTCGATGCGGCCGAGCGGAGTGCCTCGGTCCCCACCGCCGCCTGATGTGCGGACACGGCGGCCGGGCTGCTAGTCTCCTCTTCGCCCCACAAACGCCGTTGACGCGGAGCGAGTGGGGAGGTAGATTAGAGCAGTTGCCTGGAGCCGGATGGGTCCGGTGGCGACAGCGAAAATCTACTGGCTTCTCGAGGACTTGGATTCCCGAGGGCCACCTCCCGATGAATCTCAGAAATGAGCAGTCGGTCAGTCCGGCCGAAAACTTCTGATAAAGTCGGACTCGCCGGAAAGGGAAACGCGAAAGCGGAAACCTGGAAAGCGCCGAGGAAATCGGATCGGGAAACGGTCTGATAGAGTCGGAAACGCAAGACAGCAAGACCGAAGGGAAAAGCCCGGAGGAAAGCCCGAGAGGGTGAGTACGAAGGAAGCGTCCGTTCCTTGAGAACTCAACAGCGTGCCAAAAATCAACGCC
>NZ_JBEYVP010000016.1:0-225341 GCF_040644035.1 Streptomyces sp. NPDC047042 | reverse complement strand
GCGCGTCCGTACGAAGAAGATCAAGGTGGGAGAGGTCGATCCGGAGACAGGGCGGAAGCAGACGAAGGAGAAGGTCAAGAGTCGCACCACCGTGATGTCCGCATACGTTCGTCCCGCTGCGAGCCGCCGGGTCAACGGCGGCTCCTCATACGGGAGATCGGGGGTGTGCTCGTGCGCATCGGACTGCTGACGGAGGGTGGCTATCCGTATGTGAGCGGTGACGCCAGACTCTGGTGCGACCGGCTCGTGCGCGGGCTCGGCGGACACGAGTTCGACATCTACGCGCTCAGCCGCAGCGAGCGACAGGAGGACGAGGGCTGGATCGAGCTGCCACCGCAGGTCAGCCGGGTCCGGACAGCACCGCTGTGGACGGCCGAGGACGACGGCGTGGTGTACGGCCGCCGCGCACGGCGGCGATTCGCCGAGCTCTACGGGGAGTTGGCCTCGGTCCTGTGCGCCGGGCCCGGTACGGCGACCGCCTCGGGGGGAGCATCGGACGGACCGGACGCCTCCACCGCTGAGGCGGACCGTTTCGGCAGCGCGCTGTACGGCCTCGCCGAACTCGCCCGCGACGAGGGCGGCCTGGTGGGAGCGCTCCGCTCCGAAGCCGCCGTGAGCGCCCTGGAACGCGCCTGTCGCGCGCCCGGCGCGCAGGGAGCGGCGCGCGAGGCGCGCGTCCCGGACCTGCTCACCGTCGCCGCGTCCCTGGAACGCGCCCTGCGCCCCCTCTCCCTCGACTGGTACGAGGACGACGGACTCGGTTCGGTGGACCTGTGCCATGCCGCGGCCGGCGGTCCGGCGGCGCTCCCCGGCCTGCTCGCCCACCACTTCTCCGGCGTACCCCTGCTGGTCACCGAGTACGGCGTCCCGCTGCGCGCGCACTACCTCGCCTCGGGCGCCGACGACAGCGCTGCCGCCGTACGGTCCCTGCTCGCGGCCTTCCACGGCAGGCTGGCCGCGGAGATCTACCGGCGGGCCGCGATCGTCACCCCCGGCAACACGCACACCCGCCGCTGGCAGGAGAGATGCGGGGCCGACCGGGAGAAGCTGCGCACGGTCTACCCGGGCATGGACGCGTCCCACTTCGCGGAGGTGGGCGAGTCGCCGGAGTCCGGGGACACCGACACGCTGATCTGGGTCGGCCGCATCGAACCCGCCAAGGACCTGGTCTCGCTGCTGCACGCCTTCGCTGAGGTGCGCAAGGAGGAACCGAAGACCCGCCTGCGCGTCATCGGGGCGGCCGCGGGCGCCGAGAGCGAGGCCTACCTCGGTCACTGCCGGGCGCTGGCCGCGCAGCTCTTCCCCGACGAGGCCGAGGGCATTCACGCCGTCGGTGAGAACCCGGTGTCGTTCGAGGAGATCGGCGGCCCGGAGGCACCGACGCTCGCCGAGGCGTACGCGGCGGGCGGGGTGGTCGTCCTGTCGAGCGTGGTCGAGGGCTTTCCGATCAGCCTGGTCGAGGCCATGTTCTGCGGCCGGGCGACCGTGTCGACGGACGTGGGCGCGGTGGTCGAGATCATCGGCGGTACGGGGCTCGTGGTGCCCCCGCGCAACCCGCGAGCGCTCGCCGAGGCGTGCGTGGCGCTGCTGCGCGACCCGGCGCGCCGAGAGCGGCTGGGCGCCGCCGCCCGCGCCCGTGCCCTCGAACTGTTCACCGTCGAGCAGAACGTCGAGGCATTTCACGGCATTTACCTGGAGGTCGTCGCGCGCAGCCCCGCCCGCGGGGTGGTCCTCGACGGCGCCGGGGAACCGCTCCCGTTCGCCGTCCCCGCGGAGGCCCACGTCCCCGGCCGCTGGACGCGGCCCGGCATAGGCGTGGTGGCCCGGGGCGGGCCCAGCTGGGCGACAGGACGCGCTTCCGCACCGGTACAGGCGACCCCCGTACCGGCCGGGGAGGGCGCCCGATGAGCGAGCTGGGAGAACTGGACCGCCCCGGGACACCGGACAGCCCCGGAGCCTGGGACGACCACTCGGAGGAGTGGCTCACGGACACCGCCGAGACGGACGTCCAGGACACGGAGTCGAACGGACGAGACGCGGAACCGGAGGCGGAGACGGAGACGGAGACGGACGTACGAGACGCGGCGACGACGCTGCCGGTGTCGCAACCGGCGACGCCTTCCACGCGCGCCGCGCGCCGTGGGACCGCCGACCCCGTGAAGGCGCTCATGCACCGACACCGTGAGCTGTGCGAGCGGGCGGTGGACCCCCTGGAGATCGCCGCCGGCCTGGAGGCCCACGGCGTGACGGACCGGACAGCCGCACGCTTCCGCCACCGGGACGTGTTCTCCCTGGCCGAGGAGATGCACGCCCGGGTCTCCAGGGACGCGGAAACAGCACCGTGGCCCACCCCGCCGACCGCATCCGGCGTACGGGCCGACTGGGTCCTGCTCTCCGTGCTGCCGGGCGCCCTGTGCGCGGCGACGGTGACGGGCCTGCACTTCACCGAGGGCCGGCTCCGGCTGGCCTTGGCGACTCTGGGCGCCCTCGCCGTGGTGCTTGCCGTGCGCGCGGCACTCGGCCGGGGGCCGCTGAGCGCCCGGTCCCACCCGGAGTCCTCGGGCGCGTACCCGAGCCGCACCCCGGCCTCCACGCGCGCGTGGACCTACTGGCTCCTCGCGTACGCCCTCTTCGGTGACGACCTCCTCACCGCCGCCCTGACGGACGGCCCCGACGGATTCCCGGCCGCGCTGCGGGAACTGTCCACCGGCCCGGTGCTGGCGCTCACCCTGTCCTGCGCTCCGGCGGCCTGGTGCGCACACCTTTTCGCGGCCGGAGCCCGTCGCAAACTGGCCGCCAGTCGAGGCCTGGCGGACTTCACCGCGGCCGTGAAGCCCCTCCTCCTGGGTGCCGTCGCCCTGTTCGTCTGCGTGTCGACAGTGCTCGTGGCGCTCTGTGCGACGGCCCTGCACGAACCGGTGGCCTACACCACGACCGTCACCCTGGGCGCCCTGCTCTTCCTTGCCCGCCTCCTCGCGACACACGGCTTCACCCACGCCCCGGCGGTCGTCCTCGGTGCGGCAGCCGCAGCCGAGGCGACGACCCTGGCCGCCGCTCTCGCGTCCCGCCTCCCCGGCTGCGCCTTCCTGGCAGCCCCGGTGGACGCGGTCGTGGCCGCCTGCGGCCCGGCGGGCATCCCGGCGGCGGCCTGTGGCGTGGCCGCCCTGCTCCTCCTGCTCCACGCGACCCGCTCGCTGACCAGAGCGTCGGCGCACGCGATCCCGGGGGAGCCCGTATGACGCCCCGGACCACGACCACGGCAGCCGGCCCGTTCCGCGACGCCCGGTCCCCGATCACGAACGCACCCGCAACCCCCGAAGGAGAACACCGATGATCACCTCCCGACCCGGAGCCGGAGAGTCCGCCGAGGGAGCCGTCCGATGAGGGTTCTGCTGATCGGAGCCAACGGCTATCTCGGCCGCTTCGTCGCCGACCGGCTGCTCGCCGACCCGGCCGTGCAGCTCACCGTCCTCGGCCGCGGCGACGACGCCGACGTCCGTTTCGACCTCGCGTCCGGCAGCCCCGGCGCACTCACCCGCTTCCTCGACGCCGTCCACCCCGGAGTCGTCGTCAACTGCGCGGGCGCCACACGTGGCGGTGCCCGTGAACTCACCCGCCACAACACGGTCGCCGTCGCCACCGTCTGCGAGGCCCTGCGGCGCAGCGGCTGCGGCGCCCGTCTGGTGCAGCTCGGCTGCGGCGCCGAGTACGGCCCCAGCCAGCCCGGTTCCTCCACGGCCGAGGACGCGGTCCCCCGCCCCGGCGGTCCGTACGGCGTCAGCAAGCTCGCCGCCACCGAACTGGTCCTGGGCTCCGGTCTCGACGCCGTCGTCCTGCGCGTCTTCTCGCCGGCCGGGCCCGGCACACCCGCCGGTTCCCCGCTCGGCCGCCTCGCCGAGGCGATGCGCCGCGCGATGCAGTCCGGCGACGGCGAGCTCAAGCTCGGCGGCCTGGGCGCGCAGCGCGACTTCATCGATGTACGGGATGTGGCGCGGGCCGTGCACGCCGCCTCGCTCTCGGCCGCGCAGGGCGTCATCAACATCGGCTCCGGCCGTGCCGTGCGTCTGCGCGACGCCGCCTCCGTCCTCGCCCGGGTGGCCGGATACGGCGGTGCGCTGCACGAGCTCGACGGTCCCCCCGGCCCGCTGCGGGCGTCCATCGGCCACCCCCGCACCGACCCGGACCACGTGGCCCCGGTCGCGTATCCGTACCCGGACGGCTGCGGCAGCTGGCAGCAGGCCGACGTACGTACCGCGCGCGACCGGCTCGGCTGGCGGCCCCGGATCAACCTGGAGGAGTCCCTCGCGGACATCTGGATGGAGGCGGCATGCCGCATCTGACCAGCGCCAAGTCGGGCACCGCCAGCACCGGTGTACGCACCGGCTTCGGCGTCCCCGGCTTCGCGCACCCCCTCCTCGCCCCGACCGAGTGGGGCGAACTGTCCCGCCCGGGCACGCCCCTGCACTGGGTCGTCCTCAACGTCGCCGACGGCCCGGGCAGCCGCCCCGATCCGCACTGCCTGGAGGCCGCCGGCCGTCTGCGCAACGCGGGCGTCCGCGTCCTCGGCCACCTCGACACGGCCCACGGTGCCCGCCCGCACGGGGAGTTGGTCGCCGAAGCGCAGCGGTACCGTGTCTGGTACAAGGCCGACGGGTTCCTCCTGGACCGCTGCCCGACCGACCGCACCGCGCTCCCCGGGATCGGCCGCACGGTCGGCGCGCTGCGCGCGGCGGGCGACGACCCGCACATCGTCCTGGGCCACGGCACCCATCCGCATCCGGGCTACGCCGAGCACGGCGACCAGCTCGTCACCTTCTCCGGCCACTGGAGCGACTACCGCTGGTCGCAGGTGGCCGAGTGGACCGCCGACCATCCGCCGGAGCGCTTCTGCCACTTCGTGCACGGACTGCCGCTCGGTCATCTCGACGAGGCGCTGCGCGTCGCCCGCTGGCAGGGTGCCGCCACGATCTTCTTCACCGACCGTACGGAGCGCGGTGGCCGCACCGACCCCTGGGAGACCCTGCCCGGCTACTGGGACGACCTTGTCTCGCGCCTTGGAACGGGTGTCTCGGAATGAAGAAGGGCGTGGCAGTGTTACGGGGAGAACAACTGTAGTGATTGACCGACCAACGGAGTCCCCGTGTCGCTGCCACCCCTGGTCGAGCCCGCCGGCGAGCTCACCGTAGACGAGGTCCGCAGGTACTCCCGCCACCTGATCATCCCCGATGTCGGGATGGACGGGCAGAAGCGGCTGAAGAACGCCAAGGTGCTCTGTGTGGGCGCCGGCGGGCTGGGTTCGCCGGCGCTGATGTACCTGGCCGCCGCGGGCGTGGGCACGCTCGGCATCGTGGAGTTCGACGAGGTCGACGAGTCGAACCTGCAGCGGCAGATCATCCACAGCCAGGCGGACATCGGCCGCTCCAAGGCCCAGTCCGCCCGCGACTCCGTACTGGGCATCAACCCGTACGTCGAGGTGATCCTTCACGAAGAGCGGCTCGAGGCCGAGAACGTGATGGACATCTTCAGCCAGTACGACCTGATCGTCGACGGCACGGACAACTTCGCGACCCGCTACCTGGTCAACGACGCGTGCGTGCTGCTGAACAAGCCGTACGTGTGGGGCTCGATCTACCGCTTCGACGGCCAGGCCTCCGTCTTCTGGTCCGAGCACGGCCCCTGCTACCGCTGCCTCTACCCGGAGCCCCCGCCGCCGGGCATGGTCCCCTCCTGCGCCGAGGGCGGCGTCCTGGGCGTGCTGTGCGCGTCCATCGGCTCCATCCAGGTCACCGAGGCCATCAAGGTCCTCACCGGCACCGGCGAGCCCCTCGTCGGCCGTCTGATGATCTACGACGCCCTGGAGATGCAGTACCGCCAGGTCAAGGTCCGCAAGGACCCGAACTGCGCGGTCTGCGGCGAGAACCCGACCGTCACCGAGCTCATCGACTACGAGGCCTTCTGCGGCGTCGTGTCCGAGGAGGCCCAGGAGGCGGCGGCCGGCTCGACGATCACTCCCAAGCAGCTCAAGGAGTGGATCGACGACGGCGAGAACATCGAGATCATCGACGTCCGCGAGATCAACGAGTACGAGATCGTCTCGATCCCCGGCGCCAAGCTGATCCCGAAGAACGAGTTCCTCATGGGCACCGCCCTGGCGACCCTCCCGCAGGACAAGAAGATCGTCCTGCACTGCAAGACGGGTGTCCGCAGTGCGGAAGTCCTCGCGGTCCTGAAGTCCGCCGGTTTCGCGGACGCGGTCCACGTCGGTGGCGGTGTGATCGGCTGGGTCAACCAGATCGAGCCCCACAAGCCGGTCTACTGACCTTCGGTCCACCACCTCGTTCGTCCTGTTCGGCCGGCGGGGGTCTCGCGCACCACAGGTGCCCGGGGCCCCCGCCGCCGTCATGAACAGACCTTGCCGTCCCGCGGCACCGTCCCGTCGAGCAGATACGCGTTCACCGTGGAGTCGACACACGCGTTCCCACTGCCGTAGGCCCCGTGGCCCTCGCCCTTCCAGGTCATCATCACCCCGACTCCCCTGCCCAACTCGTCCGCCATCCTGCGGGCGCCCTCGTACGGCGTCGCCGGGTCGCCGGTGTTGCCGACCACCAGGACAGGCGCCGCCCCGGGCGCGCTGACCTCCGGGGTGTCGTACTGGCCCGCCACCGGCCAGTCGTGGCACCAGCCGGCCGTGTCCCAGCCCATGAACTCCCCGAACACGGGGGAGATCCTCCTGAATTCGGGCAGCAGCTTCTTGACCTGTGCGGCGGTCGGCCGCTGCTTGTCGTCCAAGCACGATATGACCCGTTGTGCATGTGTCGTCGTGCCGTAGTGTCCCGACGCGTCGCGGTCGTTGTAGCCGTCCGCGAGTGCCAGCAGGTCCGATCCGTCACCCTGCTCGGCCGCGTCCAGAGCACTGGTCAGGGCCGGCCAGCTCTGCTCGCTGTACAGCGGCAGGACCATGCCGATGACCGCCAGACCCTGGGTCAGCTTCCGGCCGGAGGATGTGGGCAGTGGCTTGGCGTCGATCCGCTTCAGCAGAGCCGTGATCTTCCGCGAACCCTGCTGCGGGTCCTGGCCCGTCGACTTCAGGTAGTCGTCGAGCGCGCGCTGGAAACCCCGGGCCTGGTTCTTCGCGTGTCCCACCAGGTCGGCGCTCGGGTCGACGACGGCGTCGAGGATCAGCCGGCCCACGTTCTTCGGGAACAGGTGGGCGTAGACACCGCCGAGTTCGGTGCCGTACGAGATGCCGAAGTAGTGCGTCTTCGTGTCGCCGAGAACCTGGCGCATCAGGTCCATGTCGCGGGCGGAGTCGGTCGTCGAGACATGCGCGATGAGGTTTCCGGCGGCCTTCTCGCAGCCCTTTCCGAAGTCGGCCGCGTCCTGGAAGTACGCCTTCTCCTCGGCCGCGTCGTCCGGCGACGGGTCCACCGATTCGGCGGCCTGGATCCGCTTGTCGCTGCGGCAGCGCACGCCCTCGCTCGCCCCGACCCCGCGCGGGTCCCAGCTCACCAGGTCGTAACGCTCGCGGAGCGCGGAGACCGTGCCGGCGTAGGAGGGCATCACGGAGATCCCGGACTGGCCCGGTCCGCCGAAGTTGAACAGCAGGGACCCGATGCGCTTGCCCCCGGTGGCCTTGGCGCGGATGAGCGCCAGGTCGATGGTCTCGCCGTCCGGCTTCGCGTAGTCCAGCGGCACCTTGAGCTTCGCGCACTGCCAGTCGTTGCCCGGAGTGGGGGAGTCCGACGTACCTTCGCAGCGGCCCCAGTCCGGTTTCTGCGAGGTCAGCGAGGCCGGCAGACCGGGTGGGGCACCGGACGAGGAAGCGGCCGACGAAGGAGTGGTGGTGCCGGACCCCTTGTCGTCCCCGTCGCCGGACGTACCGCCGCTGCACCCGGCCACCAGCAACGCGGCTGCGGCAGCGGCCGTCCACCGTACGAAACGAGACATGCGAACTCCCCCCTGCGGACCGTCCGCTCGAGTCGGCGGATGGCGTTCGGGCCATAGTAGGCGGATCGAGCCGAGGCCATATCGGCCTGTGGATAACGTTCTGACCTGCACTTTCTAGGTGCACACGGTCCCTGCGGCCGGTACCTTCCCCTTCAGCAGGTAGCCGTTCACCGCCGTGAGCACGCAACGGTTCCCGCTGTTGTACGCGCCGTGCCCCTGCCCCTTGTACGTCAGCTCGACGCCCACGCCCTCACCCAGCGCCCCCACCATCTTCCGCGCGCCCTCGTACGGCGTTGCCGGGTCGCCGGTGTTGCCGACGACGAGAATCGGCGCCGATCCGGTCGCCCGGACGTCCGGGTGCTCGCCGGCGCCGGGCACGGCCCAGCCGGTGCAGCTGACCATGGACCAGGCCATGAAGTCGCCGAACAGGGGCGAGGCGGCGCGGAACTCGGGCAGCTTCGCCTCGACGTCCGCGACGGTGTAGCGCGCCTTCGCGTCGGAGCAACTGATGGCCGTGTTCGCCGCGGTCCGGTTGCTGTACTCGCCGTTGCGGTTGCGGTCGTTCATCGAGTCGGCCAGCAGCATCAGGACCGTGCCGTCACCCTGGTACGCCTGGTCGAGGCCCTGGGTGAGATACGGCCAGAAGTCCTGGGAGTACAGCGCCTGCGCGATGCCGTCGGTCGCCGAAGTCTGGGTCAGCTCGCGAGGGAAGAGGCCCCGGATCGGCTTCGCGTCGAGCTGCTCGAGGAGCT
This sequence comes from Streptomyces sp. NPDC047042, assembly GCF_040644035.1. Lineage (NCBI taxonomy): Bacteria > Bacillati > Actinomycetota > Actinomycetes > Kitasatosporales > Streptomycetaceae > Streptomyces > Streptomyces sp. NPDC047042. The sequence goes on along the minus strand of NZ_JBEYVP010000016.1, from coordinate 216,642 downwards.
TGGAGATACGGTCCTTGACGCCCTGCGGGGTGTCGCCGACCGGGCAGCCCTCGGTCTTCGAGGTGCAGTCCTCGGCGTAGTTGTCGAGTGCGAGCTGGAAGCCCCTGGCCTGCCCGAGCGAGCCCTGTTCGGGGGTCTGGGTGGGGTCGACGACCGCGTCGAACACCGCACGGCCCACCTTCCTGGGGAACAGGTGGGCGTAGACACCTCCGAGTTCGGTGCCGTACGAGATGCCGAAGTAGTGCAGCTTGTCGTCACCGAGGACCTGGCGCATCAGATCCAGGTCCCGGGCCGCGTCGGTGGTCCGTACGTGCGGGAGCATCTTCTTGGAGTGCTTCTCGCAGGCCGCGTTGAACTTGCGGGTGTTGTCCAGCAGTTCGGCGCGTTCGGCGGCGTCGTCGGGCGTCGCGTCCTGCTGGAAGTGCACGTCGAGCTGTTCGTCGTCCTCGCATCGCACACCGGCGCTGCGGCCGACGCCGCGTGGGTCGAAGCTCACCAGGTCGTAGCGCGTGCGCAGCGTCGCGTAGTCCGCGCCGAACGAGGGGAGCGCGCTGACTCCCGAGCCGCCGGGGCCGCCGAAGTTGAAGATCAGGGAGCCGATGCGCCTGCTCGCGCTGCCACTGGTCCTCGCCCTGATCAACGCGAGTTCGATCGTGTCGCCCTTCGGCCGGGCCCAGTCCAGTGGTGCCTTCATGGTGGCGCACTGCCAGGGCGCGCCACCCGGCAGCGGGGACGGCGCCTCGCCGCCGCCCTCCGACGCGTCCGGTGCGGGACAGTCCTTCCAGCTCAGCTTCTGGGCCGGCAGATCCTCGTTCGCCGGGCCGGAGTCGTCGCTGCACCCCGTCAGCAGGGACGACAGCAGGAGGGCTGTGGCCGTCAGGACAGCGGCACGCGGCCGGAGGGGACTGGGCATGCACCCATCCTGCGGTCGTACTCCACGAGGCGCTCGGGGCGCGAGCCGTACGAGCTACCGCGCGCCACGAGCCCCGGGCGTGCGACAGCTTGCCTTCGGAGGCACCCTCAGAGGGAGCCCTTCCGCGTCAGATGGTTGAAGAACAGCCAGCCCGGCAGCACCGGAATCCACAGCGTCAGCAGCCGGTAGAGCAGTACGGCGGGGGCGGCGACCTCCTTGGGGAGGCCGACGGCGATCAGACCGACCGTCAGGGTCGCCTCGACCGCGCCCACACCACCGGGAGTCGGCGCCGCCGACCCGAGCGCGTTCCCGGCGAGGAAGACGACGGCGACGCTGGCGAGGCTGAGCGAGGTCGACTCGTCGCCGAACGCCCTGATGGACGCGTCCAGGCACATCACGAAGCACGCGGTCAGCAGCAGCATGCCGCCGATACCGGTGACCAGCTTCTGCGGCCGCTGGAGAACGTCCAGCATGCGCGGGACGACACCGGCGAACAGCGACCGCACGCGCGTGACGACGAACTTGCGCAGGAACGGCACCGAGGTCACCACGAGGACCAGCACCGCGACGGTCAGCAGCCCCGCGATGACCGTCCTGGACGGCGACAGGGAGGGCGTCTTCTCGGTGCCCGTCAGATAGCCGAAGGACAGCAGCATCAGGATGTGGCAACCGAGTCCGAACAGCTGCGACGCGCCGACACTGGCCACCGCGAGCCCCGGCCGCACGCCCGCGCGCTGCAGGAAACGGGTGTTGAGGGCGACGCCGCCGACCGCAGCGGGCGCCACGATCTTCACGAACGATCCGGCGACCTGCGCCGCCACGGTCCGCATGAACGGCACCCGCTCCGGGACGAACCCGAGCAGACTCATGGCCGCGGCGAAGTAACTCAGCGCCGAGAACAGCACGGCCGCGATGACCCAGCCCCACTCGGCGTTGTCGAACAGGGTGCCGAACTCGATGTGGGTGAGCTGGGAGAGCAGGAAGTACGCACCGAACGCGCCGGCGATGAAACTGATCAGCGTGCGGGGTCTGACCCGTTCCAGCCGGGCCGGTTCCACCGGTGCCTGCGGTCTGATCAGCAGCACCTGGTGGCGAATCTGGGTGAGCAGATCCTCCTCGCGGGCCCCCTCCAGGGCTTCGTCGATGGCCCGCTTCTCGGCCCGCTGCTCCGCGCGAACGGCCTTCTTGTCGGGCTTTTCCAGTACGACGGGCGCGGTGTCGGGATGCGCCGCCTCGAGCCGGGCCTGCTTGGCCTGCTGGGAGGCCTCCAGGACCGCCTCGCGTTCACGTTGGGCGCGCTCACGGGCGAGTTTCCGCAGCGTCGCGCGCGTGGAGCGCGACAGCGCGATGGGCTGGAGCATCGGCAGACAGTCCGCCACCGCGTCCGGGCCGAGCACCCCCACCGCCGACGCCACCGCGCGTTCGGCGCCCACGCGCAGGCCCAGTGTCGACACCAGTTGCGCTATGTCCATGCGCAGCAGCAGGTCCCCGGCCGCGATCTCGCCGACCCTGAGGTCGGTGAGGATCACCTTGCCGGAACGATCCACCAGAATCGCCTCGCCGACGAGCCTGCGATGCGCGATGCGCCGCGACTGCAGGGCCTTCACCTGGTGCCAGGTGTTGCGCAGCAGCTCGTCGGTGATGTCCTCGTCGTCCAGCGAGTCCAGGGTGCGGCCTCCGGTGTGCTCGTAGACGAGCATCACGGCGTCGGGGCCGAGCTCCGAGGTCGCGATCAGCTTGGGCGCGTTGGCGCCGGCGGCGATCGCCGCGTACGCGAGCAGCGCCTCCTGCTCCAGCGCCTGGCGCAGCGACTGGAGGCTGCTGCGGGTGGCCAGACCGCGCAGGGTGATGTTGCGCCACATGCGGTAGAAGAAGTGCTGCGCCTGCTGCTCGCGGTCGACCACCGTGACGTCCAGCGGGGGGCCGTCCTCCAGGGTGACGAAGTAGCGTCGGCCCCGGTCACCGCTGTCCGACGTCTCCGGCACCTCCTCACGGGCCGCGCTCACCGGGCGGAAACCGACGTGCCGCAGGCCCGCCATCAGATTGCGCCCGGTAGGACGCACGTTCGGTGAGCCGACCGCGTACAGCGTCCCGTACGCCACCGACCAGCCGATCAGCACCGTCAGGATGATCGAGAACGGGGTGGTGTAGCCGGTGACCAGCATCGAGAAGGCATCGAGCAGCAGCACCACCCACAGCACGGCACGCCAGCGCGGCCGACGGGACATACCGACGGCCGTCATGTACGCGATGACCGGCGCGAGATAGCCGTGCACCGGGTCGGTGAGGGCGTGGATGTCGCCGGGGGAGGGCTGGGTCAGGGCTTCCTGGATGGAGTCCGGGGCGGCCTTGGCGACCCACAGGTCCGTGGCGAGGGTCACCCCGTGCGCGAGGACCGCCGCGAGGACGCCGTCGGCGATGCGCAGCCCGTCCCGCTTGATCAGCCGCTCAATGGCGAAGGCGACCGGCACCAGGAGGATCGCGATGCTCGACGCCAGCCCCGCGATCTTGATCAGCAGGTCGGGTGCCTGGCCGGTGCCCTTGTTGATGTCCTGCTCGAGCCCCGAGGTGGTGCCGTGCGCGAACGCGGCGATCGCCAGCAGGACGACGACCGCGACGACACCCGCCAGGAGCCGCATGAGATCGGAGGGGCGGTGCACGCGCGCGGGGAGCAGCGGTTCGTCGCCCTCGACCTCCTCGGCAGGGGCGTCATCGTCGACGCAGTCGACGTCCGGTCCGGCCGGTGTCCGCTCGTGCTCGTGGCCGGTGCCGTCGGCTCCGGGGCGCGGCGAGACCTCAGAGGTGTCCTCCGCGTCTTCGGGGTGCACGCCCTGATGCCTCATGGTCTCTTCTTGGTCTCGTATCACCGGTCACCGCCCGCACGATGGTGGCATGCCCCACTGACACACAGGGGCATCAGGGTGCGATGCGGGGGCGCACAGTCTGCCGCAAGCGCCGCTCGGGGGCGAGGAATGCCCGCGGCCGCCACCTTGTCCCATTGTCGGTGGGGTGGTGCAGGATGGGGCGGATGAGCGACGAGAGCCACCCGGCGGACGCCCTGCCGGAGTACGCCGAGCGGGCCCTGGAGGCCGCGGAACTGATCCCGCCCGGGCGTGTCATGACCTACGGCGACGTGGCCGAATGGCTGGAGGAGGGCGGACCACGCCAGGTCGGACGCGTGATGGCCCTCTACGGAGGGGCCGTTCCCTGGTGGCGGGTCGTTCGCGCGGACGGTGTCCTGCTCCCGGGGCACGAGCTGGAGGCCCTCGACCACTACCGCGCGGAGGGCACACCCCTGAAAGAGGCGAGCACGGCCGCTGTGGGACACCTGCCGCGCCTCGACATGAGACGGGCCCGGTGGGACGGCGGTGAGCGGGCGGAGGGTCACACCTGACAGCTTCCGCCATCCTGCGGGCATCAGGGGAACCTGTGGCCCGTACGGGGTAAACCGGGCACGTCCGTGCCATGGCGTACGTTCGTGGGGCGAGGGGCCGGGGTGGCGCTCGGGGCCGGAGGGAACATGCGGAAGCCCTGCTTCCGAACCGCCCGGCGGCGTAGCGTCGGCTGCACCTGCCCCCCTCACCTCCCGGCCACCGTTCTCCGCACGTGGCGCACAGCAAACCAGCACACCCACCAGGACCGGCGAACCACGTGAGCTCCTCTTCCTCCACCAGACGCCTGCCGCACCCCCAGGGGCGACAGGGGACCCGTGGCGCTTACCGACTGGTCCGTACCCCGCCCACGCGGCAGGATCCCCTCAGTCTGGACGCCGCACAGCGCGCGGTGGTTGACCACGCGCACGGACCGCTGCTCGTCCTCGCAGGTCCGGGAACCGGGAAGACCACCACACTCGTCGAGTCGGTGGCCGCCAGGATCACCCGGGGCGGGGACCCCGAGCGGATCCTCGTCCTCACCTTCAGCCGTAAGGCGGCCGTCGAACTGCGCGACCGCATGGCGCTGCGGATCGGCGCCGCCCGCGCTCCCCGCGCGACGACCTTCCACTCCTTCTGCTACGCCCTGGTCCGCGCCCACCAGGACAGCGACCTCTTCGTGGAACCCCTGCGGCTGCTCTCCGGTCCCGAACAGGACGTGGCCGTACGCGGACTGCTCGCCGGTCAGCCCGACCTGGAGCGGCTCGGCCTCGCCCATGTGCGCTGGCCCGACGAACTGCGCGCCTGCCTCACCACCCGCGGCTTCGCCGACGAGGTCCGCGCCGTTCTCGCCCGCAGCCGCGAACTGGGGCTGGGCCCCGACGCCCTGGACGCGTTCGCCCGCCGCATCGGCCGCCCCGACTGGCGCGCAGCCGCCGCCTTCCTCGCCGAGTACCTCGACGTACTCGACATGCAAGGGGTGCTCGACTACGCGGAACTCGTGCACCGCGCGGTACTCCTGTCGAGCCGCCCCGACACCGCCGGGCAGCTCGCCGCCCGCTACGACGCCGTCTACGTGGACGAGTACCAGGACACCGACCCGGCCCAGGTACGGCTGCTGCACGCGCTCGCCGGAGGGGGCCGGACGCTGGTCGCCCTCGGTGACCCCGACCAGTCGATCTACGCGTTCCGCGGGGCGGACGTCAACGGCATCCTGGACTTCCCGGAAGCCTTCCCGCGCGCGGACGGCCGCCCGGCACCGGTCGAGGTCCTCAGGACCTCCCGCCGCTCCGCCGCCGTCCCGCTGACCGCCACCCGGCTCCTCACCCAGCGCATGCCTCTGACCCGGCTCCCGGCCGACAAGGTGCGCGCCCACCGCGCGCTCGCCCCGGTCCGCGACGGAGGCCGTGTCGAGGTCTGCACGTACCCGACAGCCGGTACGGAGCTGGACAACATCGCCGACATCCTCCGCCGCGCACACCTCGAGGACGGTGTCCCCTGGGGCGAGATGGCCGTCCTGGTGCGGGCCGGCGGCCGTACGATCCCGACGATCCGGCGCGCCCTCACGGCCGCCGGGGTGCCCCTCGACATCGACGGCGACGACCTGCCCCTGCGCCACGAACCGGCGGTGGCACCACTCCTGACGGCGCTTCGAGCCGTGGCGACCGCCGAGGCATCGGACGGGAGCGCGGAGAGCGACGCCGCAGAGGCAGGGGACGACCAGGGCGCGGCCGCCGACGTGGCAGAGCCGGGCGACATCGGCTGGCTCGGCACGGAAACCGCCCTGACCCTGCTCACCTCACCGCTCGCAGGTATGGACGCCGCCGATCTGCGCCGCCTCGGCCGCGCCCTGCGCGAGGAGGAGCGGGCCGCGGGCAACCCCGCACCGCCGCCCTCGGACGAACTGCTGGCACGCGCGCTGGCCGAACCGCGACGCCTTGTCGCCCACGACCCGACGTACGCGCGGGGAGCACAACGCCTCGGCGCGCTCCTCGGAAAGGCACGTGAGCGCCTCGCGGGCGGCGGTACGGCCGAGGAGGCCCTCTGGGACCTGTGGAACGGCACACCCTGGCCGGGACGGCTGGAGCGGGCGGCCCGACGCGGCGGCGCGGCCGGCCGCAACGCCGACCGCGACCTCGACGCCGTGTGCGCGCTGTTCGCGACCGCCGCGCGCGCGGAGGAGCGCACCGGCGGCCGTGGCGCCCTCAACTTCCTGGAGGAGATCGACGCCGAGGACATCGCCGCCGACACCCTCACCCGCCGAGCCGTACGCCCCGAAGCGGTACGCCTGATGACCGCGCACCGCGCCAAGGGCCTCCAGTGGCGCCTGGTGGTCGTCGCCGGCGTCCAGGAGGGCCTGTGGCCCGACCTGCGCCGCCGCGGCTCCCTCCTGGAGGCCGACCGCATCGGCCGCGACGGCCTCGCCGAACCGCTCACCCCGGGCGCACTGCTCGCCGAGGAACGGCGGCTGTTCTACGTGGCCGCCACGCGTGCGCGTGAACGCCTGGTCGTCACCGCGGTGAAGGCCCCCGCCGACGACGGCGACCAGCCCTCCCGCTTCGTCACCGAACTCGGCGTCGAACCCAAGGACGTCACGGGCCGCCCGCGCCGCCCGCTCTCCGTGGCCGCCCTCGTCGCCGAACTGCGCGCCACCACGGTCGACCCGCGTGTGTCCGACTCCCTCAGAGAGGCCGCCGCCCGCCGCCTGGCCCGGCTCGCCGCGCTCACCGACGAGGAGGGCCGCCCCCTCGTACCGTCCGCGCACCCCTACCGCTGGTGGGGCATGTACGAGCCGACCGAGAGCAAGGTCCCCCTGCGCGACCGGGACCAGCCCGTCGTGCTCTCCGGCAGCGCCCTCGACCAACTCGCCAACACCTGCGCCCTGCAGTGGTTCCTGGGCCGTGAGGTGAAGGCCGACGCCCCCGCGACCGCCGCCCAGGGCTTCGGCAACGTGGTGCACGTCCTCGCCGACGAGGTGGCCTCCGGACACACCCCCGCCGACCTCGCCGTCCTCATGGAACGCCTCGAGTCGGTGTGGAACGCGCTCGCCTTCGACGCGCCCTGGAAGTCGGCGCAGGAGAAGGAGCACGCGCGTGTGGCCCTGGAACGTTTCCTGACGTGGCACGTCGACTCCAGGCGCACCGGCCGCACCCCCGTGGCCAGTGAGCACGACTTCGACGTGACCCTCGAAGCCGGCGACTACGAAGTGCGCATCCGGGGTTCCATGGACCGCGTCGACGCCGACGGCGAAGGCCGGGCCTACGTGGTCGACTTCAAGACCGGCAAACAGGCGCCCACCGCCGCCGAGGTCGCCCGCCACCCCCAGCTCGCCGTCTACCAGCTCGCCGTCCGTGAAGGCGCCGTCGACGACGTTTTCGACGGCGTGCGCCCCGAACCGGGCGGCGCCGAACTCGTCCAGCTGCGTCAGGGCGCCGCGAAGAGGGACGGCGGTGAGTCGCTGCCCAAGGTGCAGGCCCAGGCTCCCCTGGAAGGAACTCCGGCAGGAACACCGGAAAGAGAGTCGGAAGGGGGGCTGGAGGGAGCGGCGGAGGCAGGGGCGCGGGGGGAGTGGATCGGCGACCTGCTGGCCACCGCCGCCGGCAAGGTGCTCGACGAACGGTTCACCCCGACCGCGGGCCAGCAGTGCGCCCACTGCTCCTTCAGGGCGTCGTGCAGCGCCCGCCCGGAAGGCCGGCACGTGGTCGAGTGACACCCACTGTCAGTGGCCGCCGCTAGCCTCTCTGACGTGCCAGCCAGTATCAGTGACCCCGAGCAGCTCAAGGAGCTCCTGGGCATCCCGTTCACCCCGGAGCAGACGGCCTGCATCATCGCGCCGCCCGCCCCGCAGGTGATCGTGGCCGGAGCGGGGTCCGGCAAGACCACGGTGATGGCGGCACGTGTGGTGTGGCTCGTCGGCACCGGCCAGGTCGCGCCCGAACAGATGCTCGGGCTCACCTTCACCAACAAGGCCGCCGGTGAACTCGCCGAACGGGTCCGCAAGGCACTCGTCAAGGCAGGCGTCACCGACCCGGACGTCATCGACCCCGACAACCCTCCCGGCGAACCCGTCATCTCGACCTACCACTCCTTCGCCGGCCGCCTGCTGACCGACCACGGCCTGCGCATCGGCCTCGAACCGACCGCCCGCCTCCTCGCCGACGCGACCCGCTACCAGCTCGCCGCGCGCGTACTGCGCGAAGCCCCCGGCCCCTACCCGTCGCTCACCCGCTCCTTCCCGGACCTCGTCAGCGACCTCCTGAACCTGGACGCCGAACTCGCCGAACACCTCGTGCGCCCCGAGGAACTGCGCGCGTACGACGCCGAACTGCTGCGCGCCCTGGAGGGCGCCAAGCTCACCAACGCCGATCTGCGCAAGGTCCCCGAGACGGCCGCCGCCCGCCGCGAACTCGCCGAACTGGTGACCCGCTACCGGGCCGCCAAGCGCGAGCGGGACCTCCTGGACTTCGGCGACCAGATCGCCCTGTCCGCGACGCTCGCCCGCATTCCCGAGGTGGGCCGCGTCCTGCGTGAGGAGTTCCGAGTGGTGCTCCTCGACGAGTACCAGGACACCTCCGTGGCCCAACGCATCCTCCTGGCAGGGCTGTTCGGCGGCGGCACCGGCCACCCGGTGACCGCGGTCGGCGATCCCTGCCAGGCGATCTACGGCTGGCGCGGCGCCTCCGTCGCCAACCTCGACGACTTCCCCGAGCACTTCGCCCACGCCGACGGCGGCTCGGCGGTCCGCCAGTCGCTCAGCGAGAACCGCCGCAGCGGGGGCCGCCTCCTCGACCTCGCCAACGGCCTCGCGGAGCCCCTGCGCGCCATGCACGCGGGCGTGGAGGCCCTGCGCCCCGCACCCGGCGCCGAGCGCGACGGCCAGGTGCGCTGCGCGCTGCTGCGCACCCACGCCGAGGAGATCGACTGGCTCGCAGACTCCATCGCCCACCTCGTACGCACCGGCAAGGCACCCGGCGAGATCGCCGTCCTGTGCCGCACCGCCACGGACTTCGCCGAGATCCAGGGCGCGCTCGTCGCCCGGGACATCCCCGTCGAGGTCGTCGGGCTCTCCGGGCTGCTGCACCTGCCCGAGGTCGCCGACCTGGTGTCCGTCTGCGAGGTCCTGCAGGACCCGGGGGCCAACGCCTCCCTGGTCCGGCTGCTCACCGGCCCGCGCTGGCGCATCGGCCCGCGCGACCTCGCCCTGCTGGGCCGCCGGGCCCGTTTTCTCGTGTCCCACGCGCGCGTGGGCGACCCGGACGACCCGGACCGTCGGCTCGCCGAGGCGGTCGAGGGGGTCGATCCCGCCGAGGTGATATCGCTCGCGGACGCCCTCGACACCTTCCTGGAGACCTCCATGAGGGGCGAGGGCGACGACGACGGGCTGCCCTTCTCGCCGGACGCGCGCGTGCGTTTCGCCCGGCTGGCCACCGAACTGCGCGACCTGCGCCGCTCCCTCGCCGACCCGCTGATGGACGTACTGCACCGCGTGCTCGCCGTCACCGGCCTGGAAGTGGAACTGTCCGCGTCCCCGCACGCCCTGGCCGCCCGCCGCCGCGAGACCCTTTCCAACTTCCTGGACATCGCCGCCTCCTTCGCCGCCCACGAGAGCGAGGCGAGTCTGCTCGCCTTCCTCGGCTTCCTGCGCACGGCCGCGCAGTACGAGAAGGGCCTCGACAACGCCCTGCCCGGCGGCGAGAACACCGTCAAGGTGCTCACCGCGCACAAGTCCAAGGGCCTGGAGTGGGACGTCGTGGCCGTCCCCGGCCTGGTCACCGGCACCTTCCCCAGCGCGCAGGGCCGCGAGAAGTGGACCTCCCAGGCCAAGGTCCTGCCGCACGGACTGCGCGGCGACACCGCCACGCTGCCCGACATCGAGGCCTGGGACTCCCGGGGCATGAAGGCCTTCCAGGAGGCGATGAAGGACCACCAGCACACCGAGGAACTCCGCCTCGGCTACGTCACCTTCACCCGCCCCCGCTCCCTCCTGCTCGGCTCGGGCCACTGGTGGGGACCCTCCCAGAAGAAGCCCCGGGGCCCCTCAGACTTTTTGTGGGCCCTCCACGACCACTGCGCGGCCGGACACGGCGAGACCGAGGTGTGGGCGGACGAACCCGAGGAAGGCGAGGAGAATCCCGCCCTGCAGGCGACCACCGCCGACCAGGTGTGGCCTCTGCCCCTGGACGACGCCGCGTTCCGCCGCCGCCGGGCCGCCGCCGAGACCGTCCTCGCCTACCTGGAGACCCTCTCCTCCCACCCCGCGCCCGCGCCCGCTCCCGACACGTACGACGACCCGGACTGGCCCCCGCCCCCGGACGACGAGCCTCCGTACGACGAGCCTCCGTATGAGGACGGCGAACCCCATGACGGATACCTCGACCACAGCTCTCCCGACCAAGACGCCCCTCTCCCTGCCGAGGACGACACCGACTGGGACACCTGGACCACCGACCGTCCCGCACCGCCCGCACAGACGCCGCCCCACGCGCGCGTGCCCCGCACCGGACACGGCCCGGATCGCCCGCCCACCGTTCCCCACGCCCGCAGACACCCCGCCGAGATGGATCTCACACCCGAGGAGGCCCGCGCCGTCGCCTCCTGGGACCGTGACCTCGACGCCCTCACCGGGGAATTGCTGCGCGCGCGGGAGAGCGTCACCGACGTGCCCCTGCCCCCGTCCCTCACCGCGTCCCAGCTGATGCTCCTGGCCGCCGACCCGGACGCGCTCGCGCAGGAACTGGCGCGCCCCATGCCCCGCCCTCCGCAGCCAGCGGCCCGCCGGGGTACCCGCTTTCACGCCTGGGTCGAGGCACGCTTCGAGGAACTGCAGCTCCCCATGCTGGAGCCCGAAGAGCTGCCCGGCGGCGACGCCGAGATCGACGACGAACGCGACCTGGAAGCCCTCAAGGACGCCTTCGAACAGACCCCGTACGCCCACCGCACGCCCTACCGGGTCGAGGCACCCTTCCAGCTCGACATCGCCGGACGCGTCGTACGGGGCCGAATCGACGCCGTCTACAAGGAGGGCGACGGCGCGGAAGCCACGTACGAGATCATCGACTGGAAGACCCACCGCGCCCACACCGCCGACCCCCTCCAGCTCGCCGTCTACCGGCTGGCCTGGGCCGAGCAGCAGGGTGTGCCGCTGGAAGCCGTCGAGGCCGCCTTCCTCTACGTGCGCAGCGGCGAGACCGTGCGGCCGGACGATCTTCTGGACCGGGCCGCGCTGGAGCGGCTGCTCCTGGACGAGCCGGCCGCGTTCGAGGTACCGGACGAGGATGTCAGCGCGGGCCGATAAGCTCATGACCATGAGCCAGGCCCCGGACAGCGCCGTCCGCACGTACATCGAGCAGCACCGCGCCGCCTTCCTCGACGACCTCGCCGAGTGGCTGCGCATCCCGTCCGTGTCGGCCCAGCCCGACCACGCCGCCGATGTACGACGCAGCGCCGACTGGCTCGCCGCCAAACTCAGGGAAACCGGCTTCCCGACCGTCGAGGTCTGGGCGACCCCGGGCGCACCGGCGGTCTTCGCGGAGTGGCCCGCCGACGACCCCGCCGCGCCCACGGTCCTCGTGTACGGCCACCACGACGTGCAGCCCGCGGCCCGCGAGGACGGCTGGGACGGCGACCCCTTCGAACCGGTCGTCCGGGGCAACCGCCTCCACGCGCGAGGCGCCGCCGACGACAAGGGCCAGGTGTTCTTCCACACACTGGGCGTCCGCGCTCACCTCGCCGCGACCGGCCGCACCGCACCCGCCGTCCACCTGAAGATGCTCGTCGAGGGCGAGGAGGAGTCCGGTTCCCTCCACTTCCGGTCCCTCGTCGAGACGCACACCGACCGGCTCGCCGCCGACGCCGTGATCGTCTCCGACACCGGCATGTGGGCCGAGGACACCCCCACGGTGTGCACGGGTATGCGCGGCCTCGCCGAGTGCGAGATCCAGTTCCACGGACCCGACCAGGACATCCACTCCGGCTCCTTCGGCGGCGCGGTGCCCAACCCGGCGACCGCCGTCGCCCGCCTCGTCGCCGCACTCCACGACGAGCACGCACGCGTGGCGATACCCGGCTTTTACGAAGGCGTCACCGACCTCACCGACCGGGAACGCGAACTCTTCGCCGAACTCCCCTTCGACGAGGAGCAGTGGCTGCGCACCGCGAAGTCGTACGCCACCCACGGTGAAGCCGGACACACCACCCTGGAGCGCGTCTGGACGCGCCCCACCGCCGAGGTCAACGGCATCGGCGGCGGCTACCAGGGGCCCGGCAGCAAGACGATCGTCCCGGCCTCGGCCATGGTGAAGCTCTCCTTCCGGCTGGTCGCCGGCCAGGACCCCGACCACATCGAGAAGATCGTCCGCGACTGGACCGCGACCCACGTCCCTGCCGGGATCCGGCACGAGATCACATTCGCGGCGGCCACCCGCCCCTGTCTGACCCCCCTGGACCACCCCGCCCTCCAGTCCGTCGTACGCGCCATGAGCCGCGCCTTCGGCAAACCGGTCCGCTACACGCGCGAGGGCGGCAGCGGCCCGGCCGCCGACCTCCAGGACGTCCTCGGTGCCCCCGTGCTCTTCCTGGGCATCTCCGTCCCCTCCGACGGCTGGCACGCCCCCAACGAGAAGGTGGAGATCGACCTCCTCCTCAAGGGCGTCGAGACCACCGCCCATCTGTGGGGCGACCTCGCGGAGAACTGGCGCCATGAGTCCTGACGATCCGGTCCGGACCGGACCGTCGGACACCCCGGGCGACGCCGAAAGCACCGCCCGAAACCCGCGCGAACCCGTCCGAAAACCGCCGCCCCCGAAGCGCCGCCACCCACGTCCCGCCGTACCGCCCGCCGAAATATCCGTTCCACCGGGGGAGTTGGAAGCACCTGTGACCACCTGGACCGACCACACCGCCGACCGTCCCATCTCCCTCACCGCCCCCAGCGGCATCGACCGGGCCGCCCACCACCGGCTCGACGAGGCCTGGCTCGCCGCGGCATGGAGCCACCCCACCACCCGCTGCTTCGTGGTCTCCGGCGGGCAGGTCCTCATCGACGAGACGCCTGACGGGCGGACCGAACTCGTCATGACCCCCTCCTTCGAGGCCCCCCTCACCGAGGCACACCGCTACTTCCTGGGCACTGACGAAGAGGGCACCAGCTACTTCGCCCTCCAGAAGGACGGCCTGCCCGGCCGCATGGACCAGTCCGCGCGCCCCGCAGGCCTGCGCGAGGCCGGCCTGCTCCTCTCGCCCCGCGACGCCGGCCTCATGGTGCACGCCGTCGCCCTGGAGAACTGGCAGCGCCTGCACCGCTTCTGCTCCCGCTGCGGCGAGCGCACCGTCATCGCCGCCGCCGGTCACATCCGCCGCTGCCAGGCCTGCGGCGCCGAGCACTACCCGCGCACCGACCCGGCCGTGATCATGGCCGTCACCGACGAGGACGACCGCATCCTCCTCGGCCGCCAGGTCCACTGGCCCGAAGGCCGCTTCTCGACGCTCGCCGGCTTCGTCGAGCCCGGCGAGTCCATCGAACAGTCGGTGCGCCGCGAGGTGTTCGAGGAGGCCGGCATTCTCGTCGGCCAGGTCGAGTACGTCGCCAGCCAGCCGTGGCCCTTTCCGTCCAGTCTCATGCTCGGCTTCAACGCCCGTGCCGTCTCCAACGAGATCGAGGTCGACGGCGACGAGATCCACGAGGCCCGCTGGTTCTCCCGTGAGGACCTGCGCGCGGGCTTCGAATCCGGTGAGGTCCTCCCGCCGTACGGCATCTCGATCGCGGCCCGCCTGATCGAACTCTGGTACGGCAAGCCGCTGCCGAAGCCGGGCAGCGCGCTCTGACGCCCCAGGGCGGCCCCTGAGCCGGCCTCCAGGCGCCCCGGGCACGCGAAGACCCCCGTACGGCACCGGGCCGGGCGGGGGTCGGATTCACGCGTGTATCAGGCGCCGAGGGCCTGCTTCACCTGGGCGAGGCTCGGGTTCGTCATCACGACCTGCGGGCCGTCGTTGGAAGGAACCACCAGCACCGTCGGAACCGTCTGGTTGCCGCCGTTCGCCTTCTCCACGAACGCCGCGGAGTCCGGGTCGTGCTCGATGTTGATCTCGTTGTACGCGATGCCCTCGCGGTCCATCTGGCTCTTCAGCCGCTGGCAGTAGCCGCACCACGTGGTGCTGTACATCGTCACAGTGCCCGGCATGGTCTCTAGCGCTCCTCAGCGGTTCGGGGACGGGTGCTCGCTCTGGGGGAACGTTCGCGCCCCGGCCACCATTCCCGCCCGGGGTATCGGGAGAGCGGCCGGGCACGAGACGCTTGCCGCATTAGTACGACTGCAGGGGTCCGCCTGTGGACAACCGGCTCACCCGTCTCCGGCGACCTGGCAGCATGGCGGTGTGACAGCAGCAACGCACTCCACTCTCTTCCCGCAGGTTCCGGATTCGGCCGACGCGGTGCTCGACGGACTCGATCCCGAGCAGCGCGAAGTGGCTACCGCGCTGCACGGTCCGGTGTGCGTACTGGCAGGCGCCGGCACGGGCAAGACACGGGCGATCACCCACCGCATCGCCTACGGCGTGCGTGCCGGAATCCTCCAGCCCTCCAGTGTGCTCGCCGTCACCTTCACCGCCCGAGCAGCCGGAGAGATGCGCGGGCGGCTGCGACAGCTCGGTGCCGGGGGAGTCCAGGCGCGCACCTTCCACTCGGCGGCGCTGCGCCAGCTCCAGTACTTCTGGCCGAAGGCCGTCGGCGGCTCCATGCCGCGCCTGGTCGACCGCAAGATCCAGCTGGTCGCCGATGCCGCGGCGGCCTGCCGTATCCGCCTCGACCGGGGCGAACTGCGGGATGTCACCGCCGAGATCGAATGGTCCAAGGTCACCCAGACCGTCCCCGCCGACTACGTGCCCGCCATCGCGAAGTCCGGCCGGGTCGCGCCCCGAGACCCGGCCGAGATCGCCCAGCTCTACGCCACCTACGAGGACCTCAAGCGGGACCGTTCCGTCATCGACTTCGAGGACGTCCTGCTCCTCACTGTGGCGGTCCTCCAGGACCGGCACGACATCGCCGAGCAGGTGCGCCGCCAGTACCAGCACTTCGTGGTCGACGAGTACCAGGACGTCAGCCCGCTCCAGCAGCGACTGCTGGAGCTCTGGCTCGGGGAGAGGGACAGCCTGTGCGTGGTCGGCGACGCGAGTCAGACGATCTATTCGTTCACAGGAGCAACTCCTGACCATCTGCTCGACTTCCGCACCCGCCATCCCGGGGCCACCGTCGTCAAACTGGTCCGCGACTACCGCTCCACCCCCCAGGTCGTCCACCTCGCCAACGGCCTGCTCGCCCAGGCCCGGGGCCGCGCAGCGGAACACCGCCTGGAACTGGTCTCGCAGCGCGACCCCGGACCCGAACCCGCCTACACCGAGTACACCGACGAACCCGCCGAGGCCGAGGGCGCGGCCCGACGCATCCGTGACCTCGTCGCCGCCGGTGTCCCGGCCGCTGAGATCGCCATCCTGTTCAGGACGAACGCCCAGTCGGAGACCTACGAACAGGCACTCGCCGACGCCGGTGTCCCCTACCAGCTGCGCGGCGCCGAACGGTTCTTCGACCGGCCCGAGGTGCGCAAGGCCCTCAGCTCGCTGCGCGCCTCCGCCCGCTTCGGAGCCAACAACTCCCTCCTGGACGATGTCGTCGACCTGCCCTCCCAGGTGCGTGCCGTGCTCTCGGGGGAGGGCTGGACCAGCGAACCGCCCGCGGGGTCAGGGGCCGTCAGGGAACGCTGGGAGTCCCTGGCCGCCCTGGTGAACCTTGCGCACGACTTCGCTGCTGCGAAACAAGACGTGACACTCGCCGACCTCGTCGCCGAACTCGACGAGCGGGCGAACGCACAACACGCCCCGACCGTGCAGGGGGTCACACTCGCCTCCCTCCACTCGGCCAAGGGGCTGGAATGGGACGTCGTCTTCCTCGTCGGAGTCGCCGAGGGCATGATGCCGATCAGCTACGCGAAGACCGATGAACAGATCGAGGAGGAGAGACGCCTCCTGTACGTCGGGGTGACCCGCGCGAGAGAACGCCTTCAGGTCTCCTGGGCCCTCTCGCGCACGCCCGGGGGTCGGCCGAACCGCCGCCCCAGCCGCTTCCTCGACGGCCTTCGCCCCGGGTCCGTCGCCACCACCCTTCGGACCGGCACGGGAGGCTCCGCCGGTATCGAGCGCGGCTTCGTGGGCAACCCGGGAGCCACCCCGCGCCGGACCCAGAGAACCCCGGCCCGTTGCCGGGTCTGCGGGCGCACCCTGACCGACGCGGGCGAGATGAAACTGATGCGCTGCGACGAGTGCCCCTCGGACATGGACGAAGGGCTCTACGAACGGCTGCGCGAGTGGCGGGCCGTCCAGGCGGCGCGCAGCGGGCAGCCCGCCTTCTGTGTCTTCACCGACCGGACCCTGATGGCGATCGCGGAGGCAGTCCCGGACGAAGAAGGGGAGTTGGCCCGCATCCCCGGCGTCGGCGTGCGCAAGCTCAACCGGTACGGAACCGATGTTCTGGCCATCTGTGCAGGTCAGGAAGTTGCGGGGGAGGACAGCGGTGACTGATTCAAACTCGTCGGAAAAATGGTTTGCGCATGCCCCGGCAATCCCCATAGGTTCTTAGCCATCGGAACAGAGTCTTCTCAGAAGGCCTGACTCCGTGCTGTACTTCATAGTCGTATATCCGTTGGACTGGTTCACCCCAGTCCCCCAAGACGCCGAGAGGAGGCGAGTCCAGTGATCAGCATCTACACCAGCTCTGTCAGCGAGGTCAAAATGACCGATCTCTCGACCGCTTCCCTGTGCATGCTCGGCGTCTCGAACCTGGGCACCGGTCTGTCCGGCATTCCTGCCGTCCGGCCGGCGTCCACCGTGTCTCTCGCGGGTCTCCCTGTCCGCGAGCGCAATGAGCGACCGAGCAAGGCACTGGAAGCAGGAGCAGTAGTGGCACAGGCCCCGGCCTATGCCTTTGCAGCCGGTGCCGGATCCCTCAAGCAGACGACGCAGCACCACACGATGTGGGCCTTCCGTGGGCCAGAACCCTGGAGTGATCCAGCCTGATCTGTCAGGCCGGCGCCTTCAGGGCCGCGGAACCCCATCCGGGATCCGCGGCCCTTCTGTTTTCCCCGAACGGGGACGACGGAGTGAAGGGGCCTCGGGACAAGAGAAAACCCGCCGGTACCAGCCGCACTCGGCCCAACAGGGCCGGAACGACCAGACGAGGAAAACAAACCGTGCAACTCGAAGCGCACGCCCCGTCCGTACCGCCTTCCGAAACGATCCCCCCGCCCGGCCTCACGGAGGACTGCACCTTGATCCCGCTCACTGCGCTCACCGCGCTCGACGACGCCATCGAGAACCTCGGCGTACCCGTCCCCTGCCGTTCCTACGACCCGGAGGTCTTCTTCGCCGAGTCGCCGGCCGATGTCGAGTACGCCAAGTCCCTCTGCCGCACCTGCCCGCTGATGGAGGCCTGCCTCGCCGGCGCCAAGGAGCGGCGTGAGCCCTGGGGCGTCTGGGGTGGCGAACTGTTCGTCCAGGGTGTCGTCGTGGCCCGCAAGCGGCCCCGCGGCCGTCCGCGCAAGAACCCGGTCACGGCATGAACACCGCAGGAACGATCGACCGCCCCTTCACGCACGACCCCAAGAAGCAGGCCCCGATGACGCCATCCACCAGCGAGCCCGTCGGCTCCGCGACCCAAGACTTCATCACCACCGGTGCGAACGACTCGCGCCAGAACAGGACCCGAGAGATGCAACTCATCCCAGAAGCCCTGGCTCGTGCGCATATGCACGACCGCCTCCAGGAGGCCGAGCGGGAACGTCGCGCGCACCGCGTGGTGACCGCCCGCCGCCTCCAGCGCCGAGCGGAGCGCGCCTCGCTGCGCGCCCGCCGGGCGCTCGCCATGGCGGTCATGCAGTAACGACCACGGCAGCTCGGCAGTAACAGCAGCCACTTCTCGCGAGGGCCGGTCCGTCCAACGGACCGGCCCTCGCTGTGCGTTGGGCCCGCGCGAGCGCCGGTCAGGCCTCGGCGGCCACGGACTCCTCCTCGTCCTCCGGCAGGAATCCCGGCAGCCACTCCTCCAGTTCTGCGCGCATCCGGACCGTCGCTCCCAGTTGGCACAGGACGCCGATGGTGCTCAAGGTCACCCGGTGGATCAGCAGATAGGAGGGGGGCAGGTTGAGGCGCTTGCCCAGTTGGTGCGCGGGGGAGCGCGGGTCGGCTATGCGGGCCGCCTGGTTGCGCATCCAGCCCCGACTGAAAGTGAACTCGTCCACCTGGGCCGGTTCGATGATCGGCAGGAGATAGTCGAGTACCGCGTCGGGATCCAGGTCGATCGAGTCCTTGACGAAGCCTTCCGCGCGAAGCGCCTCGTAGACCGCCTCCGCCTGGCCGTCCAGGGTCAGGCGCAGGGAGTGGCCGATCGTCGGGGGCAGGCCACCCGGGAGGCGGTCGACGGTACCGAAGTCCAGTACACCCAGCCGCCAGTCGTCCTTGCCCGCCGGGCCGCCGGGCAGCAACCGGAAGTTGCCGGGATGCGGGTCGGCGTGCAGAAGGCCGGTGCGAGCGGGACCCGAGAAGAGGAACCGGGTCAGCAACTGACCGGCACGGTCGCGCTGCTCCGGCGTACCGTCGGTGATCACCTCCGACAGCGGTATGCCGTCGATCCACTCCGTCACCAGCACCTGCTCGCACTGGTGGACGACGGCTGGAACCACGACGTCCCGATCGTCCGTGAACTCCTCCGCGTGGGCTCGCTGGGCCTGGGCCTCCAGGCCGTAGTCGAGTTCCTCTGAGACGCGGTCCCGGAGTTCGGCGATGAGCGGCTTGATGTCCATGCCGGGAATGAGGGGCCCCAGCAGACGGGCGAAGCGGCTCAGCTGGGTCAGGTCGGACAGCAGCGCCTCGCCGGCGCCCGGATACTGCACCTTGACCGCGACCTCGCGCCCGTCGTGCCACACCCCCCGGTGCACCTGGCCGATCGAGGCCGCGGCGGAGGGCTTGTCCTCGAACTCCAGGAACAGGTCCTGCCAGTCCGCGCCGAGCCGCGTCGCCAGCACCGAGTGCACCGTGCGGGTCGGCATCGGCGGAGCCGCTTCCTGGAGCTTCGTCAGCGCGGCGCGGTAGGGGCCGGCGACCTCCTCGGGCAGGGCGGACTCGAAGACGGACAGCGCCTGCCCGAACTTCATCGCGCCGCCCTTGAGCTCGCCGAGCACCTTGAACAGCTGTTCCGCGGTGCGCTGTTGCAGCTCGCGGCCGACGATGTCCGCCGACTCGCCGACGATCCGTTTGCCGAGTCCCCAGGTGGCCCGCCCGGCGATGCCGAGCGGAAGCGCGGCGAGCTTGGCGGTACGGGTGACCGCCTTCCGGGGAAGATCAGACATGAGCCCTCCAAGTTCCGGACAGCCGCGCCGCGTGTGCCCTACGGCGAAACTCCGTCGACGGCCGTTGCTCCGCCATTCTCTCGTGCGACTCCCCGTCCTTTGAGGTGTGTTCTTCCTTCTTACTCTTCTCCTCGGCACCGCACGGGCATGCGGGATGCGCCCAGACCGGGCGCGCGTGCCAGTCGAGCCCGGGCACGGACACCTCCCAACGGGCGCCCGCGGTGGACGGGGTCCTGCCGTCGAGGAAGGCGAGCGCATGGCTCGCGGTCAGGCCCGCGACCGTCGTCGCCAGGGCCAGGTCACAGGCCCTGACCTGGCGTGGTCGTGCGGACCGCCACTGCGTCACCAGACGCGGCCAGGCAGGGTCCCGGTCGACGCGCCACCGCTCCAGACAGCCCGCGCAGGCGGTCTCTCCCGGCAGCACCAGCGGGCCCACGATTCCGGTCCCCTCCACGACACCCGCGTACAGATGAGGTGTGCCCGACATCACGAGCGGTTCGGCGGCGGCCGGGTCGGGCGCGTGCACGGCGAGGTCGTCGCGCGGGGCGAGGATCACCAGGGAGAGACCGGAGTCGCTCTCACCCTCCGGTGACTGGGCGGCCGTACGCCGTGGCGGGCGGTCGGGCGCCGCCTTGCGGGCCGCGCGCCGCGCGGACTCGTCCCGGCGCTCGCCGACGGAGTCGAGGGGCAGGCCACCCGGTGCGACGTCCCACGGCTCGACCACCCCGCCGTCGCGCACATCGACATGGCCCACGCCGGCCCCCGCCAGCAGGGAGGCCACCACCGCGCCCACCCGGCCCGCGCCCCGGACCTGCACACGCAGCGACCGGCGAGCAGCCAGCCGGGCCATCGCCTCGCCCGGCGCCGGTGCGACCAGGGAGAGGGAGGCCAGATCGGGGCCCAGCCGCTCCAGAACCCGTTTCTTACCGCGCAGCTTCTCGACGGCTGGACCGCCACCGCTCGAGTCGTCGAGGAGCCCGGCCTCGCTCAGCCGCTCCAGCAGGCCGTCGATGTGGTCGGCGGGCAGGTCCATCCGGTGCCCCTCCTCATGGAGGAGCGGCAGCCCGCGGGTGCCGTCGAGCAGGGTCAGAAAGCTGCCCGTCGCCGTGTCCATCGG
Organism: Streptomyces sp. NPDC047042; assembly: GCF_040644035.1. Taxonomy (NCBI): domain Bacteria; kingdom Bacillati; phylum Actinomycetota; class Actinomycetes; order Kitasatosporales; family Streptomycetaceae; genus Streptomyces; species Streptomyces sp. NPDC047042. The sequence goes on along the minus strand of NZ_JBEYVP010000016.1, from coordinate 195,852 downwards.
GCCGAGTGTCATCGCGTGGGCGGGCGTCATCCCGAACTGCACGGTTTTCAGATCCCGCCAGCAGGTGCGCAGCGCGCCCTTGATCGTCGGGTGGGTGACACGCGGATGGGTTTCACCCAGGTGGGTTGTGGCCGGCAGCGCGGTGGCTGTGTCCGGCGCAGGCGCAGAAGTGGTGGTTGATCGCATGACAGGCCCCCGTAGCCAGAGAACGTCCCCGTTGAAAGTCCTGGTATGTCGGTGGATTTCGGTGCTCGTTCCGCCGACGGGTGCCAGCTTGCCCGGTTCGCTCATCGGGCGTCGAAAGTTGTCCACAGGCGGTGGGTATTCGTCGTACAAATCAAACGCATGGTGGGGGATCGCCGCCGAACCGTGCCGGAGTCAAGACTTCCTCCGTGCACAGCGGGTAACGTCGTGCCGTGCCCGCCGACCCACTGCACCGCGCCGGAAACCCACAGCGCAGCACGACGAGCCAGCCGCCAAGCGGCTCGGGGGCGAGCGCGATCGAGGTTCGCAGGAGTTCCCGGCGACGCCGGACGGTCTCCGCGTACCGCGAGGGCGATCGCACCGTCGTGCTCATCCCCGCCCGGATGTCCGAGGCCGAGGAACAGCGCTGGGTGACTGTCATGCTCGACAAACTGGCCGCCCAGGAGAGCAAGAACAAACGGGTGCCCGGCGACAGCGAGCTGGCCGAGCGCGCCGAGCAGCTGTCGGCCCAGTACTTCGGCGGTCGCGCCCGGCCCGCGACGGTGCGCTGGGTCACGAACCAGAACACACGCTGGGGCTCGTGCACCCCCGCCGAGGGCAGTATCCGGCTGTCGCACCGGCTGCAGGGCATGCCCGAGTACGTCGTCGACTACGTCCTCCTCCATGAACTGGCGCATCTGCTGGTGCCCGGGCACGGGCCCCGTTTCTGGCGGCTGCTGGACGCGTATCCACGCACCGAACGGGCCCGGGGCTACCTCGAAGGAGTGGTCGCCGCCGACCGCCTGCCGACCCCGCCCTCCGCGCGCGGGGAGTGAGCCCGAGCGGCAGATGGGCCGGGGGCGACGAGGTGTTGTGTACCGGATTTGTACCGGCTTCGTCCAAGGCCGGAATTAGCCGTTAGCCTGACCCGACGCATTCGGCATTCGGGATGGGGGACGGTCGTTACGCATGGCCAGGGAATTCCAACGCGGCCACAAGGCCAGGATCAGTGATCTCACAGCGGGCACGGATCTGTACGTGGGTGTGCAGATCTCCGGACCGGGGCTGACCTTCGACATCAGCTGCTTCGGCCTCGACGCCGACGAGCGGCTCTCGGACGACCGGTACTTCGTCTTCTTCAACCAGCCGAAGTCACCCGAGGAGTCCATCCAGCTCCTGGGCGCTCAGGCGGGCGACACGGAGTCCTTCCGCGTCACCCTCGACCGGATTCCGGCGCAGATCCAGAAACTGTCGTTCACGGCCACGCTCGACGGCGCCGGGCAGATGTCGCAGATCGCCCCCGGGTACATCCGCATCGTCGCCGGCGGCGAGGAGGTGGCCCGCTACGCCTTCAACGGCTCGGAGTTCTCCACCGAGCGGGCCGTGATGCTGGGCGACTTCTACCTGAAGGACGTGTGGCGCTTCGCCGCGGTCGGACAGGGTTTCGACGGCGGCCTCGAGGCGCTGCTGAAGAACTTCGGCGGTGAGGTCGCCGAGGAGGAGACCCCCGCCCAGCAGCCCCAGCCCGCAGCCGCGCCCGGCTTCGCCCCGCCCGCCTTCGGCGCCCCCGCCCCGGCCGCCCCGCCGCCCGCCTTCGGTGCTCCTGCGCCGGCGCCGGGCCCGGCCGCTCCGCAGCCCGTCGCCCAGGGTTTCGCGCCCGCTCCGGGAGCCACCCCGCCCCCGGCGCCCGCACCGCCGGTGCACGCGGCCCCCACCATCGTGGCGCCCCTGACACCGCCCGGCGGCGCCCAGGTACCGCCGCCGGCTCCGGCACCCGCGCCCTACGGACAGCCGGTGCCCCCGCAGGCTCCGTACGGCCAGGTACCCGGCCAGACCGGGTCGCTGCCCCCGGGCTACGGCCAGCCGCAGGCTCCCCAGGCTCCCCCCGGCCCGCCCGGTTACGCTCAGCAGCCCCCGCTCGGGCATGCCCCCGGCCCGCAGGCCACCTACGGGGTGCCGCAAGGCGTCCCCCAGGGCGGCGGCCAGGGCGCCGGAGTGTCGGCCGCGCTCCAGCAGTTCAAGGAGACGCCGACCGGGCAGCGCTGGACACAGCAGAACAAGAAGCTGATCCGCGTCGACCTGGGCATCGGCGGGCAGCCCGTACTGGCCCGGCAGGGCAGCATGGTGCTCTACCAGGGCAAGGTCGACTTCAGCTACAAGGGCGCCGGGTTCTCCGGCCGAATTGTGGGCAACGCGACCGGCCAGGAGATGCAGCTGATGCGCTGTACCGGCCAGGGCCAGGTGTTCCTCGCGGACAACGCCACGATGCTGCACCCCATCGAACTCCAGGGCGACGGCATCTGTGTGTCCGCCGAGAACGTCCTCGCGTTCGACGAGGGCCTCCAGTACGAGGTCCGTCGCGTCGAGGGACACGGCATCCCCGGCGGTGCGCTGTTCACCATGCAGTTCACGGGCACCGGCACCATCGTCGTGAAGACGCACGGCGTCCCCGTCGTCCTGCCCGTCACACCCACCACGTTCGCCGACTGCAACGCCGTGGTCGCCTGGTCGGCCGCCTCCCAGGTGGTCGTCTCCAGCCAGGTACGGATGCGCCGCAACGCCTACCCGGGCGACACCGGAGAGAGCGTCAACCTCCAGTTCCGGGGCGCGCCCGGCAACTTCATCGTCGTCCAGCCGTACGAGGTCTGAGGGAGCCCGTCATGAATCAGCCACTCGCGGGCTACGCTCCCGCACCCGTCACCGCCCGTATGGAAAACCACGGCAACCACATGCTGAAGGTCGCCATGCAGACCGGAAACGACCTCCTCGCGCGCGTGGGGTCGATGGTCGCCTACGAGGGCTTCGTCCAGTACGAGCCCAACCCGCCTGCCGTACGCCAGATCGCCAAGGACTGGATGACCGGCGAGGGCGCGCCCCTGATGAAGTGCTCGGGGGACGGTCTGCTCTATCTCGCCGACTACGGCGCGAACGTGGTCGTGATCAACCTCAACGGCGACGGCATCTCCGTCAACGCCACCAACCTCCTCGCCTTCGACGCGCACCTCACCTGGGGCGTCGAGCGGGTCAAGGGGCTCGCGAAGTTCGCCGGACAGGGCCTGTGGAACACCAGGATCTCCGGGCAGGGCTGGGTCGCGTTGACCTCCCGGGGCAAGCCGATCGTCGTCGACTGCGGCGGTGGCGACGACGAGACGTACGTCGACCCGGACGCGCTCGTCGCCTGGTCCCCGAACCTCAAGGTGAAGGGCAAGCGCAGCTTCAAGGCGCAGTCGCTCATCGGCCGGGGCAGCGGCGAGGCCTACCAGATGGCCTTCTCCGGCCAGGGCATCGTCGTCGTCCAGCCCAGCGAGGACAGCACCGACCGTCTCCGGTTCCGGGGCTGAGGGGGAGCCAGAACGCCATGCAGAGCCCACTTTTCGCGCACAACGACTCGCAGACCCAGGAACGCTGGAGTCTGCAGAACAAGCAGATGCTCCGGGTCACCCTGGAGGGCCACGACGACATCCTCGCCCGCAAGGGCACGATGGTCGCCTACCAGGGCCTGATGGAGTTCGACGCCGAGTACCAGAGCCGCAACCAGGGCCGCTCCCGCGCGCACACCGGCGAGGGCCTGGACCTGATGCGCTGCCACGGGCAGGGCACGGTCTATCTCGCCAACCTCGCCCAGCACATCCACATGGTGGACGTGGAACAGGACGGGCTGACGGTCGACAGCAGCTACGTGCTGGCGATGGACTCCGGGCTGCACCACGAGGTCATCGCCGTGGACAGCCTGTACGGCATCTCCGGTTCCGGGAAGTACCAGCTCAACATCACCGGCCGCGGCAGGGTCGCCCTGATGACCTCGGGCGCGCCCCTGATGATGCAGGTGACACCGGACCGGTACGTCAACTGCGACGCCGACGCGATCGTGGCCTGGTCGACCGGCCTGCGGGTCCAGATGCAGGCCCAGACGCACACGTCCGGAGTGTGGCGGCGGCGCGGCAACACCGGCGAGGGCTGGGAGCTCAGCTTCATGGGCAGCGGCTACGCGCTGGTCCAGCCCAGCGAGTTGCTGCCGCCGCAGAACGCCCAGATCGGCCAGGGCCTCGCCGCCCAGATCGGTATGGGACAGCACGGGGTGCGGGCGCAGAACCAGGGCAACGCCTGGAGCTAGAGCCGGCCGCACAGGACAGGACAGGACAGGACAGGACAGGACAGGACAGGACAGGACGGTAAGGGGCGACCACCATGGGCGGTCGCCCCTTACCCGTTCACCCTTCACCCGTTCACAGTCGGGCGCGGGTTGCTTCGAGCAGTCGTACGACTGAGTCGTCCGCCACGTCCGCGACCTCGGCGTAGGGGAACCAGCGCAGGTCCAGGGACTCGTCGCTGATCTCCTCCACCGCGCCGGCCGGGGCCACTGCGGCGTACTGCACGTCCAGGTGCCAGGCACAGGGCGTGTGGTGCCGGTCCAGGCGGACCGGCGTGCTCTGGAGCAGCCGCAGCGAGGGGATGCCGGACTCCTCCGTGGCCTCGCGCAGCGCCGCACCGGCGAGCGTGCTGTCGCTCTGCTCGCAGTGACCGCCCATCTGGAGCCACATCCGCAGCTTCTTGTGGAGCGTGAGCAGGACCCGCTCACGCTCCGGGTCGATCACCAGAGCGCTGGCCGTGATGTGCCCGTCCTCGCACGCCTTCCACATCCCGTCGGGACGGCCGTGCAGATGGTCCAGGTAGACCTGACGGAGATCCTGCTGGTCCTCGTACTTCTCCAGCACCCGGACCGCGTTGCCGTGAAGAGTCACTCGGAGTCGTCGTCCTTCTTCAGGTTCGGCTTCTCGTTCGGCTTCTCGGCGGAGCCGCCCGCCGCCTCGCCGAGCATCTTGTCGAGCTCGGAGAAGTCGAGCTGCTCACGGTGCACGAAGCCGTCCGGATCGTCCAGGTCGGACGCCGTCGGCAGCATGTCCGGGTGGGCCCACAGGCCGTCCCGGCCGTCGACACCGCGCGCGTCCGTCAGCGACGCCCACAGACGCGAGGCGTCCCGCAGCCGGCGCGGACGCAGCTCAAGACCGATCAGCGTGGCGAACGTCTGCTCGGCCGGGCCGCCCGACGCACGGCGACGGCGCAGCGTCTCACGCAGCGCGTCAGCGGACGTCAGCCGGGGCTTCGCCGCCGCGTGCACTACCGCGTCCACCCAGCCCTCGACCAGGGCCAGCGCCGTCTCCAGGCGGGCCAGGGCGACCTTCTGCTCCGGGGTGTCCTCCGGCTGGAACATGCCCTGCTGGAGCGCGTCCTGCAGCTGCTCCGGGTTCTGCGGGTCGAACTGGCCGACCACGTCCTCCAGCTTGGCCGTGTCGACCTTGATCCCGCGCGCGTAGCCGTCGACCGCGCCGAACAGGTGGGAGCGCAGCCACGGCACATGGGCGAACAGACGCTGGTGGGCGGCCTCGCGCAGCGCGAGATACAGCCGTACCTCCTCCTGCGGCACGCCCAGGTCCTTGCCGAACGCCTCGATGTTCGCCGGCAGCAGCGCGGCCCGGCCCGTCGGGCCCAGCGGCAGCCCGATGTCCGTCGAGCCGACGACCTCACCCGCGAGCACTCCCACGGCCTGCCCGATCTGCGTGCCGAACATGGCGCCGCCCATGGAGCGCATCATGCCGATCAGCGGGCCCGCCATGGCCTGCATCTCCTCGGGCAGGACATCACCCATGGCCGCGCCGACGCGCTCCGCGACCGGGTCGACCAGTTCCTTCCAGGCGGGCAGGGTCGCCTCGACCCACTCCGCGCGGCTCCACGCCACCGCGGAGCCGGCACCCGACGGCAGCGACGTCGCGTCGTCCAGCCACAGGTCCGCCAGGCGGACGGCCTCCTCGACGGCGGTGCGCTCGGCGGGACCGATGCTGGAGTCCTTGACGCCGTCGGACGTCCCCTGGGAGACCGTCTGACGGGCGATCTGCTTGGCCATGTCCCAGTTCACCGGTCCGCCCTCGTAGGAGAGCATCTGGCCCAGCTGCTGGAACGCGGCACCGAGGTCGTTGGGGTTCATGGAACCGAACATGGCTGCGAACGGATTGTCGCCTCCCGGACCGCCGAAGCCGGGCAGTCCGAAACCGAACGGCCCCTGACCAGCACCGCCCTGTGGGTCCTTCTGCTTGCCCTCGTCGCCGTTCTCCGGCTCCTCCGGCGGAAGGCCGAATCCGAATGGGGTGTCACTCACGGGATTCCTCGGCTGGTAAGGCCGTCGGCTCTTTCGACGGCGGCTGCCCGACAACACCACCCAGCCTAGACACCGCGGCCGGTTGGGGGCTCGGTGCTTCGCCGACTCCTGGCCTGCGGCAGGATGGATGTCACCTGGTACGTACGCGTCACGCGCGTCCTTACTGAAGACAACCGCTGGAGACGCCGGTGAGTTCCCCAGATCCGCAGGTTCGCGCAGCGCGAAACCACTCAACCAATCCGGCCCTACGCCGACCGGTCGTCGCGGTCACCGGCGCCGCGACCGGGATCGGGGCGCTGCTCACCGAGCGGCTCGCCGCGTCCGAGGAGATCAAGCAGGTCGTCGCCATCGACGAGCGGCGCGGCGAGTGCGCGGCGGCGCAGTGGCACATTCTCGACGTACGCGATCCGGCCATCGCGGAGAAGCTGCGGGGTGCCGACGTCGTCGTCCATCTGGCCGTGGACCTGGACCTGGAGACGGACGGGGCGGCCCGTACGGCGTACAACGTGCGCGGGACGCAGACCGTGCTGACGGCTGCCGCCGCGGCAGGGGTGCACCGGGTCGTGCTGTGCACGTCCGCGATGGTCTACGGGGCGTTGCCGGACAACGAACTGCCGCTGGCCGAGGACGCGGAGCTGCGGGCGACCGCCGAGGCGACCGGGGTCGGGGACCTGCTGGAGATCGAGCGGCTCGCCCGGCGCGCGCCGCGGGCGCATCCGGGGCTCAATGTGACGGTCGTGCGGCCCGCGGTGCTGATCGGGGGTACGGACACCGCTCTGACCAGGTATTTCGAGTCGCCTCGGCTGCTTGTCGTGGCCGGGTCGCGGCCCGCCTGGCAGTTCTGCCATGTCGAGGATCTGTGCAGCGCGCTGGAGTACGCGGTGCTGGAGAAGGTCGAGGGCGAGCTGGCGGTCGGGTGCGACGGGTGGCTGGAGCAGGAGGAGGTCGAGGAGCTCAGCGGGATCCGGCGCATGGAGCTGCCGTCCGCTGTCGCTCTGGGGGCGGCCGCGCGGTTGCACCGGATCGGGCTCACGCCGTCTCCGGCCGGGGATCTGGCGTACACGATGTATCCCTGGGTGGTGAGCGGGAGCCGGTTGCACGATGCGGGGTGGCGGCCTCGGTGGAGCAATGAGGAGGTGCTCGCCGAGCTGCTGGAGGAGGTTGCCGGGCGGCATACCGTGGCTGGGCGGCGGTTGGGGCGGAAGGATGCGACTGCGGCGGGAGCCGCGGGGGCGACGGTCGCGTTGTTGGGTACGGCGGCGTTGGTGCGGAGGGCTCGGAAGGCTCGGCGGCGGATCTGAGGGTGGGGTTGCCGGGGTGTTTTTTCGCCCCCGCCGCCCCTACCCGTCCCATCCCGTTCCTGGGGGCTGCCGCCCCCAGACCCCCGCTACGGCCCTGAAGGGGCCTTGTCCTCAAACGCCGGACGGGCTGGAGATGCCGGACGGGCTGTGTGGTGGCGGTCGGGTTGTCAGTGGGGTGAGGCAGGATGGGGGTATGGCATCTCTCAATGAGCACCCCGGTGAGCAGGCGGCTCTCGAGCCCATCAAGTTGGTGGCCGTTCGTGAGACGCCGCTCTCGCTTGACGAGGTTTTTCGGGCTGTCGGGGACGACTCCGCCGGGGGGACCGCGCTGTTCGTGGGGACCGTGCGGAATCATGACGGGGGTGCCGACGTCAAGGCGCTCGGCTATTCGTGTCATCCCAGTGCCGAGGCCGAGATGCGGCGTGTGGCCGAGAAGGTCGTCGCCGAGTTTCCGGTGCGGGCGCTTGCCGCCGTGCATCGGGTCGGGGACCTGGCCGTGGGGGATCTCGCGGTGGTCGTCGCCGTGTCCTGTCCGCACCGGGGCGAGGCCTTCGAGGCCTGTCGGAAGTTGATCGACGACCTCAAGCACGAGGTGCCCATATGGAAGCACCAGACGTTCTCGGACGGGACCGAGGAATGGGTCGGCGCCTGCTGACGACTCTCCGGTTGCGTAACCGCCCCCCAAACGTGAGCGTTGACACGGCGGAGGTTAGTCTGCTGATCAGTCAGTTGCGGTCGCTCTTTGGGGTTGGGAGGTCGGCATGGCGGCGCTCGCCTGGTTGCTGATTCCGCTGGTGGCTGCGATCGGTGCCGGTCTGTGGGGAAGTTGGGCCAACCGGACACGCAGAACCCGGGGAGACGGGCCCGAGCTCGACGGCTACGAGCGGTTCCGCGAGGCCATGGAGAAGTCCCGTACCTGAGCCCCCGTACGGACGGCCCTGACGGTGTGCCGACAGGACCGTCCCGTACTGTCGTGCCATGCCACGCCGCACCGCGACGCTGCTCGCCTCCACCCTGATGCTGATCACGCTCCTGTGTGCCGGAGTGTTCATCCGCGTGCCGTATTCGGAGCTGTCGCCGGGGCCGACCGTGAACACCCTCGGGGACCACGACGGCGAGCCGGTGCTGCAGATTTCCGGGCGCAAGACCTATGCGACGACCGGGCATCTGAACATGACCACCGTCCGGGTGACCAGCGCCGGTTACCGGATGAACCTCATAGAGGCCGTAACCGGGTGGCTCACGCACGACAGCAAGATCGTGCCGTACGACACGCTGTACCCGAACGGCAAGACCGAGGAGGAGTCGACCCAGGAGAACGCCGAGGAGTTCAGCCAGTCCCAGGAGAGCGCCAAGGTCGCGGCCCTGGAGGAACTCCGTGTCCCGGTGCAGTCCTGGGTGATCGTCGCCACCGTCCTCAAGGGGTCCCCGGCCGAGGGCGCGCTGCACGCCGGTGATGTCATCAAGGCCGTCGACGGTACGACGATCAAGGAGACCACCGACGTGGCCAAGCTGGTGACCAAGCACAAGGCCGGCGAGAAGGTCGTCTTCACCATCGTGCCCGCCGCGGAGCAGGCCGCCGCCGAGAAGGCGCACCGGGCGGCCACCAAGACGCGCGACGTCACCATCACGACCACCAGGTCCGCCGACGGCGAACCCGAGCGCGCCATCGTCGGGATCTCCGCCGGGACCGACCACACTTTCCCGTTCACCATCGACATCAAGCTCGCCGATGTCGGAGGGCCCAGCGCGGGGCTCATGTTCGCCCTCGGCATCTACGACAAGCTGACGCCCGGAAGCCTCACCGGCGGCAAGTTCGTGGCCGGCACCGGCACCATCGACGACGACGGCAAGGTCGGTCCCATCGGCGGGATCGAGATGAAGACCGTCGGCGCGCGGGACAAGGGGGCTCAGTACTTTCTGACGCCGGCCGACAACTGCGCGGCCGCCGCCAAGGACGTCCCCGACGGGCTCAGGCTCGTCAAGGTGGCCACTATCGGCGACGCGCTGAACGCCCTCAAGGACATCCGCTCCGGTGACACCGGCGATCTGCCGAAGTGCAGCAGCACTGAGTAGGCAGCAGCGGGCGGCGAAATCTATCGGAGCGGGTGCGTGGTCCTCAGGACCGCGGACCCGCTCCTTCGCTCTGCTCCTCCGCTAGTCCGCGAAGGTCGCCGACAGCGCCTCCGCGAGGCCCGGTACCAGGCCCGAACCCGTGAGCACCTCCGTCGCCGCGTCCTTCTCGCGCAGACGCACCGCCGAGTCGCGCGAGCCGTCCCGCAGGACCGCGACCGTCATCCGGACCTCCTGGCGGTCCGGGTGGGCGGCGACCCAGGCGGTCAGTTTCTTGCCGCTCAGCCCCTGCGGAACCGACGCCTCCGCGGACGGCGGAAGCATCAGGCGCTCGACGGTGAGGGCGCAGCCGACCACCGCGTCCGGCCAGGCGATGGTGGCGAGGAACTCGTCCAGCGGCTTGCCCGCGGGGATCTCGTCCTGCTCGATCGGGGTGAGACCGGCGGCCTTCTGCTCGTCCGCCAGGTCGAGCTGGGCCGCGAGAGCCGGTTCCTGCACCCGCAGCCGGGCGGTGTCTACGAGGGCGAAAAGGCGGGCCGGCTGGTCCCAGCCGAGGCCGGAGGCGTACTCGTCGATCTCGAGTACGGCCCGGGTGAGCGGGTTCGCCGCCATGGGAGTGTTGGACATGGTCACAATCCTGCCTCGTTCATGGGCCGAACCGGGAACCGAGTAAAGCGTGAGTAAGTTGCATAGGTGAGGCCTCTACGATCACGAGGCCTGACGGATGGTCCGCGATCACGGGGGCCTGACGGACCGACAGCGACTATTGAGGTGCCGACCTTGGCTTTCCAGATGCCGGACCGCGGCGGAGGCCCGCAGGGGCCACGGATCAGAGTGGGCCGCCCGTCCCGGCGCGTCCGGACCCTGCTCATGACGCTGGGCGTCCTTGCCGTACTCGGCATGGCGTTCATCATGTTCGCGGGGTTCTGGACGGACTGGCTCTGGTACCGCTCGGTCAACTACTCCTCGGTGTTCAAGACCACGCTGTGGACCAAGATCGGTCTTTTCTTCGTCTTCGGTCTGCTGATGGCGATCGCGGTGGGTGTGAACATCTGGCTGGCGCACCGGTTGCGCCCGCCGCTGAGTGCCATGTCGATGGAGCAGCAGAGCCTCGACCGGTACCGCATGGGCATCGCCCCGTACAAGAAGTGGCTGCTGCTCGGCATCACCGCCATGGTCGGCCTCATCGCGGGCGCGTCCGCGTCCGGGCAGTGGCGGACCTGGCTGATGTGGGTCAACGGTGTGTCCTTCGGACAGAAGGACCCCCAGTTCGGTCTGGACGTGTCCTTCTACGCCTTCGACCTGCCCTGGTACCGCTTCCTGCTGGGCTTCGGCTTCGCCGCGACGATCCTCTCCCTGATCGCCGCCGCCCTCACCCACTATCTGTACGGCGGGCTGCGCATCACCAGCCCGGGAGCCCGTGCCACGGCCGCCGCGACCGGGCATCTGTCCGTGCTGCTGGGGCTCTTCGTCGCCCTGAAGGCGGTCGCGTACTGGCTCGACCGGTACGGCCTCGCGGTGAAGTCGAGCGACTTCAAGGCGACCGGCAACTGGACGGGTCTGCGCTACGTCGACGCCAACGCCTATCTGCCGGCCAAGACGATCCTGTTCTGCATCGCCATCATCTGCTCGCTGCTGTTCTTCGCGACCCTGTGGCGGCGCACCTGGCAACTGCCGGTCATCGGTTTCGGACTGATGGTCCTCTCGGCCATCCTCATCGGCGGGCTGTACCCGGCGATCGTCCAGAAGTTCCAGGTCCAGCCGAACGAGCAGGCGAAGGAAGCCCCGTACGTCGAGAAGAACCTGAAGGCGACGCGCGAGGCGTACGGCATCGACGGCGCCAAGGTCAGCGAGTACGCCGGACGCAGTGAGACCGAGGACAAGACCAAGCTGCGCGACGACGTCGACACCACGGCGAGCATCCGCATCATGGACCCGAACATCGTCTCGCCGACGTTCCAGCAGCTCCAGCAGATGCGCAACTACTACGCGTTCCCGACCAACCTGGATGTCGACCGGTACAGCAAGGACGGCAAGGACCAGGACACGGTCATCGGTCTGCGTGAGCTGAACCTCAACGGCATTCCGAAGAACAACTGGATCAACGACCACTTCCGTTACACACACGGTTTCGGTGTGGTCGCGGCCAAGGGCACCACGGCGGACGCCGAGGGCCGCCCGGTCTTCACCGAGTCCGATCTGCCGTCCACGGGTGACCTCGGGACGTACCAGCAGCGGATCTACTACGGCGAGAAGACCAGCCAGTACTCGATCGTCGGCGGTCCCCAGAAGGAGATCGACTACTCCGACGACACCGGTGAGAAGACCACCAGTTACAAGGGGAAGAGCGGTGTCAACCTCTCCAACCCGATGAACCGCGCCGCGTACGCCGTCGCGTTCAGCGAGCCGCAGATCCTCTACTCCGGTGCCATCGGCGAGGGTTCGCGGATCCTGTACAACCGCACGCCCAAGGAGCGGGTCGAGGCGGTCGCGCCCTGGCTGACCATCGACGGGGACGCCTACCCGGCCGTCGTCGACGGTGAGATCCAGTGGATCGTCGACGCGTACACGACGACGAACGGCTATCCGTACGCCTCCCGCACCACGCTGGGTGACACGACGGCCGACTCCCTCACCGCGAACAACAACCAGCGGGCGGTGGTGGCCCAGCAGAACCAGGTCAACTACATCCGCAACTCGGTGAAGGCGACCGTCGACGCGTACACCGGCGAGGTCAAGCTCTACCAGTGGGACACCAAGGACCCCGTCCTGAAGACCTGGATGAAGGCCTTCCCGGACACGGTCGAGCCGAAGAGCGACATCTCGGCCTCGCTGATGGCCCATCTCCGGTACCCGCAGGACCTGTTCAAGGTCCAGCGCGAACTGCTGACCCGGTACCACGTGAAGGACGCGCAGACGTTCCTCTCCGGCTCCGAGGTGTGGCAGGTGCCGGACGACCCGAGTAACAAGTCGGGCGACGCGGTCCCGCCGTACTACCAGAGCCTGAAGATGCCCGACCAGAAGGCACAGGCGTTCTCCCTGACGACGACGTTCACGCCGAACGGCCGGGACAACCTGAGTGCCTTCATGTCGGTCAACGCCGAGGCGGGGACGAGTGATTACGGCAGGATCAGAATCCTGAAACTGCCGACGAGCAGAACGGTCGACGGCCCCAAACAGGTCCAGAGCCAGTTCAACTCCGAACAGGACATCGCCGAGTCCATCAGGCTGCTGAGAGGCGGCGACTCGGAGATCGAGTACGGGAACCTGCTCACCGTGCCGCTCGACGGAGGCCTGCTCTATGTGGAGCCCGTCTACGTCCGCGGCAGCGGGCTCAAGTACCCGCTGTTGCGCAAGGTGTTGGTGACCTACGGCGGCCAGACCGCCTTCGAGGACACTCTCGACGCCGCGCTCAACAAGGTCTTCGGGACGGAGGGCCCGACCACCACACCGCCGGACGACGGCGGTGGTACGACCAAGCCGCCGCCGGCGTCGGGCAATCCGACGGTCCAAGAGGCGCTCGCCGATGCCCAGAAGGCCTTCGACGACGGCCAGGCGGCCCTCCAGAAGGGCGACTGGGAGGCGTACGGCAAGGCGCAGTCGGACCTCGAGGACGCGCTCAAGCGGGCCGAGGAGGCGCAGTCGGCGGCCGACAAGAAGACCGGCGGCAGCGGTACCGGCGGGGCCGGGAACGGTGCCTCCGGCAGTCCTAGTCCCCGTCCCAGTGGTTCGCCGAGCAGCAGTCCCAGCAGTAGTCCCAGTAGCGGTTCGACCAGTGGTTAGCGCTGGTCGAAGGCCCTGCTGAGGCTGCGTCCTCTGCTCCTCCCGCGCCGTGGTACGGTTGAAACACAACGGCGCGGGGTGGAGCAGCTCGGTAGCTCGCTGGGCTCATAACCCAGAGGTCGCAGGTTCAAATCCTGTCCCCGCTACTGATCTCGAAGGCCCGGATCCTCCAAGGATCCGGGCCTTCGTGGTGTGCGAACGCATGTACCGGCCCGGTGAAGACCGCGCCTTCCCGGGGCAGTTGAGAGTAACTGTGTTTGACTTGTCTCTCTGTGGGCATGTCGACAAAACGCTGTAGAGACCTCACTGGCTGCGGTATACCAGGTGTACCCAGGTTGCAGGTGGTGCGACGATGGACGTTATGGGGGACAAGGCAACTCTGTTGGAGACAGGGCGATTTGTGCAGCCTTCCGGCCGGGACGAAACCGGCGAGGCGGTAGAAGAGGCACGCCAACGGCTCGCCGCCGAGGCCGGCGACGTCGAGGCGATGAGTGTCCTCGGAGCCATGCTGCTGCGCCGCGGTGATCTCGACGGAGCCGAGCCTCAGCTGCGTGCCGCCACCGCCGCCGGTGACCGTGCCGCCGCCAACAACCTCGGCGTCCTCCTCCATCAGCGCGGTTACGCCGATGACGCCGCCGGATGGTGGCGGATCGCCGCCGTCGCCGGATCCGCTCCCGCCGCGCACGCGCTCGGCCGCCACCACCGCGAGCGCGGTGACGAGCCGGCCGCCGAGTACTGGCTGCGGCAGTCCGCCGAACAGGGACATGTGCTGGGCGCGTACGCCCTCGCCGATCTGCTGGAGCACCGCGGGGACGCGGCGACGGAGAAGTGGATGCGGGTCGCCGCCGAGCGGGGGCACCGGGAGGCCGCCTATCGGCTGGCCCGGGCACTCGACCGGAAGGCCGCGGAGGGCATGGACGGCGCGGGTGGCGCGGGTGGTGCCGGCGCCGAGGGTGGTGCGGGCGACGGCGCGGCCGGTGAGGTCGAGCAGTGGTATCGACAGGCTGCCGCCCGGGGGCATCAGCGGGCCGCGCTGCACCTCGGGGCCATCCTGGAGAAGCGCGGTGAGCTCAAGGAGGCCGGGCGCTGGTATCTGACGTCCGCCAAGGACGGCGAGGCGCGGGCCGCGTGCGCGCTCGGGTTCCTGCTGCGGGACGCGGGGGACGCCGAGAGCGCCGCCGTGTGGTGGCTGCGGGCTGCCCAGGACGGGGACGGCAACGCCGCCAACGCGCTGGGCGCGCTGCACGCCGAACGCGGTGAGACCCAGACCGCCGAGCGCTGGTACCGGGCGGCCATGGACGCCGGGGACGTGAACGGCGCGTACAACCTCGGTCTGCTGTGCGCCGAGCAGTCGCGTACCGCGCAGGCCGAGCAGTGGTACCGGCGTGCCGCGTACGCCGGGCATCGCGAGGCCGCGAACGCGCTCGCCATTCTGCTGCTGCAGGGTGGGGACGCGGCGGGGGCCGAGCCCTGGTTCTCCAAGGCCGCCGAGGCGGGCAGTGTCGACGCCGCCTTCAACCTCGGGATCCTGCACGCCGGACGCGGTGAGGACGAGGCCGCGCTGCGCTGGTACGAGCGTGCCGCCGGCGCCGGGCACACCGAGGCGGCGCTCCAGGTCGGCATCGTCCGGCTGCGGGACGGGGACGAGCGCGAGGCCGAGCGGTATCTGCGGTGTGCGGCGGGCGGGGGGAGCCCCGAGGCCGCGTACCGGCTGGCCGCGGTGCTCGACGCGCGGCGGCCGCAGGCGCCCGCGCACGAACTCGGTGAGATCGCGCACGACAAGACCGAGTGCGAGGAGTGGTACGAGCGGGCGGCTTCCCAGGGGCATCGGCGGGCGCAGGTGCGGGTGGGGATGCTGGCGTCGGCTCGGGGGGACGTGGTGGAGGCGGCGCGGTGGTACCGGGCCGCGGCCGAGGCCGGGTCCCGCAACGGGGCGTTCAACCTTGGGCTGTTGCTGGCCCGGGAGGGGAGTGAGCCCGAGGCCGCGGTGTGGTGGGCTCGGGCGGCTGAGGCGGGGCATGGGCGGGCTGCGTTGCGGTTGGCGCTGGTGTACGCGCGGCGGGGGGAGTTGGCGGAGGGGCAGCGGTGGGCCGATCTGGCGGTTTCGCTGGGGCCGGGGGAGGTGGCGGAGCGGGCGGCTCGGTTGCGGGACGCTTTGCGGGAGGAGTTGTCCGCCTGACGGGGTGGGGTGGGGTTTTTCGCCCCCGCCGCCCCTACCCGTCCCATCCTGTTCCTGGGGGCTGCGCCCCCAGACCCCCCTCCGGCCCTGAACGGGCCTTGTCCTCAAACGCCGGACGGGCTGAAAAGGGGGCGGGCCGGGGCTCTGGAAACAAGCGATTTGCCTTGGTGGGTTGGGCTGGCGTAACGTTGCGTTTACCGACGCGGGGTGGAGCAGCTCGGTAGCTCGCTGGGCTCATAACCCAGAGGTCGCAGGTTCAAATCCTGTCCCCGCTACTTCAGGCCTAGGGCCGGAATCCTGTACAGGGTTCCGGCCCTAGGTGTGTTCGCGGTCAGGCGGGTGCGTGCTGTCGTAGTGGGGCCCAGCAGCGGATGATGTCGCGGACCGAGACGATGCCCGTCGGCTCGCCGCCGTCCAGGACGATGAGGTGGCGGAAGCCGCCGTTGGCCATCGCGTACGCGGCCTCCTCCAGTGTCCAGGAGGGGGTGGCGAAGACGACGTCGTTGGTGGTGTGGGCGTGGGCGCGTTCCGCGTCGGGGTTCTGGCCGAGGCCGACGGAGTTGAGGATGTCGCGTTCGGTGAGGATGCCGATTCCGCCGGCGTCCGGGTCGAGGACCACCGCCGCGCCGATGCGCCGCGCGGCCATCAGTGCGGCTGCCTGGCGAAGGGTGTGATCGGGGCCGATGGTGAGGACCACGGTGCTCATGGCGTCACGTACGAGCATGGGGTGGAGCCACCTCCTAGAGAGTTCCCGCCCCTCGTTCGGTTTTTCACAAGTTCACAAGTGGGGGGAACTTCAGGGTGGCAGGTAAAGAGACGGCAAGCAACGGGGCGCGTACGGCTGTTACAGGGCGTACGGGGGACCGGTAGGTATCAGTAGCGCTGGTTGAGGTAGCCCAGCATCTCGTCGTGCAGGTGCCCGTTGGACGCCGCGCCGTCTCCGCTGTGCGGGCCCGGGCGGCCGTCGAGGCCGGTGAACGTGCCGCCGGCCTCCGTGACGATGATCGCGTTGGCCGCCATGTCCCACAGGGACAGCTCGGGCTCCGCGCAGATGTCGATCGTGCCCTCGGCGACCATCATGTACGGCCAGAAATCGCCGTACGCGCGCGTGCGCCACACCTCGCGGGTCAGGTCCAGGAAGCCGCCCAGGACACCGCGGTCCTCCCAGCCCGTGAGCGACGAGTACGCGAACGACGCGTCCGTCATCTTCGAGACGTTCGAGACGCGCAGCCGGGACGAGGAGGAGAGGCTGCGGCCGGTGAAGGCGCCGTGCCCCTTCGCCGCCCACCAGCGGCGGCCCAGCGCCGGGGCGGAGACCACGCCGACCACCGGCTGGAAACCGCCCTCGCCCGCCTCCATCAGGGAGATCAGCGTGGCCCAGACGGGCACCCCGCGGACGTAGTTCTTGGTGCCGTCGATCGGGTCGATCACCCAGCGGCGGGGACCCGTGCCCTCGATGCCGAACTCCTCGCCGAGGATCGCGTCACGCGGGCGGGCCCGCTGCAGCTGGCCGCGAATCAGTTCCTCGGCAGACTTGTCCGCCTCGCTGACCGGTGTCATGTCCGGCTTCGTCTCGACCTTGAGGTCGAGTGCCTTGAACCGGTCCATCGTCGTGGCGTCGGCAGCGTCCGCGAGGACGTGGGCAAGGCGCAGGTCATCGAGATAGTCGGGCATAGGCGAACCGTATCTTTCACGGCCGCCGCCGGGCTACAGGGGGCGGCAGGTGCGATCACCCGCGGTTGACAGGCTCTGGCGCTGTGCGGTCGGCCGCGCACAGGGTGCGAATGTGGCCATGCGCCCCCGGCGCCGTCGCGAACCCTTGACAGTGACCCCGTGCGCGTCAAACCTATGGCGCAGAGCCGCTCGCCCCTGGGAGGCGAATGATGCCTGCAGCGCGGGATTCCTTGCTGGATGCCGCTTACACGGCGCTCGCGCGCCGTCCGTGGTCCGCGGTGCGGATGGTCGACGTCGCGGCGACGGCCGGAGTGTCACGGCAGACGCTGTACAACGAGTTCGGCAGTAAGGAGGGGCTCGCCAGGGCCCTGGTCCGCAGAGAGGCGGACGCCTACCTCGCGGGCGTCGAGCGGGCGCTGACCGGGCCCGCCGACCCGGGCGCCGGAGCGCGGGAGCGGCTCACCGCGACCGCCGAGTGGACCGCGTCGGCCGCCCGCGACAGCGTCCTCGTACGGGCCCTGCTGACCGGCTTCTGGAGCGAACGGCTGCCCTCGCCGACCCTGTCCGCCGTGCCGTCCTCCGCCGCGGTGCCCGCGCAGCGGCGGGCCGACGGGCCGCTGCCCTCGCCCGGCGATCTCGTGGCCCTGGTCAGGGACCGTGCCGTGACCGTGCTGTCCGGCGCGGGCGCGGCCAAGTCGGAGGCGGCCGACATGTCCCGTACCTGCGAACTGGCCGTCCGGCTCGCCCTGTCCTGCGTGTCCGCGCCCCCGGGGGAGGGCGGCATCGGCGAGCTCGTCAGGAGCGTGATGGAGCCGCCGGCGACCTCTGCCGTGTGGAACTGAACGCGCGGGCCGTGAGTGCCGGGGCCGTGGCTCGCGTCAGTGCGACGAGCCCGACAGCTGGAGGCCGATCACGCCGATGATCACCAGGCTGATCGAGACGATCTTCAGGACGGACACCAGGTCGTCGAGGAAGACCATCCCGTAGATCGCGGTGCCCGCCGCGCCGATGCCCGTCCACACCGCGTACGCGGGGCCCACGTCGAGCTTCTTCAGGGAGAGGGTCAGCAGGCCGAAACTGGCGAGGGCGAAGATGGCGAACGCGATCGTGGGCCACAGCCGGGTGAAGCCGTGGGAGAGCTTCAGGCAGACGGCGAAGCCGGTTTCCAGGAGCCCCGCCACAACGACCAGCAGCCACGCCATGTCTTGTCCTCCCGTGTGCCACGCCGACTGCTTCGCTCTGCTTCGTCACGCTCGGATCCGGCTCGGTGCGATTATGCACTTACCGGCACTCGCCCCCGCCAAACAACGCGGAGGTCAGTCGCCCTCCGTCCGCTCCCGTGTCGACAGCAGCCGGCGCAGGGAGTAGAGCCGGGCGGGATCGGCGTGGCCCTTCTCCACCCACTCGTCCAGCGCGCAGTCGGGCTCGTCGTGACTGCACGCGCGCGGGCAGCCCTCCGTACCGGGTTCGAGGTCGGGGAAGGCGTGGATCACCCGTGACGGGTCGACATGGTGCAGCCCGAACGAACGTACGCCGGGGGTGTCGATGACCCAGCCCGCGTCGCCCGAGAGCGGGAGGGCCAGAGCGGAGGTGGTGGTGTGGCGGCCACGGCCCGTCACCGCGTTGACGTGTCCCGTGGAGCGCCGCTGGTCGTTCGGTACCAGCGCGTTGACCAGGGTCGTCTTGCCGACACCGGAGTGGCCGACGAACGCGGTGGTCTTGCCGTCCAGTTGCTCGCGTACGCGGGCCACGGCGGCCCCGCTCTCCAGCTCCTCGCGGCTCGTGACGACGTACGGGATGTCCAGGGCGCCGTACAGCTCCAGGAGCTTGTCCGGTGGGGACAGGTCCGACTTGGTCAGCACGAGGAGGGGGTCGAGGCCGCCGTCGTACGCGGCCACCAGGCAGCGGTCGATCAGACGGGGGCGGGGTTCCGGGTCCGCCAGGGCCGTCACGATGGCCAGTTGGTCGGCGTTGGCCACGACCACCCGCTCGTAGGGGTCGTCGTCGTCCGCCGTGCGGCGCAGGAGCGAGGTGCGCTCGCCGATGCGGACGATGCGGGCCAGGGTGTCCTTCTTGCCGGAGAGGTCGCCGACGAGGGCCACCTGATCGCCGACCACCGCCGCCTTGCGGCCCAGTTCGCGGGCCTTCATCGCCAGGACGATCCGGTCGTCGACCAGGACGGTCAGCCGGCCCCGGTCGACGGTCAGGACCATGCCGTCGGCCGCGTCCTCGTGCTTCGGGCGGATGTTCGTACGCGGTCGGTTGCCCTTGCGGTTCGGGCGGGAGCGGATGTCGTCCTCGTCGGTGTGCTTGCCGTAGCGGCGCATGATTCCGGTCCGCCCGTCAGTTCCCGAGCATTCCGGCCCACAGATCGGGGAAGTCCGGGAGGGTTTTCGCCGTCGTCGCCACGTTCTCGATCCGTACGCCCTCCACCGCCAGACCGATGATCGCGCCTGCCGTCGCCATGCGGTGGTCCTCGTACGTGTGGAAGGTGCCGCCGTGCAGGGGGCGCGGGCGGATGTGCAGGCCGTCGGCCGTCTCGGTCACGTCGCCGCCGAGTTCGTTGATCTCCTTGGTCAGCGCGGCCAGCCGGTCCGTCTCGTGGAGGCGCAGATGGGCGACCCCGGTGAGGGTGGAGGGAGAGTCCGCGAGGGCGGCAACCGCCGCGATGCCCGGGGTCAGCTCGCCGACCTCGCTCAGGTCCACGTCGATGCCGTGGATCGCCCCGGAGCCGGTGAACTCGAGCCCGTACTCGGTGAGTTCGCAGGAGCCGCCCATCTCCGTGAAGATCTCGCGGAGCCGGTCGCCGGGCTGGGTGGTGCGGGCGGGCCAGTCGGGGATCGTGACCTTGCCGCCGGTCACCAGGGCCGCCGCCAGGAACGGCTGGGCGTTGGAGAGGTCCGGCTCGATGGTGAGGTCCCGGCCGAGCAGCGCGCCGGGCGTGACCCGCCAGACGTTCGGTTCGCCGCCCGACTCGGGGGTGTCCACCTGGGCGCCGACCGCGCGCAGCATGTCGACCGTCATCCGGATGTGGGGGAGGGAGGGCAGGGTCGCACCGGTGTGGCGGACCTCGACGCCCTGGTTGAAGCGTGGCGCGGACAGCAGCAGCGCGCTCACGAACTGCGACGACGAGGACGCGTCGATCGACACCGGGCCGCCGTCCAGGGCCCCGGTGCCGTGCACGGTCAGCGGGAGCGCGCCGCGGCCGTCGTCGTCGATGCGGGCGCCGAGGGCGCGCAGACCGTCGATCACGCCGTGCAGCGGACGCTCGTACGAACGCGGGTCGCCGTCGAAGCGGATGGGGCCGTCGGCGAGGGCGGCGACCGGGGGCAGGAAGCGCATCACGGTGCCGGCGTTGCCGACGTCGACCGTGGCGGGGCCGTGCAGGCCGGCCGGGATCACACGCCAGGCCTCGCCGGAGGGGTTGGGCTCCGCCGCGATGGTGGACGACGAGGACACGGTCTCCTCGATGCCCACGCCCATCGTGCGCAGGGCGGCTGCCATCAGGAGGGTGTCGCGGGAGCGGAGGGGGCGGCGCAGCCAGCCGGGTTCCGAGGCGAGGGCGGCGAGGATGAGGGCGCGGTTGGTGACGGACTTGGACCCGGGCACGTGGACCGTCGCGTCGACGGCTCCGCGGGCGTGGGGGGCGGGCCAGAGGGCGGGGTCTGCGGGGGTTGGGGCCATGGGGTCACTTTAGTGGGCGGTGGTGGTTCGGGTGCGGGTGCGTTGTGGCTGGTCGCGCAGTCCCCGCGCCCCTGAACGCCTGCCCCTGCGGGGCGGCGTCATCTCCCCAACGCCCGCCTACACCTCCAGCAGCCACCTGGCTCCGCCTAGCAGGGAGCACAGGCTTACCGCGTGGAACAGGAAGAGCCACAGGCCCGCCGGTACGTGGGTCAGGCGGGCCAGCTGGTCCGCGTCCGAGTCGCCCGCTCCGCCCCTTCTGCGCTTGGCCTGGAGTTCGAAGGCCGGGCGGACTCCGCCCAGGAGCAGGAACCACACCACCGCGTAGGCGAACGCAGCCTGGATCTGGGGGCCGGCGAACCAGGACACCAGGACGAAGGTGCCGCCGGTGACGAACACCGTGAGGGCGCCGTACGCGTTGCGGATCATCACCAGCATCGCCACCAGCAGCGCCGTGGCCAGCCACAGGAGGGCCGTGATGTGGCCGGCGGCCAGGAGCGCGGCGCCGCCGAGGCCGAGCAGCGGGGGAGCGGTGTAGCCGAAGGCGGCCGTGAGGATCATGCCGATGCCGTGCGGCTTGCCCCGGCTGACCGTGAGGCCGCTGGTGTCGGAGTGCAGGCGGATGCCGGTGAGGGTACGGCCGGTCAACAGCGCGACGAGCCCGTGGCCGCCCTCGTGGGCGATGGTGATGGCGTTGCGCGAGAGGCGCCACAGGGGATGCGGGACGGTCACGGCGAGCGCGGCGACCAGGGTCGCGATCACCACCCACAGGTCGGGGTCGGGCTGGCTGCCGAATATCTCGTCCCAGAGGCCGGCCAGCGAGGTGGATGCGGTGCTGTCCATTGTCGGCGAGGGCTCCTAGCGTCGCTTCGAATCTGGCAGTGTGGCACGTATGTGCGGTAGGTATGCAGCGAGTCGTGCGCCCGAGGATCTCGCAGGAATCTTTGAGGTCGACAAGTGGGAGCCCGAGGAGACACTCGCCCCCGACTACAACGTGGCCCCGACCAAAGAGGTCTACGCGGTCCTCGACCGCCCTCTGAAGGACGCCGGAGACCCGAAACCGGTTCGGCAGCTCCGCAAGCTCAAATGGGGACTCGTCCCCTCCTGGGCCAAGACACCCGAGGGCGGCGCCCGGATGATCAACGCGCGCGCGGAGACCGTCCACGAGAAGCCCTCGTACCGCCGGGCCTTCACCAGCCGGCGCTGCATCCTGCCCGCCGACGGGTACTACGAGTGGGTCACCGGGGCCGGCGAGCGTGAGCTGGAGGTCGAGGGGAAGAAGAAGCGGCCGCGCAAGCAGCCGTACTTCGTGACGCCCGCCGACGGGTCGGTCTTCGCCATGGCGGGACTGTACGAGTTCTGGCGGGACCGGACGCTGCCGGACGACCATGCGCTCGCCTGGTGGGTGACGTGCTCCGTCATCACCACGGAGGCGGAGACCTCGCCGCTCGCGGTCGCCCCCGCCGAGGGCCCGCGCGCCCTGGCCGACATCCACCCCCGGATGCCCCTCATGCTCACCCCGGACCACTGGGACGCCTGGCTCGATCCGGCGCGTACCGATGTGGACGACCTGCGCGAGCTGCTCGCCCCGCCCCCGACCGGGCTGATGCGCGCCTATCCCGTCTCCACGGCCGTGAGCAACGTCCGCAACAACGGGCCGGAGCTGCTGACCGAGCTGGAGGGGCCCGAGGAGGGCACACTCTTCTGATGTGAGCCCTTCCGAAGCGCATACCGAGACCTCCGACACAGTCGAGACCGTCGAGACGGAGGCCGGCACCGCCCGCATCACCTGGCGGCCGGCCGCGGCGGCCCGTTTCGTCCTGGCCGTCGGCCATGGCGCGGGCGGGGGCATCGAGGCGCGGGATCTCCAGGCGCTCGCCGGGGAGCTGCCCGCGCGCGGTGTCACCGTCGCGCTCGTCGAGCAGCCCTGGCGGGTGGCCGGGAAGAAGGTCGCGCCCGCGCCGAAGACGCTGGACGTGGGCTGGCGGGGCATCTGGCCCGTGCTCACGAAGCCCGGGCTGCCGGTGATCGCGGGCGGACGCAGCGCCGGGGCCCGCGTGGCCTGCCGTACGGCCCGGGAACTGGGCGCTGTGGCCGTGCTCGCGCTTTCCTTTCCGCTGCACCCTCCCGGCAATCCGGAGAAGTCGCGGGCCGCCGAACTGCTCGGGGCCGGGGTGCCCACCCTCGTCGTCCAGGGCGGCAACGATCCGTTCGGGAAACCGGACGAGTTCCCGCCGGGGGAGCACGAGTTGGTGGAGGTGCCGTACGGCGATCACGGCTTCGTCGTGCCGAAGCGGGCGCCCCTCGGACAGGACGAGGCGGTGGCGGTGATCACCGGCCGGGTCGGGGAGTGGGTCGCGTCACTCGGGTGAGGGCCGGGAATGCCGGGCGGCGGACCACTGTTGTGCGGATCAGACACCACGAGCGTGGAGTGACCGTTCGTACGAGAGGAAGTCCGCCGCATGGGTTCGACCACCTGCCCGACTCGTCGCAGCAGCGCTGACCTGGACTGGACGGTGCTGCACGCGTCGAAGACCGGGCCTATCAGGCCGGCGGGCGGACACAATGTTCACGCCTCTCCGACCGCAGGTCGTCTATCCTCCGATTCGAGTGGGATCGGTTTCGGTTCCATCACGTCGTCTGAGGAGGTGGGTCCGGTCACTGGGACCGACGCGGGGACCGAACACGGTCAGGCGGAGCAGCCCGAGGGCCAGGGCAGGAGTGAGTCGACCGTCGAGCGCAGCGCGCGCTTCGAGCGGGACGCGCTCGAATTCCTCGACCAGATGTACTCGGCCGCGCTGCGCATGACGCGCAACCCGGCCGACGCCGAGGACCTGGTGCAGGAGACGTACGCCAAGGCGTACGCGTCCTTCCACCAGTTCCGTGAGGGCACCAACCTCAAGGCGTGGCTGTACCGGATTCTCACGAACACGTTCATCAACTC
This sequence comes from Streptomyces sp. NPDC047042, assembly GCF_040644035.1. NCBI lineage: Bacteria > Bacillati > Actinomycetota > Actinomycetes > Kitasatosporales > Streptomycetaceae > Streptomyces > Streptomyces sp. NPDC047042. Next base: position 171,880 of record NZ_JBEYVP010000016.1, on the reverse strand, counting down.
GTACCGCAAGAAGCAGCGTGAACCCCAGCGCAGCGCGGCCGAGGAGATCGAGGACTGGCAGCTCGCGCGTGCCGAGTCGCACATGTCGACCGGTCTGCGCTCCGCCGAGTCGCAGGCGCTCGACCACCTGCCCGACTCGGATGTCAAGGAAGCCCTCCAGGCCATCCCTGAGGAATTCCGCATCGCGGTCTATCTCGCGGACGTAGAGGGCTTTGCGTACAAGGAGATCGCGGACATCATGGGGACACCCATCGGTACGGTGATGTCCCGGCTGCACCGCGGCCGTCGTCAGCTGCGCGGCATGCTGGAGGACTACGCCCGTGACCGTGGCCTCGTCCCGGCCGGTGCCGGAGAGTCGAACGAAGCGAAAGGCTCGGGCTCATGAGCTGCGGAGAGCCGCACGAGACGGACTGCAGTGAAGTACTCGATCATCTCTACGAGTTCCTCGACCGGGAGATGCCGGACTCGGAGTGCACCAAGTTCGAGGTCCACTTCGAGGAATGCTCTCCGTGCCTCGAGAAGTACGGGCTCGAACAGGCCGTGAAGAAGCTCGTCAAGCGCTGCTGCGGCCAGGACGCCGTGCCGACCGACCTGCGCGCCAAGGTCATGGGGCGGCTCGACATGATCCGATCCGGCGAGTCGGTACCCGAGCACGACGTGGCTGCCGAGAGCTGACCCACGCCTGTACGTCGTCGGCCCCGCACCAGCGGGGCCGATCGTCGTTTGCGGCGTCGTTTTCGGGCTGCGACGTCAGACGTCCAGGCCGTTCTCGATTCTCTTCAGGCTGTGCCGGGCCAGCGCCAGGTTGCTGCGCGACCGGTCGAGCGCGATGTACAGGAAGAGCGCGCCCTTGCTGCTGGCCAGCGGGCGGATCAGGTGGTACTGCCTGCCCAGCGTGATCAGGATGTCCTCGATGCTGTCGTTCATGTCCAGCGAGGCCAGCGTGCGCATCTTCGCCCGTACGACCTCGGTGTTGCCCGCCGCCGCGAGTTCCAGGTCCAGGCCCGGGCCGCCACCGAGCGTGCCGAGCGACATACCGCTGTCGTAGTCGACGAGCGCGACTCCGAGTGCCCCGTCGACGGCCATGGCTTCCTTGAGCGCTGTCTCGATGTTCATTCTGCTGCCCCAATTCCTCAGTGACGCTGACCGGTCGCTGTCCGTGCAACTACGATCGAACTCAAGCGACTTACGGGTCGCAAAACATCAACTTTGGTGTGCGGTACGAAAGTTGTCGTTCAAAGTACTGCGCAGCGGTCGTACGCGAAGGGGGAATGGCGAAATGTCGACGGCAGTTGAGGCTTCGCTGGCCAGGTTCCTCGACTCCCCCGGCGTCACCGGTGTCGCCCTCGTCGACGCCGTCACCGGCCTCACCTACGGAGTGGCGGGAGACACCGCCGAGGCCGGCGACGGCCAGGAGAGCTCCGAGTTCGCCGCCCTCGTCGCCGAACGGCTGGGCCGGGCGGGCGCCGAGGGCGAGTTGGAGAGTGTCGTCACGACCAGCGTGCGACGCCATCAGGTCCTGGTCATGGTGGGCCGACCGGCCGGGGATCCGCTGCTGCTGACGGCCGGGCTCGACCGGGACCGGGCCAATCTCGCGCTCGCCGCGCGCAGCGTGGGGGACCTGGCCGCCGAGGTGCTGGCATGAGGGGCCCGACCGGCCCGGCCGGCACGGAGGGCATGACTCGTACGAAGGGTGCGAGAACGCGGGTGGGTGCATGAGGGCGTCCGCCGCGCGCAATCTGCCCGCGCTGCTGCTGGAGCTGCGCGAGGAGCGGTTCAGCGGCACGGTACGGGTGGAAGGCACCCCGGGTGGCACGCTCCAGCTGCGCGACGGGCTGGTGGGCGCCGTCGAGACACCGGGAGCGCCGACCGCGACCTCGGTACTGCTGACCTCGGGCCGGATCGGCGACGAGGACTGGCTCGCCGCGTGCGCCGCACAGCGCGACGCGGACCTGCTCGGTGAACGCCTGGTGTCCGACGGGCTGGTGGGCGCGGGCGAGCTCGAAGTCATCTGCACGGCCGCCGTGTTCGACGGAGCCTTCGCCATGTCACTGGGCGCGCTGGGCAGTTGGCAGCTGAGCGAACGGGAGCCGGCGGTTCTCGCCCGACCGGGCGTGGAACCACGGCGGTTGACCGACGAGACCACCCGGCGTATCGCGCTGCTCATCCGCCTGTGGGGACCACCGGGCGATCTCGCCCGGGTACGTCCCGTACCGGGTACGGGAGTTGTGGAGGGGCCGCTGTCGGCGCGGCACGAGAACATTCTGAACCAGGTCAACGGGCGCCGTACGGCCCGGGACATCGCCTTCGCGCTGGGGCGCGGGCTGTACGCCGTGATGCTGGACCTGATCCGTATGCAGACGCTCGGGCTCCTCAGGTGGGAGACCCCGACCGTCCCCGGTGGTCGGCCCAGCACGGCGCCACGTGTCACCCCCGGCCGTACGTCGGCCGCCGGCCCGCCGCCGGTGCCGTCGAGAACCGAGCCGCTGCCGAGGCGTATGCCCCGTGGCGGAGAGAAAGGGGGGAAGTGAGTGCGGACGATGGAAGAGATGACCCAGGCACCGACCGAGGTGCCGACGGCGGCACCGAGCGGGGCGCTGACGGCAACACTGACGAAGACACTGGCGGAAACGCCGACCGGAACGTCGACCGGAACGCCGACAGGAACGTCGACCGGAACGCCGAAGGCAGCACTGCGGGAAACACCGAGGGAAGCGCCGACGGAAGTGCGGCGGACCCCGACCACCAGGGTGTGACGACACCCTCTCTGCCCGTACGGAAGCCGCTTCCCGTACGCGGTGCGCCGAACCCCGCCCTGCTGGGCCCCACGGCCGAAGAACTGGCCGCCGACCAACCCTCTGTCGAGACGCTGCGGCGAGTCCGCCGCGCGTTGCGCGCTCTGCCGGAGCCCGACTGACCGCAAGGAGTACGTCCCATGGGTCCCCTGAGCCCCCCGAGTCCCCTGAGCGACAATCCCGACCCACAGCCCCCTCAGTCCTCCCAGCTGACCGGCATCCTGGTCTCGTTGCGGGACCGGGTGCTGGGAGTCTCCGAGAGCGTTCTGTCCACGGTGGACGGCCTTCTCGTCGTGGCCGACGCGGAGACCGTGCACCCCGAGTCGGTCGCGGCGCTCGCCGCCGCCACACTCGGAGTGAGCCGTCGCATCGCCGACCAGGCGAAGGTCGGCGCGCTGCGTGAAGTGGTCGCCCGGTGCGGTTCCGGGCACGTCATCGTCCTGGCCGTCGGCGAACGCGCGCTGCTGACCGTCGTGGGCGACGACGGGCTGGACATCGCCGCGTTCCAGCGTGAATCCCCGGCCACGGTCGAGGAGTTGACCAAGGTGCTGGCCGCGGATGTGGCGTACTGACGGCGTGCCGCCGTATGGCGCGGAATGACGGCGGCTCACTCTAACGGGCTAATCTGCGGTTCCTGAGGCCTGAGAATCGCCCAATGCCTCCATACGGCCGCCGTCGGCCGCCCTATCCTCCTTGACCCGGAGCCTGAACAGGCGAAACTCGGGGGAGGGAGCGCCATGCGGTCGATCACACCGTGGGCGCGCGTCTACGTCGTCGCCGTCGCCGTGGGGGCCGTCCTGTGCGCGGCGCCCGTCCGGTTCGCGCACGCCCCCTGGGGCGCCGTGGCGCTGTTCGCCGCGCTGTGCGCGGCGTGCGAGCAGCTCGCGGTCGGCCGGTTCGGCGCGGGCCGGGGATACGGGAGTCCCGGCGCCGAGGCTCCCGGGGGCGCCGTCGGCGGTCCGCCCCGCTGGCACACGCCCGTCCTGCTCGCCGGGGCGTTCCTGCTGCCGCCCGAGGCAGCCGCGCTCGTGCCGCTGCCGGGCGCGCTGCTGGTGCGGGGCGGCGAACACACGCCCTGGCCGCGTCGGCTCTGGCGGGCCGGACAGCTCGGGATCGGCGCCTGGACTGCCTCGCGGGTGCACGGAGCCCTCGGCGGGCCGGACACCGTCGTCTCCGCCGACTTCCCGTACACCCTGGCCGCTGCCGGAGTGTCCGTGGTCGCGTTCTGCCTGGTCCTGGCCCTGCTCGACGGAGGCATCCTGGCGCTCGCCGAACAGGTGCCGGTACGGCTGGCCTGGCGGGGACTGTTCGTACGGTCACTCGTGCCGGTCGGTGTGCACGGGCTCGCCGGGCTGATGATGGCCGTCCTGTGGCGCAGCCCCTACGGGCCCCTCGCCGCGCTGCTCGTGCTGTTGCCGATGTGGGTGTCGTGGTGGGTCTTCGCGCAGTACCACCGGGAGCGGGCGGCACACCAGGCCACGATCAGAGCGCTCGTGCAGGCCGTCGACATCAAGGACGGGTACACACGCGGGCACAGTGAACGGGTCGGGCAGGCGTCGATGATGATCGCCCGGGAACTGGGCATGGACGAGGAGCGGGTGGAGGTTCTTCGCTTCGCCGGGATCCTGCACGACGTCGGCAAGCTGGGCGTTCCCACCCGGCTGCTGCGCAAGGACGGGCCGCTGACCCCCGAGGAGCGGCGGGTGATCGAGCTGCACCCGGAGTACGGACACGAGATGGTCCGGGGAATCGGCTTCCTCGGGGAGGCCCGGTCGGCGATCCTGCACCACCATGAGCGGCTCGACGGCAGCGGGTACCCCTACGGGCTCGTCGGCAGCCAGATCCCCGAGTTCGCGCGCGTGGTCGCCGTCGCCGACGCGTTCGACGCGATGACGTCGACGCGGTCGTACAGCAGGGCCCGGCCTGTGGAGGTGGCCCTGGCGGAACTGGAGAGGTGCGCGGGGACGCAGTTCGATCCGGTGATGGTCGGGGCGTTGGCGCGGGCGCTGGCTCGGCGTGGGGGGTGGCATCCGGCGGTGACAGCGGACTCCGTCCAGTCACCATGTGATTACCCACCCGCTCCGCCCGTTTCCAGTCCGACAACAACGCACCCCAACGGCCTTCCCGGGCAGGTAAGCAGTAAGGGCGGGGTGAGATGAGGAATCTTGTTGGCGGCACCGCCGCCCTCCTCACCCTTCTCTCCCTCTCCCACACCCTCTGGTGCGGGGTCGACCAACCCGCCGTCGCGTTCTCCTTCGGGCTGCTCGTTCTGCTCGGGGAGCTGACCCGGTGGAGTGGGCCCGAGTCGCGGGAGGCGGCGCCGCTCGCCGTCGCCGGGGCGCTGTCGTACGCGCTGCTCGGGGAGGACGCCGGACGGGCCACGCACCACGGCGCGCTCCAGGTCGTCACCGTCGTCGTCGCGGCCACCCTCGTCGGCTGCGTACCGCACGTCGCACGTGGCCAGGGGCCGACCGCCGACCATCTCACCCGCCGTGTGCTCACCACCGGCTTCGCCGCCGTCTGCTTCCAACCCCTCTACAACCAGGGCGTGTTCGAGGCCTGGGGCGGTCCCGCGCATGTGCTGCTGCTCGTCGCGCTGCTCGGGCTCACCGCGCTCTGCGACGCCGTACTCGCCGCCGCGCTCGCGCACTCCCGCACCGGCTGGCCCTTCGGTCCGCTGCTGCGGGACGAGCTGCGGGCCGTGCTGGGGATCGGGACCGCCGTGTGCGCGACCGGGGTGGTCATGGCGCTCGCCGTCGGTGTCGTCGGGCTCTGGGCGCTGCCCGTCTTCTCGCTGCCGCTGCTTCTCACCCAGTTCGCCTTCCGGCGGTACGCGGCCGTGCGGGCCACCTATCGGCAGACGATCGCCTCCCTGGCCCGCGCCACCGAGATCGCCGGGTACACCCCGGCCGGGCACGCCCGGCGGGTCGCGGTGCTCAGCCGGGCGGTGGGGCGAGAGCTGGGGCTGTCCGAGGCGGAGCTGACCGTGCTGGAGTACGCGGCCCTGATGCACGACATCGGGCAGCTCAGCCTTGTCGACCCGGTCCCGGCCGGGGCCACCGCCGTACTCCCGGTAGCGGAACAGCGCCGGATCGCCCTGCTCGGCGGGGCCGTCGTACGGCAGACGGGGGTGGACGCCGCCGTCGCCGTGGTCGTGGAACGGCAGGCCGATCCCTACCGGGAGCAGCCCATCTCCGCGTGCGTCGTACGGGCGGTCAACGCGTACGAGGAGATGGTGCGGGACGCCGGAGCCGGCGGACCGCTGCGCGCGCTCGAGGAGCTGCGGCTCGGGACGGGACGGGACTATCGACCCGAGGTGGTGGAATCCCTCGCCCGGGTACTCGCCAGGAATGGCGGAGTCGTCCACGAGCACATCGGCTGAAGGTGGTGGTGGGACAGGGGTGGACGGTCTTACGCTGCCCTCGGTTGGGTAACCCATGGGTAATGAGCGCCCCTCCAGCGGTCCGTGGTTGGATGCGAGGGAGAGGCTGTACGGGGGCAGAAGCCGGCCCACTCCACGGCACTGGCAGGCGGGAATCGTGAGGATCTTCGGCAAGGGGCGGCACCGGCCCTCCGCCTCATGGCGGCAGGCCACCGACCGGGCGTTCACGCTGATCGGCGACGGTAGGTACGAGGACGCGGGAGCGTTGCTGACACGTGCCGCCGATCTTGAACCCTGGCTGTCCGAGTCCTGGTTCAACCTGGCCCTGCTGCACAAGTTCCGGCACGACTGGGAGCAGGCCCGGGCGGCCGGTCTGCGCGCCGTCGCGCTGCTCGACCGGGAGACCGGGGCCCCCGATTGGTGGAACGTGGGCATCGCGGCCACCGCCCTCCAGGACTGGTCGCTGGCCCGGCGTGCCTGGCAGGCGTACGGGCTGCGGGTGCCCGGCGGTGCCACCGCCGCCGGTGAGCCCGCCGGGATGGAGCTGGGCAGCGCGGCCGTACGGCTGTCGCCGGAGGGCGAGGCCGAGGTCGTGTGGGGGCGGCGGCTCGACCCCGCCCGTCTCGAGGTGCTGTCGATCCCGCTGCCGTCCTCCGGGCGGCGCTGGGGCGAGGTCGTGCTGCACGACGGGGTGCCCCACGGGGAGCGGACCACCGCGGCCGGGCATTCGTACCCCGTCTTCGACGAGATCGAGCTGTGGGCGCCCTCGCCGGTGCCGACCTGGGTGGTCCTCCTGGAGGCCGCCGCGGAGGACGACCGGGACGCGCTGGAGCGGCTGGCGTCCGACGCCGGGTTCGCCGCGGAGGACTGGTCGTCGTCGGTGCGGTTGCTGTGCCGGATGTGCTCGGAGTCGCGGATGCCGTCCGACGAGGGGGACGGGGAGCATCTTGATCCCCACGATCACAGTGAGCCGGGGCATCCCGGGCCGCTGGGGCATCGGACGGACGGGCAGTTCTGGGCGCCCGAGCGGGAGTGTGGCATTGCTGCCCCGGCCTCGCTTGTGAGGGGGTTGTTGGACGGGTGGGTCGCTGACAGTCCGGAGACTCGGGACTGGCGGGATCTGGAAGAGGTTTGTTAGGGGTTGTTGCCGGGTGCGGGTTCGGTGGGGGCTTGTCGCGCAGTTCCCCGCGCCCCTACAGGGCGCGCCCCTGACGGGCGCGCTCCTGCGGGGCGGCCCCCAGGGCCTGCTCCCCGTACCCTGTATCAGCAACTCTCCCCCGCTTGTTTGAGGAAGGCATCGTCGGTCATGGCGCAGCAGGACACCGATCAGCAGCACGTGGGCGTGCTTCCCGTGGACGACGAGGGTTTCGTCATCGACACCGAGGACGGGGAGGAGCGTGAGGCCGCCTGGCGTGAGCGGGGGACCTCCCGGCCCATCACGGTCGTCGGGAACCCGGTGCTGCACAAGGAGTGCCAGGACGTCACCGAGTTCGGCGCGGAGCTGGACCAGCTGGTCGCGGACATGTTCGCCAGCCAGCGCACCGCCGAGGGCGTGGGTCTGGCCGCCAACCAGATCGGCGTCGACCTGAAGGTCTTCATCTACGACTGCCCCGACGACGAGGGCCAGCGGCACACCGGCGTCATCTGCAACCCCAGGCTCGTCGAGCTGCCCGCCGACCGGCGGCGGCTGGACGACAGCAACGAGGGCTGCCTCTCCGTGCCGACCGCGTACGCGCCGCTCGCCCGGCCCGACTACGCCGAGGTCACCGGGCAGGACGAGAAGGGCAACCCGATCAAGGTGCGCGGCACCGGCTACTTCGCGCGCTGTCTGCAGCACGAGACCGATCACCTGTACGGGTACCTGTACATCGACCGGCTCTCCAAGCGCGAGCGCAAGGACGCCCTGCGGCAGATGGCCGAGAACGAGCCCCGCTACCCCGTGGTCGCGAACGACTGAGAACCCCTGCGGCCTACCAGGCGTACGCTCAGGCGGCCTCCGGGCCCTTGAACGTACGCCGGTACGCCTGCGGGGTGGTCCCCAGCGACCGTACGAACTGGTGGCGCAGCGCCGCCGCCGTGCCGAACCCGGTGCGCCAGGCGATGGCGTCCATCGTCTCGTCCGTCGCCTCCAGCAACCGCTGTGCCAGCAGTACCCGTTGCCGCAGGATCCAGCGGTAGGGCGTGGTGCCGGTCTCCTGCTGGAACCGGCGGGCGAAGGTGCGGGGCGACATATGGGCGCGCTCGGCGAGCTGCTCGACGGTCACCTCCTCGTCGAGATGGCGTTCCATCCACACCAGCACCTCCCCGACGGTGTCGCACCGCGACCGGGGCAGCGGCCGCTCGATGTACTGGGCCTGCCCGCCGTCCCGGTGCGGCGGTACGACCATCCGGCGGGCGATGGCGTTGGCGACCTCGGGCCCGTGCTCCTCCCGGACCAGGTGCAGACAGGCGTCGATCCCGGCGGCCGTGCCGGCGGAGGTGATCACCGGCCCCGCGTCGACGTACAGCACGTCCGGCTCGACCCGGATCAGCGGATAGCGCCTGGCCAGCTCGTCCGCGTGCCGCCAGTGCACGGCGCACCGCCGGCCGTCCAGCAGTCCCGCGGCGGCGAGCACGAAGACCCCGGAGCAGACGCTGAGGACCCGGGCCCCCCGGTCCACCGCCCCGCGCAGGGCGTCCAGCAGCTCCGGCGGGTACTCGCGGTCCACATAGGTCTGGCCGGCCGGTACGGCGATCAGGTCGGCGCTCTCCAGACGCTCCAGCCCGTGTTCCGTACCCACGGAGAAGCCCGCGTGGGTGGTCAGCGTCGGGCCCTCGGCCGAGGCCACCGCGAAGTCGTACACCGGCAGGCCCTCGTCGCTGCGGTCGAGGCCGAAGACCTCGCAGACGACCCCGAGTTCGAATGGATGCACCCCGTCGAGCAGGACGACGGCCACGTTTTCGAGCATGCTGCCAGTGTGCCTCGGCATTGGCAGGAAATCGAGGGTGTGCGGCAGTCCTGCCACTGACGGTCAGGAGTGTCCGGCGCCAGACTGATGTCCATGAACACAGCAACGGACAACATCGTCGGAATCCTCGTCGTCGTCGCGATCTTCGTGGCCCTCGCCCTCCCGTCCCTGATCGGCATCGCGAAGGACCGTCGCATCGACCGTCAGATACGCGAGGCCGAGCGAACTCGCCGGGAAGCCGAGCGAATCGGACCAACGGAGCTTCCCGCACGGCGGCGCCCCTACTTCACCACCACGGTGACCCGCCACTCCTGAATCCCCCGGCACGAGACCCGGCCCGGCTCGGTGGCGCACAGCGGCCGCGTGGACTCCAGCCGGGTCCTGCCCGCCGACACGGCCTCGAAGGCGGCGCTCGCGTCGCCGGGTCGCAGGACGATCCCGCTGTTGGCGGCCTCCAGGCCGGAGCCGCTCGCGGTGAGCGGCTTCCACGGCCGCTCGGAGGTTCCGTCCAGACTGATACGGACGGTGTCGCCCACCGCCAGGCACACCGTCCGGCCGCTGTCGCGGGCGGCGAGCGTCGCCGTTGCCGCCGGCGCACAGTCTGTGGGACTCGGGTCCGTGGGACCCGGCGTCGGGCTCGTCTTCGGGCTCGTCTTCGGGCTCACGCTCGCGCCAGGGCTCTGACTCTGGCTCTGGCTCTGGCTCGTCGTGGCGGAGGGCGACACGCTGATGCCGCCGCCCTTGCCGCTGTCGGTCGGGTCGGCGCAGCCCGCGAGAGCGATGGCGAGGGCCAGTACCGGGACGGCGGGGGCCGCGTGGCGGCGGATCGTGTGGCGGCGGGTCGTTCGACGCATGGGGAAAGCCTCCTTCCGCTGTTCGACGTGTGACCCGCACATCCGGATCCACACCGGAGCCCCGGCCGCGAAGGCGGCGACCGGGGCTCTGTGGCACAGCGGTGGTCAGCTGGTCGTGACGGCGGTGTCGTCGACGACGAAGCTGGTCTGGAGCGAGGAGTCCTCGACCCCGCTGAACTTCAGGGCGACGGTGGAGCCTGCGTACGAGGAGAGGTCGAAGGACTTCTGCGCGTAGCCCGAGGCGGCGTTGAGGTTCGAGTACGTCGCCAGGGTGGTCGATCCGGCGGTGACCGTCAGCTTGTCGTAGGCGCTGCTGGTGGAGGTCTCCTTGGTGTCGATGTGCAGGTAGAAGGTGAAGGTGGCCTTGCAGCCGGTGGGCACGGTCACCGACTGGGACAGCGTGTCGGTGTGCGCGGAGCCGTAGCCGTCCAGCCAGGCGTAGTACGAACCGGCGTGCGCCGCCTCACTGGTGGAGTTGCTGATGACACTGCTGGACGCGGTCCAGGTGGTGTTGCCCGACTCGAAGCCGGGGTTGCCGAGCAGCTGGGAAGAGGTGCAGGTGCTGCTGCTCGACCCGACGGTCCAGCTGAAGGAGGCGGAACCGGAGGCACCGGTGCTGTCGCTCGCGGTCACGGTGACCTGGTAGGTGCCCGCGGTGGACGCCGTACCGGAGATCAGGCCGGTCGAGCTGATCGACAGCCCGGTCGGCAGGCCGGTCGCGCTGTAGGTGAGGGCCGCCCCCGCGCTGTCGGTCGCGGCGATCTGCAGGCTGACCGCACTGCCGGTCGTGGTGGACCGGCTGCCCGGGTTGGTGACGGTCACGGTGTTGCCCGTGCTGGTGGTGCCCGAGGTGAAGGCGGTGGTGCCGTTGGGGGTGCCCCAGCCGGTCGGACCGTCGTAGCCGGTGGTCGCGGTGCAGAAGTACGAGGTCGAGCACGAGCCGTTGTTGCCGCTGGTGACGTCGTACAGGTTGCTGGTGTGGCTGTAGGGGTACTTCGCCGGGTAGTCGCTGGAACCCGGGGTGCCGGCCAGCGCGTACACGCCCGCGATGATCGGTGCCGAGGCGCTCGTACCTCCGTAGACGGCCCAGCCGGAGCCGCCGTAGGTGTCGTAGACCGCGACGCCGGTGGCCGGGTCGGCGACCGCGGAGACGTCGGCCTCCATGCGCTTGGAACAGCCCGTGTCGGTCTGCCAGGCCGGCTTCGGGTCGTACGCCGAGCAGCCGGAGCCGGTGCCCTCGGTGCTGCTGGTCTTCCACACGGACTCGGTCCAGCCGCGGGAGTTGGAGGACGTGGTCAGGGCGGTGCCGCCGACGGCGGTCACGTACTGGGAGGTCGCGGGGTACTCGGCGCCGTAGGCGCTGTCACCGGCGCTGACCGTGATCGCGACACCGGGGTGCTTGAAGTACGAGGTGTCCTCGCTCGTCTGGGAGGAGGCCTCGTCGCCGCCCCAGCTGTTGGACACGAACTTCGCGCCGAGCGTCACGGCCTCGTTCTCGGCGATGCCGAGGTCGGTGTCGTTGGCGGAGTTGGCCTCGACGAGGATGATGTTGCAGTTGGGGCAGACGGCGCTGACCATGTCGAGGTCGAGCGCCTCTTCGCCGGCCCAACCGGTGTCGTTGGTCGGCAGCGAGGTCGTCGAGCCGGTCTGACTCACCTGCTTGAAGCAGCCGTTGGCCTTGGTGCAGGCGGACAGGCCGAACTGCGACCGGTAAGTGCCGAGGTCCGCCTCGGCGTTGGGGTCGTTGTACGCGTCGACGACGGCAACTGTCAGGCCCGAGCCTCCCGTTGAGGGGAGGTTGTAGGCGCTGTGCAGGTTGGCCGGGCTGAGCCCGGAGGGCGCGGCGGCAGCGGCCGCGCTCGCCAGTCGCTGCTTGATGTCGGTCCGGCGCTGGGCGAAACAGGAGACCTGACCGGGCTCGGCGGCGGCGCACAGATGCGTGGTCGGCACCTTCTGGCCGGCCTTGCCGGTCGAGTGGAACGTCTGCCGGTCCGGGGAGGTGAGGGCCCTGGAGTTCTGGCTGACGTGGGAGGTGGGCGCGACCGCGCGCGCCGCGGGCGCGGCGTGCGCCGGCGCCGCGACGAGTCCGGCGAGGCTGAGGGCGAGGGCGGGTGTGGCGACGACCAGAAGTCTTCGCAGGCTCCGCCTGGGCTTGTCGGTGCGTGTTTTACGCATGGGGGTTACTGCCTCCGTCGTTGGAGTGGGGTTCTCGACGCTGGTGGCAGGCCTGTGACGCGCGTAGCGGCGGCAGAGCGCAGTCGTCAGGGGCATGACACATGGAGCGGTCCGTGATGCCGGTGTACGCATGACCGGATGGCCAGAAAGTAGCCCGGGCCGACGAGACCGGAACAGATGCCTCAGAAGAACTTTGCCGCTCCATAGGAGGTCCATGGACGGCCGATGGACGGTCCATGGATTACGAGACCGAACCGACGGACGAGGCCGAACCGACGGTGCCGGGCCGCCTGTTGGGCCCGGCACCATCTGCACCATCAGTGGCGCAACGTCAGAAGTCCTCGTCGAGGTCGACCGTGCCCTCCACGGCCACCTGGTACGCCGACGGGCGGCGCTCGAAGAAGTTGGTCAGTTCCTGTACGCCCTGCAACTCCATGAAGGAGAACGGGTTTTCGGACCCGTAGACCGGAGCCAGCCCGAGGCGCACCAGACGCTCGTCGGCGACACACTCCAGGTACTGGCGCATCGACTCGGTGTTCATCCCCGGCAGCCCGTCCCCGCACAGGTCGCGGCCGAACTGGAGCTCGGCCTCCACCGCCTCCCGCATCATGGCGGTCACCTGCTGCTGGAGCTGCTCGTCGAACAGCTCCGGCTCCTCCTTGCGGACGGTGTCGACCACCTCGAAGGCGAAGCTCATGTGCATCGTCTCGTCCCGGAACACCCAGTTGGTGCCGGTGGCAAGACCGTGCAGCAGACCCCGGCTGCGGAACCAGTAGACGTACGCGAAGGCACCGTAGAAGAACAGGCCCTCGATGCACGCGGCGAAGCAGATGAGGTTGAGCAGGAACCGGCGGCGGTCCGCCTGGGTCTCCAGCCGCTCCAGCTTCTCGACCTCGTTGATCCACTTGAAGCAGAACTCGGCCTTCTCGCGGATCGACGGGATGTTCTCCACGGCGTCGAAGGCCGCAGCCCGGTCGTCGGGATCGGGGAGGTAGGTGTCCAGGAGCGTCAGATAGAACTGGACGTGCACGGCCTCCTCGAACAGCTGGCGCGACAGATACAGGCGCGCTTCCGGCGAGTTGATGTGCTTGTAGAGGGTCAGGACCAGGTTGTTGGCCACGATCGAGTCGCCCGTCGCGAAGAACGCGACCAGCCGGCCGATCATGTGCTGCTCACCCTCGGACAGCTTCGCCAGGTCGGCGACGTCCGAGTGGAGGTCGACCTCCTCGACGGTCCAGGTGTTCTTGATGGCGTCCCGGTAGCGCTCGTAGAAGTCCGGGTAGCGCATGGGGCGCAGGGTCAGCTCGAAACCCGGGTCGAGAAGGTTCTGATTCTGGTTCGTGGGCATTACTGGCAGGCCTCGCAGGACTCGGGGTTCTCAAGGGAGCAGGCGACGGCGTCGGGGTCGGCGGCCTGCTGGACGGGGACGGTGGCCTGCGCGGCGCGGGCGATGCGGGTCGCCGGGCGCGAGCGCAGGTAGTACGTCGTCTTCAGGCCCGACTTCCAGGCGTACGCGTACATCGAGGAGAGCTTGCCGATGGTCGGCGTCTCCAGGAACAGGTTCAGGGACTGCGCCTGGTCCAGGAACGGGGTCCGGGCGGCGGCCATGTCGATGAGCCCGCGCTGCGGGATCTCCCACGCCGTCCGGTAGAGGGCGCGTACGTCGGCCGGGATCCACGCGAAGTCCTGCACCGAGCCGTTCGACTCGCGCAGCGCCTCCCGGGTGCGGGCGTCCCACACGCCGAGTTCCTTCAGCTCCCGCACCAGATAGGAGTTGACCTGGAGGAACTCGCCGGACAGCGTCTCGCGCTTGAACAGGTTGGACACCTGCGGCTCGATGCATTCGTACACACCGGCGATCGAGGCGATGGTGGCGGTGGGCGCGATCGCGAGGAGGAGCGAGTTGCGCATGCCGACCCGGGCGATACGTTCCCGCAGCGCCGACCAGCGCTCGGGCCAGGTCAGCTCCACGTCGTAGTGGTCGGGGTGCAGGACGCCCCGGGCGGTACGGGTCTTCTCCCAGGCCGGCAGCGGGCCGTTGCGCTCGGCGAGGTCGGCGGAGGCCTCGTACGCGGCGAGCATGACGCGCTCGGCGATCCGCGTGGACAGGGCCCTGGCCTCGGGTGAGTCGAAGGGGACCCGCAGCTTGAAGAAGACGTCCTGGAGGCCCATGGCGCCCAGGCCGACCGGGCGCCAGCGCGCGTTCGAGCGGCCGGCCTGCTCGGTTGGGTAGAAGTTGATGTCGACGACCCGGTCCAGGAAGGTGACGGCGGTACGGACGGTCTCGTCCAGCCGCTCCCAGTCGATGTCCCCGGCGGCCGTGTCGACGAACGCGCCCAGGTTCACCGAGCCCAGGTTGCAGACCGCCGTCTCCCCGTCGTCCGTGACCTCCAGGATCTCGGTGCACAGGTTCGAGGAGTGGACGACGTTGCCCGGCTCGGCCGTCTGGTTGGCGGTGCGGTTGGCCGCGTCCTTGAAGGTCATCCAGCCGTTGCCGGTCTGCGCGAGGGTACGCATCATGCGGCCGTACAGATCGCGCGCCGGGATGGTCCTGCGGGCGAGCCCGGCCTCCTCGGCCTTCCGGTAGGCGGCGTCGAACTCGGCGCCCCACAGATCGACCAGCTCGGGCACGTCGGAGGGGGAGAAGAGCGACCAGAGCGCGTCCGCGTTCACCCGGCGCATGAACTCGTCCGGGATCCAGTGCGCGAGGTTCAGATTGTGCGTACGCCGGGCGTCCTCACCCGTGTTGTCGCGCAGCTCCAGGAACTCCTCGATGTCGGAGTGCCAGGTCTCCAGGTAGACGGCGGCGGCACCCTTGCGCCGGCCGCCCTGGTTCACGGCGGCGACGGACGCGTCCAGCGTCTTCAGGAACGGCACGATGCCGTTGGAGTGCCCGTTGGTGCCGCGGATCAGCGAACCCCGGCTGCGGATACGGGAGTACGACAGTCCGATGCCGCCGGCGTGCTTGGAGAGGCGGGCGACCTGGTGGTAGCGGTCGTAGATGGAGTCCAGCTCGTCGATCGGGGAGTCGAGGAGGTAGCAGGACGACATCTGGGGGTGCCGGGTACCGGAGTTGAACAGGGTGGGGGAGGAGGGGAGGTAGTCGAGGCGGCTCATCAGCCGGTAGAGCGCGGCGACTTCGTCGAGGGCCCGCTGACTGTCGTCCTCCGCCAGACCGCTCGCCACGCGCAGCATGAAGTGCTGGGGAGTCTCGATGACCCGGCGCGTGATCGGGTGGCGCAGGAGATACCGGCTGTGCAGCGTCCGCAGCCCGAAGTACCCGAAGCGGTCGTCGCCCTCGACGTCGATCAGGGCGTTCAGCCGGTCCGTGTGCAGCCGTACGAACTCGGCGGTGCGGTCGGCGATCAGGCCCTCCCGGTGTCCGACCTCGACCGACCCGGAGAAGGAGGTGACGCCCTGTGAGGCGGCTTCCGCGGCGATGGTGACGGTCAGCAGCCTGGCGGCCAGCCGGGAGTAGGCGGGGTCCTCGGAGATGAGGCCGGCCGCCGCCTCGGTGGCCAGCTCGCGCAGCTCCGACGCGTCGGCCCGCGCGGACCGGCCGCGCAACGCGGCGGCGGCGACCCGGCCGGGGTCGGTGTCGGGGAGGTCGGCGGTCAGCTCGGTCAGGGTCCGCAGCAGGGCGGCACCGGGACCGTCCGTCTCGACCGCGTCCACTGGGTTCGCTGAAGCCGGTTCGGCTGGCGCGATGGTCACAGGGGGGCTCTCCCTCGCTCGGCACGGGGCCTTGCGGAGGGCAGCGGGGCACACGGACGCCATACGGGTACGCGCGCGTCCACCGGCCCACTCCACGAGGCCCGGACGTCAGGCACCCGGACCGGTCGGCCGGGCGCACTGTCGGCAGGTCCTCGGACTGACCACGCGCACAAACATGCACGAGTACACCGTTGCGGGACAGTTCCGGATTCCCACCGGATTCCCCTGCGACGACAGCGAGCACGAGCATACATCTTGTGCCGGGCCCGGAAAGCACCCCCACATGTTGTGTCGAAACGGCGAGTTGAGCAGCTTTTAGGGGCGCGGGGAACTGCGCGACAAGCCCCCACCGGGCCCGCGGACAAAAATCCACGGACCCGGCGGAGCCATCAGTGCGCCGAGCCAGCCGTGGCCGGCGGCAGTTCCACCGCCACCCCCGGATCCCCCGCATCCGCCGTGTAGTCCGACGCCTTCGTCTCGTCCACCCCATCCGGCGCCTTCAGCGCCCTCAGCACAAACGTAAGGACCACCGTGACAACGACGTTCAGGACGAACGCCGTCAGCCCGATGTACCCGATCTCACCGATCCCCGGAATCTCCTTCGCGCTGCCCCCGAAGTGCTTCTGCGTCGGAGACGCGACCCCGTACGCCGCCAGCGTGCCGTACAGCATGCCGACCGCCCAGCCGGCCAGCAGCGCCCAGCGGTGGAACCAGCGGGTGAACAGGCCGCCCACCAGCGCCGGGAAGGTCTGCAGGATCCAGATGCCGCCCAGCAGCTGGAAGTTGATGGCGACCGTCTTGTCCATGGTCAGGACGAAGACCAGCGCGCCCACCTTCACCAGGAGCGAGACCAGCTTGGAGACCTTCGTCTCCTGTTCCGGAGTCGCATCGGGCTTGAGGAAGTCCTTGTAGATGTTCCGCGTGAAGAGGTTCGCCGCCGCGATGGACATGATGGCCGCCGGGACGAGCGCCCCGATGCCGATCGCCGCGAAGGCCACGCCCGCGAACCAGGACGGGAACATGTTCTCGAAGAGCTGCGGGATCGCCAACTGGCCGTTGGTGACCTTGACTCCGGCCGCGATGGCCATGAAGCCCAGCAGTCCGAGCAGGCCCAGCATCAGCGAGTACAGGGGCAGGATCGTGGAGTTGCGGCGGATCACGTCACGGCTGCGGCTGGAGAGGACCGCCGTCACGCTGTGCGGGTACATGAACAGCGCGAGCGCCGAGCCGAGCGCCAGCGTGGCGTAGGTCCACTGCGAGGCCTCGCCGGGAGCGATTGCCCCGCGCGGTTTGCCGGTCGCTGGGCTGGTCTGGGAGAAGGCGTCGCCCGCGGCCTTGAAGATGTCGTCGAAGCCGCCCAGCTTGATCGGGATGTAGATGATCGCGACCGCGATGACGAGGTAGATCAGCCCGTCCTTCACGAACGCGATCAGTGCGGGGGCCCGCAGACCGGACGAGTACGTGTACGCGGCCAGCACACCGAAGGCGATCAGCAGCGGGAGGTCCTTGACGAACCAGTTGGTGTCCGCGCCGCCGCCGACACCCATCACGTCCAGCACGGCCTGGATGCCGACCAGTTGAAGCGCGATGTACGGCATCGTCGCCAGGATGCCGGTGACGGCGACCGCCAGCGACAGCCCCTTCGAGCCGAACCGGCCACGTACGAAGTCCGAGGTGGTGACGTACCCGTGCCGGTGCGAGACCGACCACAGCCGGGGCAGGAACACGAACATCAGCGGGTAGATGAGGATCGTGTAGGGCACCGCGAAGAACCCGGCCGCGCCCGCCGCGTAGATCGCCGCAGGTACGGCCACGAAGGTGTACGCCGTGTAGAGGTCGCCGCCGAGCAGGAACCAGGTGACCCAGGTGCCGAACGACCGTCCGCCCAGGCCCCATTCGTCGAGGCTGTGCTCGTTCTCGGCCTTGCGCCAGCGCGAGGCCATGAAGCCGATGACCGTGACGGCCAGGAAGAAGATGATGAAGACGGCTAGTGCCACGCCGTTCACGCCGTCCTTCACGCGTCCGCACCACCCTTCGAGGCGGCACGGGCGCGCTGGTCACGCTGCCAGAGCTGGTAGGCCGTCATCGTCAGCACGGTGGATATGACCACCCACAGCATCTGGTACCAGTAGAAGAACGGTATGCCTATGAAGGTCGGGTCGACCTTCGCGTACGAGCCCACCCACAGCATCGAGACGAAGGGTGCGAAAAGGCAGAGCCCGATGACGACGCGCATCGGAGTCACCACCGGTTGTTCCGCCACCGGTTGTCTCACTTCAGGCGCTTCTGACATGTCACGGCCTCCGTCCCCTCACCGACTACCTGTGATCACTAGTGCAACGCGCAGGAAATCTACGGGACGGCCTCGCTTTATGGAACAGCCCTAGTCCAGGGGCCGCTTGAGCCGCGCCACGAACTTGTAGCGGTCCCCCCGGTAGACGGACCGCACCCACTCCACCGGCTGCCCGTCCTGGTCCAGCGAGTGCCGGGACAGCATCAGCATCGGCAAGCCCACGTCGGTGCTGAGCAGACCGGCCTCGCGCGGGGTGGCCAGGGAGGTCTCGATGGTCTCCTCGGCCTCCGCGAGGTGGACGTCGTACACCTCGGCGAGGGCCGTGTACAGGGAGGTGTACTTCACGAGTGACCTGCGCAGGGCCGGGAAGCGCTTCGCGGAGAGGTGGGTGGTCTCGATGGCCATCGGCTCGCCGTTCGCCATCCGCAGCCGCTCGATCCGCAGGACACGCCCGCCCGCCGTGATGTCGAGCAGCTCGGCGAGGGTGTCGTCGGCGGTGATGTAGCCGATGTCGAGGAGCTGCGAGGTGGGTTCGAGGCCCTGGGCGCGCATGTCCTCGGTGTACGAGGTGAGTTGCAGCGCTTGGGAGACCTTCGGCTTGGCGACGAAGGTGCCCTTGCCCTGGATGCGTTCGAGCCGGCCCTCGACGACCAGTTCCTGGAGGGCCTGACGGACCGTCGTGCGGGAGGTGTCGAACTCCGCGGCCAGCGTGCGCTCGGGCGGGACGGGAGTGCCGGGTGCCTGGGTCTCCGTCATATCGAGCAGATGCTTTTTCAGACGGTAGTACTTGGGCACGCGCGCGGTACGGACGGTAGCCCCACCCTCGTTCTCCGCACTGCTCACGTCGGTGCTCATGCTCCGCCTTCCCGGCTTCTGGTGCCGTTACGCCGGCGCCCCGCCGGTCGAAGTTCACATCGTGGCACGGTCGGCGCCGCGATTGACCTCCGAATGGTCCGGGCGGACCCCCGCGCGCTCCGTGATCCCCTCTGTATACCTTCACGCCCCCCTCTGGTCTAGTCCACCGCGGGGAAAGCCGCGCCAAAGACGGTCGGCAAGCACCCCGCTGGAGTGGTCTACCTCGTTCCGGATGGATGGGCGGGGTATTTCCGCCACTTTCTTACTTAAAGGTTCCTGCATATGTAGGTCGCATAACGGCTGGTCAAAGCCATTCCAGCACCCTTGACACGCCGTTTGGTCTGAGCCAAGCTCCGCCTACTGGTCTACACCATTGGTCCAGGTCCCTGAGGAGGGTGGCGTGAAGCGCAAGCTGATAGTCGCGATCGGTATCGCGGGCATGATGGTCTCCGTCGCGGCATGTGGGGGCAGTGACGGCGGCAGCTCGGACAAGTCCGGGGCCGACGCCAAGGAACTGACCGTCTGGTTGACCGTGGACGCGCAGAACAACTGGCCCGAGCTGGTGAAAGCCGCCGACGCCACGCTGACGAAGGCGCACCCCGGCGTAAAGATCAACCACGAGTACTACGGCTGGCCCGACAAGAACGCCAAGCTCGACGCCGTCCTGGCCACCGACAAGGCCCCCGACGTGGTCGAGATGGGCAACACCGAGATGCTCGGCTACATGGTCAAGGGCGCCTTCGCCCCCGTCGATCCGGCGAAGTTCGAGAACTCGTCCGCCTGGCTCGACGGCCTCAAGGCCTCCGTCACCTACGACGGCAAGACGTACGGCGTCCCGTACTACGCCGGTGGCCGGGTCGCCAACTGGCGCAAGGACGTTGCCGCTTCGGTCGGCGTCAAGTCGGTGCCGAAGACGTACGCCGAACTCACCTCCGACCTGGACAAGATCCAGAAGAAGGAGGGCGACAAGTACAACGCCTGGTACCAGCCCACCCGCGACTGGTACGCCGCCATGTCCTTCGTGTACGACGCCGGCGGCTCGATCGCCGAGGAGTCCGGCGGCCAGTGGAAGGCGAGCCTCTCCTCCCCGGAGTCCGTCAAGGGCCTCACCGAGTTCAAGAACGTCGTCGACAAGTACATGCACGGCGACAAGACCAAGGACGAGTCCGACCGTTACATCGTCTACGGCCAGGGCAAGACCAGCATGATCTTCGGTGCCGCCTGGGAGGGCGCGACCGCCGAGACGCCGGAGAACGACAAGACCGGCAAGCTCAAGGGCAACCTGGAGAACTTCGTGATGCCCGGCCCGTCCGGCAAGAACATGCCGGTGTTCCTGGGCGGTTCGGACCTCGCCATCCCGGTGAAGTCGAAGGCGCAGAGCCTCGCCGCCGAGTGGATCAACGCCTACACCGGAGCGAGCGGCCAGAAGGGCCTGATGGCCAAGGGCAACCTGCCCAACAACAAGACCGACCTCGCCACCCTGAAGAACGACCCGGCGACCGCGGTCCCGGCCACCGCGGCCGAGTCCAACTGGTTCGTGCCGATGGCACCGGGCTGGGGCCAGGTCGAGAAGGCCCAGATCCTCCAGACGATGCTCCAGAACATCGGCACCGGCAAGGAGACGGTCGAGGCCGCCGCGAAGGAAGCGGACGCCGCGATCGACAAGGTCATCAACGTCACGCAGTGAGCCGAGGCGGGGCCCTGTCACGGGGAGGGCCCCGCTCGCTCGCCGTCTGATCGCCCATGACGTGGGCGATTGCAACGACCGTACGACCTGAGGGACCGCTGAGGAGTGCGCGGATGAGTGCCGCTGATACCACCACACCTGCCAAGCTGCCGCCGCCGACGCGGCACACGCCGCCGTCACCGCCGCCCGCTTCGGACGCGAGACCCGCGAGACGGACGTCGAGGACGACCGCCGCGATCCCGTGGGCCCTGCTCGCCCCCTGTCTGCTGATCCTCGCGCTGGTCCTCGGCTATCCCCTCGTACGTCTGGTCACCCTGTCCTTCCAGAAGTTCGGGCAGTCCCAGCTGTGGGGCTTCCAGCCGGCCGAGTGGGTGGGCTTCAGCAACTTCGGCAAGGTGCTCGGCGACAGCGAGTTCTGGGACGTCGTCGTGCGCACCGTCGTCTTCGCGGTCGGCTGCGTCGTCCTCACCATGGTCGGCGGCATGCTGATCGCACTGCTGCTCCAGCGGGTGAGCGGCTGGCTGAAGACGCTCATCAACATCGTCCTGGTGGCCAGTTGGGGCATGCCGATCATCGTGGCGACCACCGTCTTCAAGTGGCTGTTCGACTCCGACTACGGGATCGTCAACGCGCTGCTGAGCAAGCTGCCGGGCGTCGAGCTGATCGGCCACAACTGGTTCGCGAGCGGACCTCAGGGCCTGGCCGTGATCATGCTGCTCGTCGTCTGGGGCGCGGTGCCCTTCGTGGTCATCACCCTCGGCGCGGGCCTCACCCAGGTCCCGAAGGAACTGGAGGAGGCGGCCAGACTGGACGGCGCCGGCGCCTGGGGCGTCTTCCGGTACGTCACCCTGCCCATCCTCAAGCCGATCATCGTGATGCTCACGACCCTGTCGGTCATCTGGGACATGGGCGTCTTCCCCCAGGTGTTCGTCATGCGGGGCGGCCACCCGGAGGCCGAGTTCCAGCTCCTGACCACCTACTCCTACGACCGCGCCTTCGCCGTCAACGACTACGCCCAGGGCTCGGCGATCGCCCTGCTCACCGTGGTGCTGCTGCTCGGTGTCGTCGCCGTCTACATGCGCCAGATGCTGAAGATCGGAGAGGTCGAATGAGTGCGGTAGCCCCCTCCGTGCCCCGCAAGCCCGGGAAACCCCGCAAGTCGAAGGCCGGCTGGAACCTTCTCGGCCTGCTCGTGTTCCTGACGGCCGGCTTCCCCGTCTACTGGATGCTGAACACGGCCGTCAAACCGGCGAAGGACGCGATCGACCCCGACCCGAGCCTCCTGCCGACGGGCCTCACCCTCGCCAACTTCCGCCGCGCCCTGGACATCGCCGACTTCTGGGGCCCGGTCGGCCGCAGCCTCATCGTGTCCCTGACGGTGGTCGTGATCGGCATCGTCGTCGGCATGCTGGCGGCCCTCGCCATCTCCCGCTTCGCCTTCCGCGGCCGAAAAGTCGTCATCGTCGGCATTTTGGCCGTCCAGATGGTCCCCCTGGTCGCGATGATCATCCCCGTGTTCCTGCTGCTCAACGACCTCGACCAGTACGACCGCCTGTCCGGCCTGATCATCACCTACCTCACCTTCATCCTTCCGTTCACGGTGTGGACCCTGCGCGGCTTCATCGTCAACATCCCGAAGGAACTGGAGGAGGCGGCGATGGTCGACGGCTGCTCCCGCACCACCGCCTTCCTGCGTGTGGTCTTCCCCCTCCTGGCCCCCGGCCTGGTCGCCACCTCGGTCTACGGCTTCATCCAGGCCTGGAACGAGTACCTCTACGCCCTGATGCTGATGAGCCAGAAGAACCAGACCGCCACCGTCTGGCTCGGCAACTTCACCACCAAGCACGGCACCGAGTACGCCCCGATGATGGCCGGCTCCACGATGATGGCCGTGCCGATCGTCGTCCTCTTCCTCCTCGTCCAGCGCAAGATGGCCGCGGGCCTGACCGCTGGCGCCGTGAAGGGATAACCCCCACCCCATGACGACTCTCGCCCGGCGCCCGGACACGTTGACCCGCGACGCGCTCACCGTCCTCCAGCCCGGCTTCCCCGGCACCACCGCCCCCGACTGGCTGCTGCGCCGCCTCGGCGAAGGCCTCGCCTCCGTCGGCCTGTTCGGCCGCAACATCACCTCCCCCACCCAACTGGCCGCCCTCACCGCCCAGTTGCGTGCCGAACGCGAAGACGTCCTGGTCGCGATCGACGAGGAGGGCGGCGACGTCACCCGACTGGAGGTCCGCACCGGCTCCTCCTTCCCCGGCAACCACGCCCTGGGCGCGGTCGACGACACCGAGCTGACCCGGCAGGTGGCCCATGAACTCGGCCGCCGCCTCCGCGCCTGCGGGGTGAACCTCAACTGGGCCCCGTCGGCGGACGTCAACTCCAACCCCGCCAACCCCGTCATCGGCGTCCGCTCCTTCGGCGCCGACCCGGAGCTGGTCGCCCGCCACACCGCCGCCTACGTCACCGGCCTCCAGGCCGCGGGCGTCGCCGCCTGCACGAAGCACTTCCCGGGCCACGGAGACACCTCGGTCGACTCCCACCACGCCCTTCCCCGCATCGACGCGAGCCGCTCCGTCGTCCTCGAACGCGAGCTGTCCCCGTTCCGCGCCGCTTTCGCCGCCGGCACCAAGGCGGTGATGAGCGCCCACATCCTGATCCCCGCCCTGGACCCCGACCGCCCGGCCACCCTCTCCCACCCGGTCCTCACCGACCTGCTGCGCGGCGAACTCGGCTACACCGGCCTGATCGTCACCGACGGCATGGAGATGCAGGCCATCGCGGGCACCTACGGCATCGAACGCGGCAGCGTCCTCGCGATCGCCGCCGGCGCCGACGCCATCTGCGTGGGCGGCGGCCTCTCGGACGACGAGACGGTACGCCGTCTGCGAGACGCCCTGGTCAGGGCCGTCCGCACCGGCGAACTCCCGGAGGACCGCCTTGCGGACGCGGCGGAACGCGTCCGGACCCTGTCCCACTGGACGGCCTCGACCCCGAAGACCTCCGCCGCGACGCCCACGGAGGTGGGCCTCACAGCCGCCCGCCGAGCCCTGGAGGCAACACACTCCGGCCCCTACGAACCCCTCCGGGAACCCCCGTACGTGGCCGCCTTCACCCCCGTGGCGAACTTCGCCGTCGGCAACGAGACCCCCTGGGGCGTGGCAGCCGAGCTGGTACGCCTTCTCCCCGGCACCCGCACGGGCACCTTCACCGGCGAGAACGCGGGCCGGACGGCCCTGGCCGAGGCGGGCCAGAACCGTATCGTCGCCGTGGTCCGCGACGAACACCGCCACCCCTGGATGTCGGCGGCCCTGGACACCCTCCTGGCCGCCCGCCCGGACACGATCGTGGTGGAAATGGGCGTCCCCCAGGCCCCCCGCAGAGCCCCCCTCCACCTGGCAACCCACGGCGCGGCAAGAGTCTGCGGCCAGGCAGCGGCAGAATTCCTCACAGAAACCTGACCCACACAAAGCCAAAAGCGCCGGTCCCCCCGAAACCGGGGGGACCGGCGCTTTTTGTCTTTAGGGGCGCGGGGAACTGCGCGACAAGCCACAACGCCCCTGCACCCAACAACGAAACCGAACCCGGCAGACGCGAAAACCTCAGATCCCTTGCCACTCAGGCTTGTTGACAAAGGTGTGCCGAAAATAATCAGCGAGCTTCAACTTTGAAGCCGCCCCCTCATCGACAACCACAGTCGCATGCGCATGCAACTGCAGCGCCGACGCAGGACACACCGCGGCAAGCGGCCCCTCCACAGTCGCCGCCACCGCATCCGCCTTACCCTCACCCGTGGCCAGCAGCACGACATGCCGAGCCTCGAGAATCGTCCCGATACCCTGCGTGATCACATGGTGCGGCACCTGCGAGATGTCCCCGTCGAAGAACCGCGCGTTGTCCACCCGGGTCTGCTCGGTCAGGGTCTTGATCCGGGTCCGCGAGCGCAGCGACGAGCACGGCTCGTTGAACCCGATGTGCCCGTCGGTCCCGATCCCCAGCAACTGGAGATCGACCCCGCCGGCCTCGGCCAGCGCCCTGTCGTACGCCTCGCACGCGCCCCGCACGTCCTCGGCGGTCCCGTCGGGCCCCAGAAACGCGTCCATCCCGATCCCGAGCGGCTCCAGCACCTCGCGCCGCAGCACCGAGCGGTACGACTCCGGATGCTCGGCCGGCAGCCCCACGTACTCGTCGAGCTGCGCTATGCGCGCCCGGGACACGTCCACGGCTCCAGAGCCCACCTGGGCCGCGAGCGCCTGGTAGACGGGCAGCGGGGTGGAGCCGGTGGCCACGCCGAGCAGGGCCGTCGGCTTGTGCCGGAGCAGCTGTGCCATGGCCCCGGCGATGAGCTCGCCACCCGCCTTGGCGTCCGGAACGATGACAACTTCCACGCTGGGCCTGCCGATCTGAGAGAACCGTGTGGTTTAGACCAATCTAACAGACCCCGGTTACGGCGGAAATTGACCGGGAGATCCGCCCCCGCACAGGAACCAACAGAGCTAGGCTGCATGGAGGACGCTCGGATGTCCGACCAGTTCTTCCGGACTGCCCCGTGGAGTCCGTTCCGCTCGTGAAGTCACAGCAACAAACACACTTCAACGCATGGACACGGCTTGTGGTCTAGTCCACAATGCGTAGAAGTAGGGCGACCAAGTAGTACGACCAGAACTTCCGTCTTCCCCGCACAGGAGGACGGATTCGAGGAACCGGGGCTCTCTGCCCTGACTGCACCGGCTCCTCATCCATCGGCCGACCGGGACCGCACACCCCACGGCCGTTGCTGCTCCGGGCTGCGGTGCCGGGAGGGCTGAGGGTCCCTCTCAGGCGCCGCGGCCCGCGGGTGTTTTCCGGCCAGGTCCGGACCGGCGGGTACGCTCGCACACGTGCCCTCCATGAACGAACTCGTACGCCAGCACACCGCGCTCAGTGACTCCGACCTGGAGTGGCTGCACCTGCTGGTGTCGGAGTGGCAACTGCTCTCCGACCTCTCCTTCGCCGACCTCGTCCTGTGGGTGCCCACACACGACGGCACCCGCTATGTCTCGGTCGCCCAGATGCGGCCCAACACCGGCCCCACCTCCTACCAGGACGACATGGTCGGCCACCTCGTCCCCCGTGGCCGCCGCCCCCTGCTGGACGCCGCCCTGGACGAGGGCCGGATCGTGCGCGAGGGCGACCCGGAGTGGCGCGAAGAGGTCCCGGTGCGCGTCGAGTCGATCCCCGTGCGCAGGGAAGGACGCGTCCTCGGGGTCATCGCCCGCAACACCAACCTCCTCACCGTCCGGACCCCGAGCCGCCTGGAGCTGACGTATCTCCAGAGCGCCTCCGACCTGGCCCAGATGATCGCCGCCGGATCGTTCCCCTTCTCCAACCAGGTGGTCGACATGGACGCCTCGCCGCGCGTCGGCGACGGACTGATCCGGCTCGACGCCGACGGCATCGTCCAGTACGCCTCGCCGAACGCGCTGTCCGCGTACCACCGCCTCGGCCTCGCCCACGACCTCGTCGGCCATCACCTGGGCGTGACCACCGCCGAACTCGCCCCCACCCGGGGCCCGGTGGACGAGGCGCTCTCCAAGGTCGCCAGCGGCTGGGCGCCGCGCGAGTTCGAGATCGAGTCCGTGGACGGGGTCATCCAGTTCCGCGCCATCCCCCTCAAGCCCAAGGGCACGCGCATCGGTTCGCTCGTCCTGCTCCGGGACGTCACCGAACTGCGTCGCCGCGAGCGCGAGTTGATCACCAAGGACGCGACCATCCGGGAGATCCACCACCGCGTCAAGAACAACCTCCAGACGGTGGCCGCTCTGCTGCGCCTCCAGGCCCGGCGCATCGACTCGGAGCGCGGGCGCGAGGCCCTGGAGGAGGCCGTACGGCGCGTGGGGTCCATCGCGATCGTGCACGAGACGCTCTCGCAGAACCTCGACGAACGTGTGGAGTTCGACGAGATCGCCGACCGCGTCCTCGCGATGGTCGCCGAGATCTCGCCGGGCACGGTCACCGGCCGGCGCACCGGGCGCTTCGGCATCCTGGACGCGGAGGTCGCCACCCCGCTCTCCATGGTGCTGACCGAGATCCTGCAGAACGCGCTGGAACACGGCTTCGGACCGGGCGACACCGGCTCCGTCGAGGTCTCGGCGGTCCGCGGCGGCACGACCAAGGAGTCCCGCCTGCTCGTCACCGTTCAGGACGACGGCGTGGGCCTCCCCGAGGGCTTCGACCCGCACCGCTCGGGCAACCTCGGCCTGCAGATCGTACGGACGCTGGTGGAGGGCGAGTTGGGCGGCACCTTCGACATGGTGCCGGCACCCGAGCGGGGTACGCAGGTGATCCTCGACATCCCGGTGCGCGCCAACAAGTAGCCCGCGCACGGCGGCGATGACCTGAGCAAAGCGATGAGCCCCGGACCATGGAACGGTCCGGGGCTCATATGCTTGTTCGCGCGTTTGCTATGCGCATCGGGGGCACTGCGCGCTGCGGCTCGGGGGCGGGAGATGCGTACTCGCTGTACGCGCCGCCAAGCTCAGGCTGTTAGCGGGGTGGGTTGTCAGGCGGTTGCCTGACGGGCCCGGTTGCGGGCGGCGCGACGCTTCATGGCACGGCGCTCGTCCTCGCTGAGACCACCCCAGACGCCGGAGTCCTGGCCGGACTCAAGCGCCCACTGCAGGCACTGCTCCATGACGGGGCAGCGGCGGCAGACGGCCTTGGCTTCCTCGATCTGCAGCAGCGCAGGACCGGTGTTGCCGATGGGGAAGAAGAGCTCGGGGTCTTCCTCGCGGCAAACGGCGTTGTGACGCCAGTCCATGGCTGCTACCTCTCCTTGGTATTACATGCACGTTGCTTGTGAATGTGAACGCTTTCACGAATCCCTCAACAACTGAAGGGCCGATCATCAGACGGACTGATGTGGTCCTGTGAAGTGAGGAGGGGTTCTGGCTCTCTGTGGTGGCCGGTGTTGCGGGCCGTCCCGAGCGCCACGTAGAGACTCGCAAACCTCAGCGACGGATACAACCCCTACCGGAAAGTTTTTTTTGATTCCTCGGTGTCGGCTCAGTCACAGCCGTACTTCCATGGGGTGGACCCTGGCCTAAACGTTCGAGTGGAAGGACTTTAGCCCGTTCCGCTCACACAATCACACGCAGTGCACGGCGTACGCCTGTGAACGTCACGCTCGTTCGCAGTCCGAGGTGGTCGCCGTCCATCTGGAGGGGCAGAGGCACCTTCGAATGCAAGGTGAAGTCGGTCAGGTCGTGCAGGGAGGTGGCATGCCTGCCATGGGGTCCCCGCTCGGGGGACGAAGTGAGCAACTGCATGCCATACCGGGCAACAGCGCCCGTCGACATGCGGCTGAGACCGAGTACGTCGAGCCCGGTATCGAACGAGGCCTTAGGTGACGCGTACACCGGACGATTGCCCAGGAACGTCCACGGGGACGTGTTGCAGACTATGGAGAGCACAAGATCGGTAACCGGTTCGGCGCCCGGTTGTTCCAGAGTGATCGTGCCGTGCCGGCGATTCGCCTCACCCAGAAATTGGCGCACGACCTGCCGCAGGTAAAGGGAATGTGTGGATTTCCGGCCCTTTTCGCGCTGCTGTTCCACCCGGCCGATCACACCGGCGTCGAATCCCAGGCCGGCGCAGAACGTGAACCAGCGCTCCGGCACCGACTCGTCCTCGGTGCCCGGGGTGCCCTTCGCGACACCGAGGCCCACCGTACGCTCGCGGCCCTCGCGCAGGGCGTCCAGGAGGACGCCGGTGGCCTCCACGGCGTCGTTGGGCAGACCGAGGGCACGCGCGAAGACGTTCGTGGAGCCGCCGGGGACGACGGCGAGGCCGGGCAGCCGGTCCGGGTCGGGTCCGTTGTGCAGCAGGCCGTTGACGACCTCGTTGACCGTTCCGTCGCCGCCGAGGGCGACGACCAGGTCGATGTCCTTGCTCTCCGCCGCCTGCCGGCCGAGATCACGCGCGTGGCCCCGGTACTCGGTGGTGACCGCCTCGAGTTTCATCTCGCTCGCGAGAGCATGGGTCAGCACATCGCGCGTACGTGCGCTTGTGGTGGTAGCCGCCGGATTGACCACGAGAAGTGCACGCATGCGAAGCAGAGTACCTACTGGGTGGTACTCACCCCTAGGGCAGGTGAGGGGTCCGTAAGAATCGGGGGCGCGTGACCGCATCCCGTAGGGGGCGTGTGCGGACGAACGGCACACCCCACGAGGCGCTCCACGCCCACGGCTACCCTTCAGGGGTGAGCGCTGAGCAGACCCCCGCCCCCAGAGCCCCCGACCCCAAAGCCGCTGCCCCGGAAACCCTCGACCCGACGGGGCCGCGCCCCCTGCGGCTGACCGCCGCGGCCTTGCTCGCCGCCCTGGAGGGCCTCGCCCTGCTCGTCGGCGGGGCCTTCATCCTCGTGCTGGGAGTGACGGGCGATCCGGACGACCGGCAGCAGGCCGTCACCGGTGGGGTCACGCTGATCGTGCTCGCCCTGCTGCCGCTGCTCGCCGCGCGCGGGCTGCTGGGGCGGCGGAGCTGGAGCCGGGGGCCCGCCGTCATCACCCAGATCATGGCGCTGCCCGTCGCCTACAACCTGCTCCAGGCCGACAGCATGGCCATTCCGGGCGGGATCGTGCTGGGTGTCGTGGCGATCGCCGCGCTCGTACTGCTGGTGAACCAGGAGACGACCCGGGCCCTCGGGATCCGGGGGCCCGGCAACGCACAGGAATGACCTCGAGGCACCGGAGTGACCCCGAAAGGGTTACTCCTCGACCAGCAGCTTCTCCCGCAGCTGGGCCAGGGTCCGGGCCAGCAGACGGGAGACGTGCATCTGGGAGATCCCGACCTCCTGCGCGATCTGCGACTGCGTCATGTTGCCGAAGAAACGCAGCAGGAGGATCCGCTTCTCCCGGGGCGGGAGATCCTCCAGGAGCGGCTTGAGCGACTCGCGGTACTCGACCCCCTCCAGGGCCTCGTCCTCGGAGCCCAGGGTGTCCGCGACCGCCGGGGACTCGTCGTCCGTGTCGGGAACGTCCAGGGACAGCGTGGAGTAGGCGTTGGCCGACTCCAGGCCCTCCAGGACCTCCTCCTCGGAGATGCCCAGCTTCTCGGCCAGCTCGTGGACCGTGGGGGAGCGGCCGTGCAGCTGCGAGAGCTCCGCCGTCGCCGTGGTGAGCGAGAGGCGCAGCTCCTGGAGCCTGCGCGGCACGCGGACCGCCCAGCCCTTGTCACGGAAGTGCCGCTTGATCTCACCGACGACCGTCGGGGTCGCGTACGTCGAGAACTCGACGCCTCGGTCCGGGTCGAAGCGGTCGACCGACTTGATCAGGCCGATCGTCGCGACCTGGGTCAGGTCGTCCAGCGGCTCACCGCGGTTGCGGAAGCGGCGCGCGAGGTGCTCGACCAGCGGGAGGTGCATACGGACCAGCCGGTTGCGCAGCTCCGCGTACTCCGCGCTGCCGTCCGGCAGTGCGCGCAGCTCGTAGAACAGGGCGCGCGCCCCGCTGCGGTCCGTCGGAGAGTGCTGCGTGACCTGCACCGTCTGTTGTGAGCCCTGCGCTTCGTCTCGTTCGTGCTCGCTCATCGTCCCGCCCGTCGACCCTCCCCGAGTCCGCGCGTCGACGCGCACCGGGGAGACCTCACTTGGCTCTTCCAGGGGCGCACTCCGCACGGCACCTTCCCGATCCAGCTGCCCGTCGTCCTTGAGGCCGGCCTCCGAGAGGTCGTCCTCCGGGTGCGGCCGGGCCTGTTCGGGGATGCCCGGGATACCGGCGACAGCGTCCGCCGTGTCCCGCGGCCCGTCCGGGCCGTCGCTGCCCGCCGTGGGCAGCTCCCGTGTGCCGCGTTCTTCGTCCCGCACCGGCCCGTCCCCGTTCCTCACGCCGGCCCGGGTCCCGCGCCGCGCTTCTTGTAGAGACTGATCGACACGGTCTTGTCCTCGGCCACGGTCGAGTCGACCTGGCCCGCGAGGGCCGACAGGACGGTCCAGGCGAAGGTGTCGCGCGCGGGGGCGTGACCGTCCGTGGTCGGGGCGGAGACCGTGACCTCCAGAGAGTCGTCGATCAGCCGGAACACACAGCTGAGTACGGAGCCGGGCACGGCCTGCTGAAGCAGGATCGCGCAGGCCTCGTCCACTGCGATGCGCAGGTCCTCGATCTCGTCGAGGGTGAAGTCCAAACGGGCCGCGAGTCCGGCCGTGGCCGTACGCAGCACCGACAGGTAGGCACCCGCGGCCGGCAGCCGGACTTCGACGAAGTCCTGGGTCGCGGGCTCGCCTGCGAACTGGGACACCCTCACCTCCAAGGTGGTACAAGCTCTTTCGGGGGCCGAGGGTCGCCCCCCGGGGTAACGCGTACGTGGTTCAGCGGTGACGCTACCGCGCTCCGGATGCTCCTGTCCCCCGGGACCCCAGCCCCTTGCTGTCACTCATAGTAAACCTATGGATACGCACAGTGGCTAGGGGTCTGCGGGCCCAATTGGGAAGAGCGCGCGCCGGGTTGACGTACCCAGACGTCAGACGGTCGAACCGTCCGGATCCAGGGTCACACGAGTACGCCCTCGGTCACCAATGCCCCTGCTCACACGGGTGCGGAGCCGGGGGCGCGGCGATGTACGGTTTCCGCGCGGTCATACAAGAACGTGATCGACAAAGCACC
Source organism: Streptomyces sp. NPDC047042 (assembly GCF_040644035.1). Classification (NCBI taxonomy): domain Bacteria; kingdom Bacillati; phylum Actinomycetota; class Actinomycetes; order Kitasatosporales; family Streptomycetaceae; genus Streptomyces; species Streptomyces sp. NPDC047042. The sequence continues at coordinate 140,537 of NZ_JBEYVP010000016.1, read as the reverse complement.
AGCGCCAGTTCTCGCCGGGTTCGAAGGTCCGCATCACCGGGTGCCCCGTTTCCTTGTGGTGCTGTGTCGCGTGGCGATGCGGCGAGGTGTCGCAGCAGCCGACGTGGCCGCAGTCCAGACACAGACGCAGCTGCACCGGGTGGGTACCGGCCGCCAGGCACTCCGGACAGGTCTCGCTCTTGGGCTCGGGCTCCGGGTGCGGCAGCGCGTCGGCATGCGTGCACTGTTTCATGATTGCCAGGTTACGACGGTGGTGGGGAAAGCCGCGCGGAATGCCCGAGCGCGCGAGGAACCAGGGTGGGCGGAGACGAGAGTGGGCCGAAACCGATGCATGTGATGCCACTGCTCCTGCTGGTCGCGGGCAGCGCCGCCATTGCCGCCGCCGCCCGCCGCACCCCTGTCCCGCCCCCGCTGCTGCTGGTCGCCGCCGGCCTGGTGTTCTCCTACGTCCCCGGGGTGCCCGACTACGCCCTCGACCCGCATGTCGTCCTGCCGCTGATGCTGCCCCCGCTGCTGTACACGGCGGCCGTCGACAGCTCGTACCTCGACCTGCGCGCGCAACTGCGGCCGGTGGCACTGCTGTCGGTGGGGTACGTGCTCTTCGCGACGATCGTCGTCGGCTGGGCCGCCTATCTGATCGTGCCCGGGCTGCCGCTGACCGCCGCGCTGGTGCTCGGCGCGGTCGTGGCACCGCCGGACGCCGTCGCGGCCACGGCCGTCGCGCGCCGGGTCGGCCTGCCCTCGCGGGTCACCACCATCCTCCAGGGCGAGTCCCTGGTGAACGACGCCACCGCGATCACCGCCTACCGCGTCGCCCTCGCGGCGGCCGTGGGCGAGGGGGCGACCTGGGCGGGCGGAATCGGAGAGTTCCTGCTCGCGGCGGTCGGCGGCATCGGGATCGGACTGATCCTGATGGTGCCGATCCACTGGCTGCGCACCCACCTCAGGGAGGCGCTGCTGCAGAACACGCTGTCCCTGTTGATCCCGTTCGCCGCGTACGCGGTCGCCGAATCGGTGCACGCCTCCGGGGTCCTCGCGGTGGTGATCGTGGCGCTTTATCTGGGTCATCGCGCGTGGCAGGTCGATTTCGCCACCCGTCTCCAGGAGGAGGCGGTGTGGAAAATGGTCGCCTTCGTTCTCGAGTCGGCCGTCTTCGCCCTGATCGGGCTGCAACTGCCGGTCGTCCTGGAGGGACTTGGGGAGTACGAGGGTCTCCATGCCGCCTGGTACGCGATCGCCGTCTTCCTCGTGGTCGTCGTCGCCCGCTTCGCCTGGTCGTACCCGGCGACGTACGTGCCCCGGCTGCTGTCGGCGCGGATCAGGGAACGGGAACCGAATCCGACCTGGCAGGGCGTGTTCGTCATCTCCTGGGCCGGAATGCGGGGGGTCGTCTCGCTGGCCATCGCCTTCTCGATCCCCCTCACGGTGGAGGGCGGCCAGGCCTTCCCGGAACGCAACCTGGTCCTCTTCCTGACCTTCACGACCGTCATCGGCACGCTGGTCGTCCAGGGCCTGACCCTGCCCCCGCTGATCCGGCTGCTGAAGCTGCCCGGCCGGGACGCGCAGGCCGAGACGCTCGCCGAGGCGAACGCCCAGGCGCAGGCGTCCAGGGCGGCACAGCAACGCCTCCAAGGCCTGCTGGAGGACGAACGCAACACCCTGCCGCCCCCGCTGGCCGATCGGCTGCGCTCGGTGCTGGAACGCCGTCAGAACGCCGTCTGGGAGCGTCTGGGCTCGGTCAACCCCGTGACCGGCGAGACGGTGGACGACACCTACCGGCGCCTGTCGCGAGAGATGATCAGCACGGAGCGGGAGGTGTTCGTACGGCTGCGCGACGGCCGCCACATCGACGACGAGATGCTGCGAACGCTGCTGCGCCGGCTCGACCTGGAGGAGGCGGCGGCGTTCCGCGAGACGGAGTAGCGGCGGACGAACTCCACCACCCCTACGGAAACGGCCGCCCCGTGACCACCGCCGCGACGGTCGCCCCCCTCTCGAACGCCCCCTCTTCCACCAGAGCGACAAGTCCATACAGCATCTTGGCGACATAGAGACGTTCCACGGGTACGCCATGACGGGCCTCGAAGTCGGCGGCGAAGGCGTGCAGTTCGGGGGGCGTACGGGCATACCCGCCGAAGTGGAAACGGTGGTCGAGGGTCCAGGAGCCGCGGGGGCCGCCGAAGGCGGTTTCCTGGAGAGCCCGTATCTCCGCGTCCAGGAAACCCCCCTTGAGCACCGGAACACCGAGGGCGCGCTGCTCGGGGGCGAGTCCGGCGGCGAGGCCCGCGAGGGTGCCACCGGTGCCGCAGGCGACCGCGACGACATCGGCGTGGCCGCGCAGCTCCTCGCCGAGAGCCCGGCAGCCGCGTACGGCGAGAAGGTTGCTGCCACCCTCCGGGACGACGTACGCGTCCTCGGCGTCACCGCCCGCCTCCCGGCGGATGGCGGCGAGGATGTCGGGCTCGGCCTTGCGCCGGTACGTCGATCTGTCGACGAAGTGCAGCCGCATACCGTTCGCCACACAGTGGGCGAGGGAGGGGTTGAGGGACCGACCGGCGAGTTCCTGACCACGGACCACCCCCACCGTCGGCAGACCATAAAGACGCCCGGCGGTGGCGGTGGCCCGCAGATGGTTGGAGTAGGCCCCACCAAACGTAAGGATCGCCCGCCCCCCGGCGGCCTCCAGATTGGGCACCAGCTTGCGCCACTTGTTACCGATGAGATCCGGATGAACCAGATCATCCCGCTTCAACACCAAACGAACACCGTGACGGCCGAAGCGGGGATCGGAGAGTTCCTGAAGAGGGGAGGACAGCGACACACCCCCCATTCTGCCTTTCAGCCCGTCCGGCGTTTGAGGACAAGGCCCGTTCAGGGCCGTAGGGGGGTCTGGGGGCGCAGCCCCCAGGAAGGGATGGGACGGGTAGGGGCGGCGGGGGCGAAAAAAGCCCCTCACTTCAAACGATCCCGCACCCTCTCCCTCAACCACGACATACCGAACCCCCGAGGATCAACCTTCCCGGGCTGCCACTCGCGATGCCCGATCACCGACCGCTCCGTCCACCCATGATGCCGACACAACGCCGCCGCAACCTTCTCGATCGCATCGAGCTGAACCTGCGGCCACGGATCCTCCCCGTCCCCGAGGTTCTCGCACTCGAACCCATAGAAGTGCCGGTTCCCATCCGTATTGGCCTCGTTGTCCAACGGCAACGCCTTCTCCGCGATCACCGCCCGCAGCACGTCGTCGTCCCCGAGACCCGCGTGATTGGCCCTGCCGTAACCGACAAGGTGAACGCACCCGTCCTTGGTGATGACGCCGTGGCACAGCGGACCGGGCAACTCGGCATAACCCTCACGGCAGAGTTCCACCGTGCGTTCGCTGCCCCTGGTCACGGTGTGATGGATCATCACGCCGTGGACCGGCCCCCAGGGGCCCTTGTGATTGCGGTTGTGGTGGGCCCAGTCGCCGACCTCGACGACGGTGACGCCTTCCTCCCTGAGCCGGTCCAGGAAATCGGCAGCGGACATGGGTGGGGCCATGACCGTCTCCTTCGTGCTGCGCGACGGCCACCGGTCGTGACCACCTCGTACCGCAGCTTGTACCGGAATCGGACGGTCAGGGGCGAATTGTTCGTACGGCGTGCGAGCCGATCCGGTCAGTGATGCCGAACTCGGTCACTGCCGCAGAAACGCGTCCCCGTTCACCGCGATGTGGCTCTCCAGGGCCTGCAGGGCCCGCTGTGTCGCGTCGGGCGAACCGCTGCCGCGCCGCTCCGCGTAGTACGCGGCGCCCACCTTCTTCAGCAGGTCGCTGCCGGCCCGCTGGGCCTGCACCTCGTCGAGCTTCTGCTTGCCCTGCGTCAGGCCGCGCTGTGCCTGTTCTTTGGCGCGGTCCAGGAAGCCTGCCATCGGTGTCTCCTGTTCGTCGTCCGTCAAAAGCTCGAACGCCCGGCCCGATCTTGAAGTTCCCCGTTCGGGGCATTTTCCGTTCGTCCCGTCGAACGGGCCGCCGAAGAACCCCCTGTGTGCCCACTTCGGGGATGATCCATTCCCGCTCATTCGTGTAATAGCACTGGCACGTTCGGTGAGGAAGGGTGGGGCGGGCAGGCGTCCGATGCGGGCGGATCCGATGGGGAACGACGCATCAACGCATTACGTGTTATCGGGAGGGCAGTTCTTTATGTCGGTAGGCGAAGAGATCCGCACGGAGCAGGACAGGCCTCAGCAGAGTCTTGGAACGTCGGCCGCGCGGAACCTGGCCACCACCACCAAGTCCGTACCCCAGATGCAGGAGATCAGCTCGCGCTGGCTGCTGCGGATGCTTCCCTGGGTGAACGTGCAGGGTGGTGCATACCGTGTGAACCGGCGGCTCACCTATTCCGTGGGAGACGGCCGTCTGACGTTCGTGAAGACCGGCGACCGGGTGGAAGTGGTCCCCGCCGAGCTGTCCGAGTTGCCGGCGCTGCGCTCCTACGAGGACGAGGAGGTGTTCGCCGAGCTCGCCCGACGCTGCCAGCAGCGGGAGTTCGCGCCCGGCTCGGAGATCGCCTCCTTCGGCAGCACGAACGACGAGGTGTTCCTCCTCGCCCACGGCAAGGTCGAGAAGATCGGCACGGGTCCCTACGGGGACGACGCCGAACTCGGCATGCTGGCCGACGGAGCCTACTTCGGCGACCAGGCACTGCTCGACCCCGATGCCCTGTGGGAGTACACGGCCCGCGCGGTCACCACATGCGTCGTGCTGACCCTCTCCCGTTCGCACTTCGAGCAGGTCGCCGAGCGCTCCGACTCGCTGCGCGCACACCTCCAGGCGCTGAGCGCGATCCCGGAGCAGAACGCCAACAGGTACGGCGAGAAGCAGATCGACCTGGCGGCCGGTCACAGCGGCGAGCCGGACATCCCGCGCACGTTCGTCGACTACGAGGCCAGGCCCCGTGAGTACGAACTGAGCATCGCCCAGACCGTCCTGCGCATCCACTCCCGGGTGGCCGACCTCTACAACCAGCCGATGAACCAGACCGAGCAGCAGCTCCGTCTCACCGTCGAGGCCCTGAAGGAGCGCCAGGAGCACGAACTCATCAACAACCGGGAGTTCGGACTGCTCAGCAACTGCGAGTACGACCAGCGGCTCCAGCCGCACGACGGCGTACCCAGCCCCGACGACCTGGACGAACTGCTCAGCAGGCGGCGCGGAACCAAGTTCCTGCTCGCCCACCCGCGCGCGATCTCCGCGATCGGCCGCGAGCTCAACAAGCGCGGTCTCGTCCCCGAGACCATCGACATGAGCGGCAACCGCATCCCCACCTGGCGCGGTGTCCCGATCTTCCCGTGCAACAAGATCCCGGTCACCGAGGCCCGTACGACCTCGATCATCGCGATGCGTACCGGTGAGGCCGAGCAGGGGGTCATCGGGCTCCAGCAGGCCGGCATCCCGGACGAGATCGAGCCCAGCCTGTCCGTGCGGTTCATGGGCATCAACGAACAGGCGGTCATCAACTACCTGGTGACGGCCTACTACTCGGCGGCCGTCCTGGTGCCGGACGCCCTCGGCGTGCTGGAGAACGTCGAGATCGGCCGCTGGCGATGACCTCGGCCCACGGCCCGGCCGAGACCCTCGAGACTCTGGATCCGGAGAGGCGGAACCCCATGGGCAGTCCCGCTCAGAGCCCTTCGGAAGGATCCCCGGAGTCGGTGGCAGGGGAGCGGCCGGACGTGGGCACCGGGCAGGCGCGCCAGATCCCTGCCCCCGTGCGGGTACGAGGGCAGGGGGAGGAGCGGGTGGTGTCCGGCGGGTCGGACGGGCAGGACGCCGCCCTCATCCTCGAGCGGACCCGGACCGTGGTCGATCCCGAGTTGCGCGGGGCGATCGAGTCGCTGCCCGGGTCCATGCGCCGTGTCGCGCTCTACCACTTCGGGTGGGAGCACGCGGACGGCAGCCCGGCGGCGGGCAACGCGGGCAAGGCGATCCGCCCGGCCCTCGTGCTGACCGCGGCCGTGGCTCTCGGCGGCCGGCCGGAGGCTGCCGTACGGGCGGCCGCCGCGGTGGAACTGGTCCACAACTTCACTTTGCTGCACGACGACGTCATGGACCGGGACACCACCCGCAGACACCGGCCCACCGCCTGGACCGTGTTCGGCGACGCCGACGCGATCCTCGCCGGGGACGCCCTGCAGGCCCTGGCGCTGAGACTGCTCGCCGAGGACCCGCATCCGGCGGCGGCCGGCGCGGCCGCCCGGCTGGCGTCCTGTGTCGTCGAACTGTGCGAGGGGCAGCACGCGGACACGGCCATGGAGAAACGAAGCCCCGACGAGGTCACCCTCGACGAGTGCCTCTTCATGGCCGAGGCCAAGACGGGCGCGCTGCTCGGCTGCGCTTGCGCCCTCGGCGCGCTGTACGCGGGCGGATCGGCCGCGGACGTCGAGGCGATGGACGCGTTCGGCCGGGAGGCCGGGCTCGCCTTCCAGCTCATCGACGACGTGATCGGGATATGGGGGGACCCGAGCCGTACCGGCAAGCCGGCCGGGGCGGATCTGCTCGCCCGCAAGAAGTCCCTGCCGGTGGTCGCCGCACTGGCCTCCGGCACACCGGCGGCCACCGAACTGGCCGAGTTGTACGGAGTTCCGTACGACGAGGGGCAGGAAGGGGCGCTGGAACGGACGGTGCTCGCCCTCGAGCGGGCGGGCGGCCGGGACTGGGCGCAGCTCCAGGCGGCCGACCGGATGGCCCGTGCCATACAGGAACTGTCCCGTGCGGTCCCGGACCCGGAGGCGGCGGGCGGCCTGCTGTCCCTGGCCGAGTTCGTGACCCGCCGCAGCACCTGAGGCCCCCGGAGACACCCGTGGCGGGGCGTACGGCCCTGACTCCGTACGCCCCGCCACGGCGCTCCGGGTGGCGGGTCCCGCACATCCCCACGGTGTGCGGGCCCTGCCGCACCGCGCACCCGTTAGGCTCAACCGCCGCATGATCAGCGGCGGTTGAGACAAAAGGGGCGGGGCATGGACGTGGCGATACGCACGGCGGACGAGGGCGACCGGGAGCTGGTCGTCCAGCTGCTCGACGGGGCGTTCCAGGACGATCCGGTGAGCGGCTGGGTCTTCCCGGACCAGGCGCAGCGCCGGGTGACGCACCCCAAGCTGATGGCCGCCTTCCTCGACATCGTGCTCGCCGAGGGCCGGGTCGACCTCACCGAGGACGGCCTGGCGTGCGCACTGTGGCTGTCCGTCCCCGCCGACGCCCACCCCGAGGACGCGGAACAGGACGACGGCGCCGCCCAGTTGCGCGAGGCCGTCGAACCCGACAACGAGCGCGTGGAGCTGATCGGACGGCTCACGGCGGGTATCCATCCCGCCGGGCGCGCCCACGAGTATCTGTGGCTGATCGCCGTGGCACCGGACGCCCAGGGGAGGGGACTGGGCACGGCCCTCGTGCGCCAGGTCCTGGACCGCTGCGACCGGGAGGGAGTGGCCGCCTACCTGGAGGCGAGCAACGCCCGCAGCCGCAAGCTGTACGAACGGCTCGGCTTCGACCTCCTCGACCGCCCCCTGGACCTCCCGGACGGCCCCCGGATGTGGCCCATGTGGCGCGAACCGCAGCAGGGGCGCTGAAGACGCGGAATGCGCCGACCGGCGGGGAGCGATTCGGGTATTCCGGCAATACCCTGAGGGCATGGACAGAGAAGAGCACGACTGTCCCGTCTGCGGACAGCATGTGACCACGGTGATCCGCCGGTACAAGACGCTCGGTGCATGGGTGCCGAAGTGGGTCCCCGGGCCGTGCCGGAACACCGAGTGCGAGGTGTACGTCGACCCGGCGGCCGAGGCCGAGGCGGCAGCGGCGGCGGCGGGCCCGAGGACTAAGGGCGGGCGCACCGCGCGCAAACCATGAGCGCGGAAACCTTGAGGGCGGCCACCCCGCGGGTCGCTGCCACCCTTTAGGTTGGGCGCATGTCCGAACTCCCGCACATCCTCCACATCACCGAACGCGCCCTCTGGGACGCCGCCCGCGAGCGAGGCGCGTACGAGATGTCGACGCGTGGCCGCACCCTCCAGGAGGAGGGGTTCATCCACTGCTCGACCCGCGCCCAACTCCCCGCGGTGGCGGCCTTCCTGTACGGCTCCTACGCCGGCCCCGACGAGCTGGTGGTGCTGGTCGTGGACCCCGCCCTCCTCGACGTACCCCTGAAGTACGAGGCGCCGAAGCCGGGCGGCGAGGAGTTCCCGCACGTGTACGGGCCGATTCCGGTGGCCGCCGTGGTCGGCGTCGAGGCGTGGGAGTGAGCCGAAGGGCGTGGCGGTGGGCCGTGCTCGTGTGGGTGGTCGCGGTGGCCGCCGGGGGCGGGCTCACGGTGTGGCTGCAGGCCTCGGCGGAGCCGCCGGAGAGGCCCGCCTGGTATCGGACGGGCGACAGCGATCCGGCCCCGCTGCTGCGGCAGGACAAGGAGGCCGCCGCAAGCATGTGCCCGGCGACACCGGGGGCCACTCCGACACCGGAGGAGACGTCCAGGGTGATCGTGGTGTGCGTACGCCACCCTCGCTAGGCGATGTCGTCCGCCGTCGTCCGTGTCGGCTTCGGCAGGCCGCCCGTTTCGGGGTCGCGGCCGGTGAGGCAGTACGTACCGCCCGCCGGGTCGCGCATGACCGTCCAGTGGGGGCCGTGGGCGACGACCGCCGCACCCAGGCGCTCGTGGCGGGCGGCGGTCGCCCCGATGTCGGCGCAGGCCAGGTCGAGGTGGGCGGAGGCGGCGGGCCGCTCGGTGCCGAGGCGCTGGAGCAGGATGCGGACCGGGAGGCCGGCCGGAGGCCTGAGGACGTGGAACTCGGGGAGTGAGCCGGTCAGTGAGTCCCAGCCGGTGAGACGCTCCCAGAAGGCGATCTCCGTGGCGTACGCGGCCGGCGGGATGTCGATGGACACCTGGTCGAGGCGGCTGCCGTTCACCACCGCGGGCCGTACCGTCTCCCCGTTCCAGGGCACGGCGCAGAACAGCTGCCCGGCGGGGGACCGCAGCACGGCCCACCCGGCGTGCGCGGCGGCGACCGTCGCCCCGAGCGCCGACGCCGAGCCGACGAAGGCGTCTACGTCCTCGACGGCGAAGTCGAGATGGGCACCCCCGTCCCCGGAGTCCACCCCCTGGACCTTGACGCAGGCGTCGCCCTCGCCCGGCAACAGGGTCACGAACTCGCCCTGCTCACCCCGGATTTCGGACAGGCGGGTGTCCGTGACGGCCGTCCAGAAGGCCTGGGCGGTGCCCAGGAGCCCGGCGGGCCGGTCGACGAAGGCGTAGGTCCAGCGGATACCAGTGCCAGTGCCAGTGCCAGTGCCAGTGCTGTTGCCGGTGGCAGGAGCGGTGCTCATGGGGTGATCGTAAAAGGGGCTGTTGTCCACGTCACCTGCCTTTTTCCGGGAACAGGCTTTGCCCGCAGTTCGTCGCGAATACGCCTGCGCTTGCTTCCATCGGGCGCATGGACCACATCACCTTCCTGGTGGCGGTCGTCATCGTGACCCTGGCCTTCGACTTCACCAACGGCTTCCACGACACGGCCAACGCGATGGCCACGTCCATCGCCACCGGCGCCCTGAAACCGAGAACCGCGGTCCTGATCGGTGGCGTCCTGAATATCGTCGGCGCGTTCCTGTCCACCGAGGTCGCGAAGACGATCTCCGGAGGCATCGTCGACGACACGCTCGTCACCCCGGGGATGATCTTCGCCGGGCTGATCGGCGCGGTGTGGGTGAGTGCCGGCGCCGACGGTGTGCACTTCACCAAGGTCGTGGAGAAGGTGCTGATCCCGGCGCCGGCCTCGCCGCTGGTGGCCGGAATCGCGGCCCTGATCGCCACGTACCTCGCCTACAAAATCACGGCGCGCGCCCGCAGGGACTCGGTGACCAAGGGATTCCGGGCCGGTCAGATCGCCTCCGCCTCCCTGGTCTCCCTCGCGCACGGCACGAACGACGCGCAGAAGACCATGGGCATCATCACGCTGACCCTGATCTCCGCGGGTGCGCTCGGCCACGACGCCGGACCGCCGGCGTGGGTGATCGCCTCGGCGGGGCTGGCCATCGGCCTCGGCACCTATCTGGGCGGCCGGCGGATCATCCGGACCATGGGCAGGGGCCTCGCCGAGATCCAGTCGCCGCAGGGCTTCGCCGCCGAGACGGCGTCCACGGCCGTCATCCTCACCTCCGCCCACCTCGGCTTCGCCCTGTCCACCACGCAGGTCGCCTCGGGCAGCATCCTGGGCGCGGGCCCGGGCAGGCGGCCGGCGGAGGTGCACTGGGGGGTCGCGGGCCGCATGGTCATGGCGTGGCTGATCACCCTGCCCGCCGCCGCGCTGGTCGGCGGGGTCTCGGCGGGCGCGGTCAGGTACGGCGGAAACTTCGGCACCGTGGTCGTCGCGCTGGTCGCCGTCGCGGTCGCGGCGGGCATCGTCCTGGCCGCGCGCCGCAACCCGGTGGGCGCGCACAACGTCAACGACACCCACGAGGTCAGCATCAAGTCGACGGCGCCGACGAGCGTCGGCACGGCCGCGTGAGCGGGGGAGAACACTGATGAAGCTGGACTGGACCGCACTGGCCGAGGTCGCCGCGGTGAGCCTCGGGGTCACCGTCGCCGTGGTCGTCGTCTTCGCCCTGGGGGTGCTCGGAGTCGCCCGGGCGGAGGGGGCGCGCGAGAATGGCGAGGACACCAGAACGCTCGGATTCGCCCAGGCCGGACTGTGTTTCGTGGCGTGCGCGGCGGTGGTCGCGTACGGCATCCACCTGATCGTCCCGCAGTTCCACCAAAGGAGGCCTACGGTATGACACCCCTGATGTCCGGACTGAAGGTCGACTACAGCGACCACGACGAGCCCGTCCTGATCCGGCCGGACGGAAGTCCGGTCGAGACCTGGCGGGAGAACTACCCGTACCCCGAGCGCATGGAGCGCCGCGAGTACGAATGGCACAAGCGGCTCCAGCAGATCGAACTGCTGAAGCTGCAGAGCTGGATCAAGCAGACCGGCCGCCGGCTGGTCGTCGTCTTCGAGGGCCGGGACGCGGCCGGGAAAGGCGGCACGATCAAGCGCTTCACGGAGCACCTCAACCCGCGCGGCGCCCGCGTGGTGGCCCTGGAGAAGCCCACCGAGCGCGAACGCGGCCAGTGGTACTTCCAGCGGTACGTCGAACACCTCCCGACCGACGGCGAGATCGTCCTCTTCGACCGCTCCTGGTACAACCGGGCCGGTGTGGAACGCGTCATGGGCTTCTGCACGGACGACGAGTACCGTCGCTTCACCCGCCAGGCCCCGCTGTTCGAACGCATGCTCGTCGATGACGGCGTCGACCTGATCAAGTTCTGGTTCTCGGTCTCCCAGAGCGAACAGCGCACCCGTTTCACGATCCGCCAGGTCGACCCCGTAAGACAGTGGAAGCTGAGCCCCATGGACCTCGCCTCCCTGGACCGCTGGGACGACTACACGGCGGCCAAGGTCGCCATGTTCCGCGCGACGGACACCGAACAGGCGCCCTGGACGGTGGTGAAGAGCAACGACAAGAAGCGGGCGCGGGTGGAGGCGATGCGCAGCGTGCTGGCCCGCTTCGACTACACGGGCAAGGACGAGGAGGTCGTCGGCAGCCCGGACCCGCGCATCGTGGGCGCGGCGGCCACCCTGCTGGAGGCGGGGGAGGATGACGACGGCGTGTGAACGCCGCCCGACACACCCCCGGGAGCCACTGACGTGACCGACCGATCCACCGCCACCGACCGGACCCGCCTCGCCGAAGGCGCTTACAGCAGCGACCGGGACCTCGCCGCCCGGCAGTCGCTCTACCCGTGGCAGACGCCCAGGCACGATCTCCCGGGCATCGTGGTCGAACAGTTGGGCGGTGTGCGGGCCGGCGCGCGTGTGGTCGACGTCGGCTGCGGCAACGGCAGATACGTCGAGCGGCTGCGCGAATCCCGCCCCGACCTCGCCACGCTCGGCCTGGACCTCGCCCCCGGCATCCTCGCCACCGTCCCCGGCCCCGTCGCCGTGGCGGACGTCACGCGACTGCCGCTGGCCTCGGGGAGCGTCGACGCGGCCCTGGCGATGCACATGCTGTACCACGTACCCGACATTCCGCAGGCGGTACGGGAGTTGGCGCGGGTCGTCGCCCGTGACGGCGTGCTGATCGCCTCCACCAACAGCGACGACGACAAGGCCGAACTCCACGACCTGTGGCAGCGGGCCGCGACCGACGTGCTCGGCACCGGCAGGGAACCGGCCCGGTTCTCGATCGGCGCCCGCTTCTCCCTGGAGAAGGCGCGGGCCTTCCTGGGGGCGGAGTTCGGCAGGGTGCGCACCATCGAACTCCCCAGCACCGTCACGGTCCGCGATCCCGAGCCGGTGGTCGCGTACCTGACGTCGTACCGCGCCTGGGCGGACCTGTACGAGGCCCCGTTCACCGCGGTCGTGGAACGGGCCCGCACCATCGTCACCGACCGGATCACCCGCCAGGGGTCGTTCGAGGTCGGCTGCCGGGCGGGGATCCTCGTGTGCGGCCGTTGAGCCGTTGAGGGAGGGCAGCGAAAAGGGCCGGTCGGGTTGTCGACCGGCCCTCTTCGTCGAGGCCTCGCATCAGGCCTTCTTCGTCTCCCAGAAGATCTTGTCGATCTGGGCGATGTAGTCCAGTGCCTTCTGGCCCGTCGCCGGGTCGGTGGACGCCTTGGCGGCCGAGAGGGCCTTCAGGGCGTCGTTGACCAGCTGGTGCAGCTCCGGGTACTTCTCGAAGTGCGGCGGCTTGAAGTAGTCGCTCCACAGGACCGAGACGTGGTGCTTGGCGAGTTCTGCGCGCTGCTCCTTGATGACGGTGGCACGCGCCTGGAAGTGCGGGTCGTCGTTGGCGGCCATCTTGTCCTGCACGGCCTTCACCGACTCCGCCTCGATGCGGGCCTGGGCCGGGTCGTACACACCGCAGGGCAGGTCGCAGTGTGCGCTGACCTTGACCTTGGGGGCAAACAGGCGGGAAAGCATGGAGCGTTCCTTCCTCGTGATCGTCTTCTCAGGTTGGACATTACTCCCTGGGAGAAGCCTTTTCGCGAGTGCCCCCATGGGCTTAGGACAAAAGTAGGGGGTCAGACTGGGACTGGTGGAGGATGGAACCGGGGAGGTGCCGGGATGCCGGAGCTGTCGCAGGAGAGCGAGCACGGAAGCGAACACGAGAGCGAACGCGGCGGGATCGCGAAGCTCTTCGGATGGTTCGCCGTGACCGGGCCGTCGATGGTGCCCACGCTGTATCACGGCGATTTTCTCGTGGTGCGGTACGGGAACCGGGTCAGGGTCGGCGACATCGTGGTCCTGCGTCATCCGTTCCAGCAGGACCTGCTGGTCGTCAAGCGGGCCGCTGAGCGCCGTGAGGGCGGCTGGTGGGTGCTCGGGGACAACTCCTTCGCCGGCGGCGACAGCACCGACTACGGGACCGTGCCGCACGAGCTGATCCTGGGCCGGGTCCGGTTCCGCTACCGGCCGCTCAAGCCCGGTCAGCGTTCGCCGCTGGCGCTGCTGCGCTGGGCGGTGTCGGCCGGCAGGCTCGTCCTCTCGGACCGGTCGGCCTCCAGCCGTTTGCGGGCGCGGTAGGCGGCCACGTTGGCCCGGGTCGCGCAGCGGTCGGAGCAGTAGCGGCGGGAGCGGTTCGTCGAGGTGTCGAGGTAGGCGTTGCGGCAGGGCGGCGCCTCGCACAGGCCCAGGCGGTCCACGCCGTACTCCGTGAGGTGGAAGGCCAGGCCCATCGCGGCGATGGCCGCGTAGCCCGCGGTCGCGTTCGACGGGTGGTCGGCGAGGTGCATGTGCCACAGCGGGCGGCCGTCGTCGTTGCGGAAGTCGTGACCCGAGATCTGCGGGCTCACCGGGAACTCCAGCAGGAGTGAGTTCAGCAGGTCCACCGAGAGCGTCTCGTCGCCGGTGTCCGCCGCCTCGAAGACCGCGCGCAGCCTGGCCCGTACGGAGCGGAACCGGGTCACGTCGGCGTCGGTGGCGCGGCGCGCGGCCTGCTGGTTGGCGCCGAAGAGATCGCGGACGGCTTCGATCGAGGTCAGCGAGTCCTTTCCGCGGGCCGGTTCCTCGGTGTTGACGAGGCGCACGGCGTAGTCCGAGTAATAGGCCAGTTCCACTTGTAGTCCTTACGAGGGCGTTCTATGGTCGTGGATGCGAGGAAGTAACGGCTGACATTGCTTCCAGGGTATTACGCGTGCGTTCGGAAGGCGGGCGCGGCAGGCGAGGAACGGCCGACGGGAAGGGCTTCAATGACCACCACGACCGGCAACGCGGGCACTACCGGTAGTGACGCCGAAACCGACTGGAATGCCTGGCAGGCGAGCTGGGACCGGCAGCAGGAGTGGTACATGCCGGACCGTGAGGAACGGTTCCGGATCATGCTCGACATGGTCGAGGCCCTCGTGGGCCCCGCCCCGCGCGTACTCGACCTGGCATGCGGCACGGGAAGTATCACGGCCCGGCTGCTCGACCGGTTCCCGCAGGCCACCAGCGTCGGCGTCGACCTCGACCCGGCGCTCCTCGCCATCGCCGAGGGCACCTTCGCGGGCGACGACCGCGTCACCTTCGTCACGGCCGACCTCAAGGACCCGCGGTGGACGAGCGGGCTGCCGTACGACTCGTACGACGCCGTCCTGACCGCCACCGCCCTGCACTGGCTGCACAGCCAACCTCTCGCGGACCTCTACGGCCGGATCGCGGAGGTCGTCCGCGACGGCGGTCTGTTCATGAACGCGGACCACATGATCGACGACAGCACGCCCCGGATCAACGCGGCGGAGCGCGCACTGCGCCACGCACGTATGGATCAGGCCAAAGTCGGAGGCGCCGTCGACTGGGCCGAATGGTGGCGGCTCGCCGCCCAGGACCCCGTACTCGCCGGCCCGACCGCCCGCCGCTTCGAGATCTACGGCGAGCACGCCGACGGCGACATGCCCTCCGCCGAGTGGCACGCGCGCGTGCTGCGCGAGAAGGGGTTCGCGGAGGCGCGTCCCGTGTGGTGCTCGCCGTCCGACACGCTGCTGCTCGCGCTCAAGTAGGCCCGGCGACGCGGGAGGGGCGGTACGAGGATCTCGTACCGCCCCTCCCGGGTATCCGCCCTCGTCAGAGCACCTTCGACAGGAACGACTGCGTGCGCTCGTGCTGCGGGTTCGTCAGGACGTCGCGCGGGTTGCCGGACTCGACGACCACGCCTCCGTCCATGAAGACCAGGCTGTCTCCCACCTCACGGGCGAAGCCCATCTCGTGGGTGACGACGACCATCGTCATACCGGACTCGGCCAGGTCGCGCATGACGTCGAGGACGTCACCGACCAGCTCCGGGTCCAGCGCCGAGGTCGGCTCGTCGAACAGCATCAGCTTCGGGTCCATGGCCAGGGCCCGGGCGATGGCGACGCGCTGCTGCTGGCCGCCGGAGAGCTGCGAGGGGTAGTTGCCGGCCTTGTCGGCCAGACCCACGCGCTCCAGGAGCTGGCCGGCGCGTTCGCGGGCCTGTGCCTTGCTGGTGCCCTTGACCTGGACCGGCGCCTCCATGACGTTCTCCAGCGCCGTCATGTGCGGGAACAGGTTGAAGCGCTGGAAGACCATGCCGATGTCCCGCCGCTTCAGCGCGACCTCGCTGTCCTTCAGCTCGTACAGCTTGTCGCCCTTCTGGCGGTAGCCGACCAGCTCCCCGTCGACGTACAGGCGCCCCGCGTTGACCTTCTCCAGGTGGTTGATGCACCTGAGGAACGTCGACTTGCCCGAGCCGGAGGGGCCGATGAGGCAGAACACCTCACCCGACTTGACCTCCAGGTCGATGCCCTTGAGGACTTCGACGGGGCCGAAGGACTTGTGGACGCCTTCTGCCTTGACCATGGCGTTCACGCTGGTGCCGTCGGTCTTCTCCACTGAGGTCATGGGGTCACCGCCGGTATCCGGAGAGGGAGAACAAACTGGCCTTGATCTTCTGCAGCGGCGTGTCCGGCAGCGTACGGCTGGAACCACGCGCGTAGTACCGCTCGATGTAGTACTGGCCGACGCTCAGGATCGAGGTCAGGATCAGGTACCAGGCCGCGGCGAGGAAGTACATCTCCACCGGGGCGCCGGACGTCTGTCCGATGTCCTGGGCGTAGCGGAACAGTTCGGCGAACTGGACCACCGACACCAGCGAGGTCGTCTTCAGCATGTTGATGACCTCGTTGCCCGTGGGCGGCACGATCACGCGCATCGCCTGCGGGATCACGATCCGGCGCAGGGTCTTGGCGTGGCTCATGCCCAGGGCGTGCGAGGCCTCGGTCTGGCCCTCGTCGACCGACAGGAGGCCGGCGCGGCAGATCTCCGCCATGTAGGCGGCCTCGTTCAGGCCCAGGCCCAGGAGCGCCGTCAGGAGCGGCGTCATGAAGCTGGACCAGTAGTCCTTGTAGATCGGACCGAGGTTGATGTACGTGAAGACCAGACCCAGGTTGAACCAGACCACGAGCTGGACCAGGACCGGGGTGCCGCGGAAGAACCAGATGTAGAACCAGGCGATGGTCGAGGTCACCGGGTTCTTCGACAGGCGCATGACGGCCAGCAGGATGCCGCCGACGATGCCGATCAGCATCGAGAGAACCGTCAGCAGGAGCGTCTTCCCGACGCCCGTCATGATGCGGTCGTCGAAGAAGTAGTCCGGTACGGCGCCCCAGTTGATGTTGCCCTGGGCGAACGCGTAGACGATCGCGACGAAGAGCGCGATCGCGACGACGGCCGAGACATACCGCCCGTAGTGCCGGACCGGGATGGCCTTGATGGCCTCCGGTCCGGCCGGGGGTGTGTCCGCCGGTCCTGTCGTCTTGTCGGTGTCAACAGTCACGGGTGTTGCCTTTCAGTGCCCGTAGCGTCGATGAGCCTCGGGTCACTTGCCGCCGTTGACGGTCGCCGACGTCACGGCGCCGTCCTCGACGCCCCACTTGGCGATGACCTTGCCGTACTCGCCGTTCTTGATGATCGCGTCGAGCGCGGCCTTCAGGGCGTCCCGCAGCTGCGTGTTCGACTTGGCGACGGCGATGCCGTACGGCGCCGCCTCGACCTGCTCGCCGACGACCTGGAAGTCGTTGCCGCCGCCCGAGGTCTTCACCGCGTACGCCGTGACGGGGAAGTCGGAGGAGCCGGCGTTCGCGCCGCCCGCGCGCACCCGGGTCTGGGCCTGCTGGTCGTTGTCGTACGACTCGATGGCGATCTTCTTGCCACCGGTGCACTTCTTCGTCTCGGCCTTGGCGAGGTCCTCGGAGACCGTGCCGCGCTGGACCGCGATCTTCTTGCCGCACAGGTCCGACCAGGACTTGATGCCCTGGTCGTCGCCCTTCTTGGTGTAGATCGAGACACCGGCGGTGAAGTAGTCGACGAAGTCGACGCCCTCGCCGACCTTCTTGCCGTTCTCGGTGCCCTCCTGGCGGTCCTTGGTGTCGGTCATCGCGGACATGGCGATGTCGTACCGCTTGGAGCGCAGACCCGTGATCAGGGTGTCGAAGGTGCCGTTCTCGAACTGGAACTTCACACCGAGCTGCTTGCCCATGGCGTCGGCCAGGTCGGGGTCGATACCGACCGTCTTGCCGGAGCTGTCCTTGAACTCGACCGGCGCGTACGCGATGTCGGAGCCGACGGTGATGACGCCCTTGTCGCGGATCGCCTGGGGCAGCTTGTCGGCCAGCGGGGCGGAGCTCGTCGAGGCGCTCTCCGAGCCGGTGCCCTTGTCCTTGGTCTGGTCACCGCAGCCGGTGAGCAGCAGGGCGCCTGCGACCGCGATCGCACCGACCGCGGCTAGCCGGTTGTGCGCGGCGGTCGTACGAACGGTGGAGCTTGCGGTCATGGTGGGTTCCTCCGGCGGATGGATGGTGTGCCATTGGGCCGGGGCCCGCTCGCGGAGCGGACGGTACCGGCGGGTCGGCTGGTGCACGCATCTTTGAGTGTCGCGACCTTGTGTGATTACGGCATCTTGCCATTCGGACTTGGTCATTCAGACGACCGACTATGTCAAAATCGGATAACGGGTGACCCCCGTCATGTGTCAGGTCGGTACATCAGGCCGGACCTTCCCGGATCTTCTGCGGGAATCATTCGTTCCGGCCGGAAGATCTTCGGTGCATCTCGCCAGGTGAACGGCTGTTGCATCCCGCGCGAACGGCCGTATGGGGGCTTCGTCTGCGACGGCACGCGGGCCGGGTGTCGGCGCGCTGCCCGGCCGGGCGCCTGCTCGCTTCCGGCTCGAGTCGAGCGCTCTCGATTTGATCGATCATGCCCGTGTATGTGGGCATGTGTGGTGATGAGTCGGGCCGCCCAGGTGTGACCTTCCCGTTGTGGGGTCGTCGTCTGTGTTCTCCATCCGGTAAGAAGGTTCTTTACACCCCTCATCAGGGGCTCAGGGCGCGTGTGCGGCGCGCCCGTCGCGTTCGTGCCCGTGCGCATCACTCACCGGGGCCTTACGCGGTGCCCGCCCACCCCTCACCAGGAGTGGCCACCCTCAACCGTGAAGACCTAAGGGGTAAAACAAAGTGGCAGCGGAGATCGTCAATCCTCGCAGCGACATCGACACGGACAGTGACGCCGGTGACTTCGACCCGGCGTTCGCCCTGCACCGTGGCGGCAAGATGGCCGTCCAGGCCACCGTGCCGATCCGCGACAAGGACGACCTGTCCCTCGCGTACACACCCGGAGTGGCCCGGGTGTGCACCGCCATCGCCGAGCAGCCCGACCTCGTCAACGACTACACCTGGAAGTCGTCGGTCGTCGCGGTCGTGACGGACGGTACGGCCGTCCTCGGCCTCGGGGACATCGGTCCCGAGGCCTCCCTCCCGGTGATGGAGGGCAAGGCGATCCTGTTCAAGCAGTTCGGCGGCGTGGACGCGGTCCCGATCGCGCTCGCCTGCACCGGCGTGGACGAGATCGTCGAGACGGTCGTCCGGCTGGCGCCGTCCTTCGGTGGGATCAACCTGGAGGACATCTCGGCACCGCGGTGCTTCGAGATCGAGCGGCAGCTCCAGGAGCGGCTGGACATCCCCGTCTTCCACGACGACCAGCACGGCACCGCGGTCGTGACGCTCGCGGCCCTGCGCAACGCCGCGCGGCTGACCGGGCGTGAGCTCGGGGAACTGCGTGGCGTGATCTCCGGCGCGGGTGCGGCGGGCGTCGCCATCGCGAAGTTCCTCCTCGAGGCGGGGCTCGGCGATGTCGCGGTCGCCGACCGCAAGGGCATCGTCTCGGCGGACCGGGACGACCTCACGCCGGTCAAGCGGGAGCTGGCCGAGCTGACGAACAAGGCCGGACTGACGGGGTCGCTGGAGAGCGCGCTGGCGGGCGCGGACGTCTTCATCGGCGTCTCCGGCGGTACGGTGCCCGAGGCGGCGGTCGCTTCCATGGCTAAGGACGCGTTCGTGTTCGCGATGGCCAACCCCGACCCCGAGGTGCACCCGGATGTGGCGCACAAGTACGCGGCGGTCGTCGCGACCGGGCGTTCGGACTTCCCGAACCAGATCAACAACGTGCTGGCGTTTCCGGGGATCTTCGCGGGGGCGTTGCAGGTGCGGGCGTCTCGGATCACCGAGGGGATGAAGATCGCGGCGGCTGATGCGTTGGCTGCGGTGGTGGGGGAGGAGCTTGCGGCTGATTACGTGATTCCGTCGCCGTTCGATCCGCGGGTGGCTCCGGCGGTTACGGCTGCGGTTGCTGCGGCGGCTCGGGCGGAGGGGGTTGCTCGGCGCTGAGGGTGCTTTTTGGGGGTGGGGCGTCCGGGGGTGGTGTTTTTCCTCGCCCCCGCCGCCCCTACCCGTCCCATCCCGTTCCTGGGGGCTGCGCCCCCAGACCCCCCCTTTCGGCCCTGAAGGGGCCTCGTCCTCAAACGCCGGACGGGCTGGTTGGGGGCGTCAAGAGGGTGTGTGTCACAGGGGTGGGTCGTTCCCCGGGTTCGTCCTGCGGCCTATCGTCGGAGGCATGTTCGCTGCCTACGCCGCCCGCATCGATCCCGACCATCCGCTCAGCGGGCTGGAGTTGGGTGAGCGCCCAGCCCCGGAAGCGCGTCCCGGGTGGGCGACGGTCGATGTCAGGGCCGCCTCGCTCAACCACCACGATCTGTGGTCCCTGCGTGGAGTGGGACTCCCCGAGGACCGTCTCCCGATGATCCTCGGCTGCGACGCCGCCGGCGTCGACGCGGACGGCAACGAAGTCGTCCTGCACTCCGTCATCGGCCAGACGGGTCACGGGGTCGGCCCCAAGGAACCCCGTTCCATCCTCACCGAGCGCTACCAGGGGACCTTCGCCGAGCAGGTCGCCGTACCGGCGTGGAACATCCTGCCCAAGCCCAAGGAGCTCTCCTTCGCGGAGGCCGCCTGTCTGCCCACGGCCTGGCTGACGGCGTACCGCATGCTCTTCACCAACGCGGGTGTACGCCCCGGGGACTCGGTGCTCGTACAGGGCGCCGGCGGCGGTGTCGCGACCGCCGCGATCGTGCTCGGCAAGGCGGCGGGTCTGCGGGTCTTCGCCACCAGCCGGGACGAGGCCAAGCGCAAGCGGGCGCTGGAGCTCGGTGCCGTCGAGGCGGTGGAGTCCGGGGCGCGGCTGCCGCAGCGCGTGGACGCCGTGATCGAGACGGTCGGCGCGGCCACCTGGTCCCACTCGGTCAAGTCGCTCCGGCCCGGCGGCACGCTCGTCATCTCCGGCGCCACCAGCGGCGATCGGCCCTCGCACGCCGAACTGACCCGGATCTTCTTCCTCGAGCTCAAGGTCGTCGGCTCGACGATGGGCACCAAGGACGAGCTGGAGGACCTGCTGTCCTTCTGCGCCGCCACCGGCGTACGCCCCGTCATCGACGAGGTGCTTCCGCTGGACCGGGCCCGTGAGGGCTTCGAACGCCTCGAATCCGGTGACCAGTTCGGCAAGATCGTCCTCACCACCTCCTGACCACATCCTGATCGTCATCGCGCATACCTTCCCTCCGCGGCGGGTCCGGGTTTCCGGGCCCGCCGTTCGTGTGTCCGCGCGCTCTGAGATGTCAATCAGGGTTGACAAGCGTGAAGATGTCAACCTAGGTTGACATCATGACCGAAGCAACAGATCTCGCCGAGCGCGCGGGCGACCGCGACCCGCGGATCGGGCTGCGAGCCGTCTCCGCGCTGCGGAAGCTGGTCGAGCAGTTGGAGTCCGTGCAGGTGCGCAGCGCGCGCAATCAGGGCTGGTCGTGGCAGGAGATCGCCGCGGAACTCGGTGTCAGCAGGCAGGCCGTGCACAAGAAATACGGGAGGCAGTGATGTTCGAACGGTTCACGAGCGATGCCCGCGCTGTGGTGCAGGGTGCCGTCGAACACGCGGAACGCGTCGGCAGCGGGCGGGTCGGCGCCGAGCATCTCCTGCTCGCGCTGCTCGACCGCGAGGGCGGGCGCGCCTCCTTCGCGCTGGCCTCGCTCGGACTCGCCGACCGCAAGGAGCCGGTGAGGGCCGCTCTGGCCGACGCCCGCCGCCGCGCCGGACTGTCGCAGGCGGAGGCCGACGCCCTCGCCGGGCTCGGTATCGACGTGTCCGACATCGTCTCCCGGGTCGAGGAGGTGCACGGGGCCGGCGCGATGTCCGGCGACCGTCAGGACAGGGGGTGGCTGTCCGGGCGCCGCCTCTTCGACCGGGACGCCAAGGAGGTGCTGGAGAGGTGCCTGCGCATCGCGGTGGCCCGACGTGACCGCCGTATCGGCGACGAGCACATCCTCCTCGCTCTCGTGACCCGCCCCGGCGTCCCGTCGGAGGTCCTCGCCGATCAGGGCGTCACTTACGAGGCCCTGAATCGTGTGCTTCACGGTGAGGGGGAGCATGGGGGTGAGGCCAAGGCGGGCTGAGTCCCTGGCCCCCGCCTCACACCTTCGGTGTTCGCAGCGCCGCCTCCGTCAGGGCCGCCGCCGCCGACAAGTGGCGACGGATCTCGTGGAGTTGGGGTTCCGTGACGCCCTGGTCGCGAGCCGTGTCGCGAATGTCGTCCCGGAAGCGGTCCAGGAGGCGGTCCAGGTCGCGGGCCGGGTCGCCGGTGGACGCCTCGTGGGCCCAGGGCGGTTCATAGCCGGCCGGAAAGTCCGGGGGAGTGTCCGTGTACTGCGGCTGCTCCGGTTCGCGAGTCGATGAGGTCGAATTGCTGCCGGGGGGTGTGAAGCCGAAGTCCTTGCCCAGGTTCTTTCCTATGTCCATTCCCAACTCGCCGAACTCCTTGGCCAGTTCGGTCAGGCCCTCGCGCACCCCCGTCGGCCAGTCGCCCCTGCTGAAGTGGTCCTGGACCTGTTCCTGGACGCGCCGGGCGATGCGCTGCACCTCCTCCTGCGCCTGGGCGCGGGCGTGATCCTGGGCCTCCTTGGCCTGGCGCCTGGCCCGCTGGGCCTCCTCGCGGGCCCGGCGGCTCTCGTCCTTCGCGCGGCGGGCCTGCTCCTTCCACTCCTGCTTGGCGCGCCGCATCTCCTCCTTCGCGGCACGCCACGCCTCTTTGTCGCCGAGGTCGGTGTGGTCCGGAGCGCTCCGTACGGTGCCGGGGCCTCTGCGGGCCTCGCTCGCCGCCGCGCGCACCTCTCGGCGCAGGTCGCCCGCCGCGCCCCGGACGTCGGCCCGGATCTCGGCGGCGAGTTCGGCGACGGAGTCGCGGATCTCCAGTTCCAGGTCGGCCAGTTCACCGCTGCGGTCGGCCAGTTCGGCGCGGCCCGCGTCCGTGATGGCGTACACCTTGCGGCCGCCCTCGGTGGTGTGGGTGACCAGGCCCTCGGCCTCCAGCTTGGCCAGGCGGGGGTACACGGTGCCCGCCGAAGGTGCGTACAGCCCCTGGAAGCGTTCCTCCAGGAGGCGGATCACCTCGTAGCCGTGGCGGGGGGCCTCGTCCAGCAGCTTCAGCAGGTAGAGGCGCAGGCGGCCGTGGGCGAAGACGGGAGGCATGTCAGAGCACCTTCTTGTTCGTCGGGCCGGAAGCGTCGGTCGGGCCGGAGGTGTCGGTCGGGTCGTCCTCGGGCTGGGGGCGGCGGAGCAGGGCGATCGAACCGGAGACCGTGGTCGCCCGCAGCTTGCCCGTGCCCGCGCCCAGGCGGCCCGTGACCCGGTGGGCGCCCCACTGGCCGTGGACGCGGAGGTCGTCGAAGGCGTTGGAGATTCTGCCGCTCGCGGTGTTCGCCTCCACCTCGGCGTCCGCCGGGTGCGGGAGCCGGATGGCGATCTCGCCCGAGACGTTGGTCAGCCGGACGTCCGTCGGGCCCTCCGGGTCCAGGTCGACGATCATGGAGCCGCTGACCGACTCGGCGCGCACGGAGGGGCCGGAGCCCTCGACCACGGTGAGGTCGCCGGAGACGGAGTTGAAGTGCAGATCGCCCGTGACCGCCTGGGCTTCCAGGCTGCCCGAGACCGTGTCGGCGCGGACCGGGCCGGAGAGGCCGACCAGTGTCGTGTCGCCGGTGACGCCGTTGACCACTGTCGGTCCGTCGACCCCCGAGACCACGGCGCTGGCGCCGACCACGCCCACCTTGACGCGGGTGTCGGCCGGGACGGCCAGGGACACCACCGCGCTGCGGCGCCAACCCTTGCGGTCCAGCCACTTGAGGAAACCCTTCCAGGGCAGGTCCTCGTAGGCCACCGTCAGGACGCCGTCCTCGTGGGTCACCAGCAGGGGTGGGCCCTCGATCTCGGAGACCTCCAGACGGGCGGAACCGTCGTCGGTGCCCACCACGTTCACCGTTCCGTTGACGATGCGTACGTGCAGGGCCGTGACTGGCTCGTCGAAGGTGAGCTTGCCGGGCTCCTTGACGGACCACTCGGACGTCGTGGACATGATGCGGACCCCCCTGGTTGAACATGAACGGACGACAGGTGAACAGCGGAGGAGGCGACAGGACGCAACGCGCCATATCGCGTCTTCCGCTATTCACGATATATCGCGCTCACGGGAAGTCAAGACACCCGTTCGTGGACCTGCCTACTCGTCGTCCTCGTCGTCCAGACGGGCCAGCCAGGTCGCCAGGCGCTCCACCGGTACCTCGAAGTCGGGATTGAGGTCGACGAAGGTGCGCAACTGCTCGGCGAGCCACTCGAAGGTGACCTCCTCCTCGCCGCGGCGCTTCTCGAGTTCTTCGATGCCTCGGTCGGTGAAGTACACGGATGTTCTCCTGGGCTGATGGGGGGACTCTCGCGGTCCGCTTGTGCTGTCCCTCCAGGTTATGCGCACGCGTGAACGGGCCCTGCGTGCCCGAACCTCACGATCCTCCCCACGCGCGCGTACTCGCACAGGCACAATGGCATCACCTGTAGTCACCAGGTTCGGGGGTGTCGTGGAACAGCGCAGAGTCCAGGAGATCGAGCTGCCGGGCGGCGGGACCGTACTCGCCCGGGTCAGCGTTCTCGACCCGGAGGCGTGGCCGGGGCAAGTGCCGGGCGCCGCGGACGAGTTCTCCTATGACGACGTCGGCGCCCTCGACCACATGGCGTCCCGCGTCGAGCAGTTGAACGAGCTGGTGCGAGGCGTCGGCGGCGCCGTCCTCGACGCGGCGCGGGCCGTGAGGCCGGACGAGGTCAGCGCGACCTTCGGGATCGAACTGGCCGTGAAACCGGGCAAGGCCGTCGCCCTGCTCGCCGACGGCGAGGCCAAGGCGGCGCTGTCCATCACCCTCACCTGGCGGGGGGACACGAACCCCACATGACCTCGGCCAAGCTCGACGCCCTGGTTGTGCGAGCCACCGTACGGATCGGACCCGACGACGAACCGGGCACCCTCTGGGGCAGCGGATTCTTCGTCGCACCAGGATGGTTACTGACCTGCCGCCACATCCTGCCCCTCAAGGACGGCCCGGAGGGCGTGGGTTCCTTACGGGTCCAGGGGTACGACGGTCTCGACGTAAGGGCCCGGCCGGCCTACTGGCTCGGCGGCGGCACGGACCCCGAACAGGACCTCGTCCTCATCAGGTTGACGGAAGACGTCCCCCACGCGTGCGTGCGGCTCACCGACCGCTACGACCGTCCCAACTCCGTCGCCGCCTACGGCTGGCGCCCCACGGACGGACTGCCCAAGCGCTGGAGCGGAGAGACCGACTGCAACGGCACGGACGGCGGCTACGGACTGACGCTCGGGCCCCTGGCCGAGATCCCCCACGGGGCGTCCGGCGGGCCGCTGCTCGACCGTGAGCGCGGGCTGGTCGCCGGCATCGTCAAGGCGCGCCGGGTGGGAAAGGACGGCGGGCTGGCCGTCGCCGTCACCGCGCTGCGCGGCTTCCGGCGGGCGGTGCCCGTGGGGGAGGAGAACGGCCTCGGGGTCGACCCCTACGCGGCCCTCATCCGGGCCCACGACATCTGGCACAGCAAGGTCGCCGGAGCCGTGTCCTGGGTGAAGGCGCAGACCGGGGTCGCCGTCGACGGCGACCGGAGCTGGGGGCCGGGGGACAGTGCCAAGGCCTCCGCGCTGCTCGCCGGGCTGCCCGAGCCGCGCTCCTCGGCAGAGTTGCAGGGACTGATCGGACACGTCGTGGGCGACGATCCCCTGTGGACGGAGGAGGCCGCCCCGCGCGACTGGCGGGACGGCCACGGCTGGTTGTACGACCATCCGGAGGGCGCCGACCTTGTGGCACTCCACTATCTGCGCGTCGTCGCCCAGGTGTGCGGACCGCGCGCACCGGATGCGGCCGCCGAGCTCGAACGGTGGGTCGAACAGCGTGCCGAGGCCCTGCCCGGCCATCTGCGGGCCCTGCTCATGGGTGTGGTGGCCGGCGCGCCCGCACCCTGGGGCAGCGCCGGTGCCCGCGCGGGTGGCGACCTGTGGGACGACCCGAGGATCGACGGTTATCTCAGGCACAGTGACGGGGACGACGCGGACTACGCGCACGGTGCGGACGACTCGGACGGGCCGGTGGTCGCCGTCGAGCTGGAGCCCGATCTGTTCCGGCCGCACGACCGCTTCCACTGGCGGATCTGGACCTGGACGGGCGGCCCGGAGACCGTACGGGCCGGCGACGAGGGCTCCGACCCCGAGGGCGACTCGCTCGCCGACCTGCCGTCGGTACTGAACGAGCCGCTGGCCCGTACCTTCGGCCGGCTCGACAACGGGCGCCGGGCCCGGCTCGAACTCGCCGTACCCGTCGAGCACTTCGGGATCAACGCCCATCTCTGGCTGCCGGGGCCGGTCGTCCCCAGTCTCCGGGCGCACCTCGCCGAGCGGCCCTTCGGAGTGCACCGGCAGGTCGTGGTGCGGTGTCTGAAGCGGCGCGGCGAGCCCACGGCCGTGTGGCGCGAGCGCTGGCGCGCGGTCGCCGAGGGCGAGCCCAAGGCGCTGCCCGTGATCTCCGACGCCTACGCGGGCCAGGCCCTCGACGCGGCCCCGCCCGGCGCGGTGCCCGTGCTGTGCCGGCCGCCGGCCGAGAGCACCGGACCGCTGGCGCAGGCGGTGGCCGCCGGATACGGCGTGATCTTCTGGAACCTCCAGGCCGAGCACACGCACGGCTGCGGCACCGGCTGCCGCGAACTCCACGACCGTACGGCCGAACTGCTCAGCTCGGCGGGCCGGGCCACCGCCCTGCCGGAACGCGTGCGCGCCCTGCGCGAAGGGTTCAGGCGCGCCGACCCCGACGCCGACTGGGTCGAACACCTGGCCCTCCTCTACGACGACCCCGGGCGCCCGATCCCGCACTGCGACGACCTGCTGGAGTCCCCTTGACGACCGCGACCGACACGATCGGCACCCCCGAGCCCGACTGGTACATCTACCGGGGCGCGGGCAGGCCGCACGACGGCATCGGCAGGCTGCCCGCCCCGCCGCCCTGGCGCGACTTCGACGGCGTACCGGGCGACACCGTCGTACCGCCGCTCGGCACCGAGTCGACGCGGCGGCTCGGCAGCCGGGGCGGGCGGGGCATCGCCTGGCGGCAGGAGCAACTGGAGCTGATCAACGCGGCGTTGTATCTGCGCCGCCCGCTTCTCGTGACCGGCGACCCCGGCTCCGGAAAGTCCACCCTCGCCCACGCCATCGCGCACGAACTGGGCCTCGGCCGGGTCCTCCAGTGGCCCATCGTGAGCCGTACGACACTGCGTGAGGGCCTCTACAGATACGACGCCATCGCCCGCCTCCAGGACACCCAGATGGCGCACGCGCGTGGCGAGACGCAGACCGAGGACATCGGCGACTACCTGCGGCTCGGCCCGCTCGGAACGGCGCTCCTGCCGTACGAACGCCCGCGCGTCCTGCTCGTCGACGAGCTGGACAAGAGCGACATCGACCTCCCCAACGACCTGCTGAACGCCCTGGAGGAAGGCGAGTTCAGGATCGCCGAGCTCCAGCGCATCGCCAAACGGCAGGCGGACGTCGAGGTCCTCACGGACGACGACGAGCGGGCCGCGGTGAAGGGCGGACGCGTCCGCTGCAAGGCCTTCCCGATCGTGGTGATGACGAGCAACGGTGAACGCGACTTTCCCGCACCGCTGTTGCGCCGCTGCCTCCACCTCGATGTCCCCTCGCCGCACAACGACGTCCTGGGCAGGGCCCGGCTCGACACCATGGTCACCGCCCACTTCGGCGAGGAGGGCGGCGAAGTGGCGGGCCGCAACGGCGAGTTGATCCGTACCTTCCTCGACTCCGCGCCCGGTTCCCTGCGCGCCGCCGATCAGCTCCTCAACGCCATCTACCTCACCCAGGAGGCCGTGCGCGACAGCGAGCCGGACCGGAAACGGCTCGCCGAACTGCTGATGCGGCCCCTCGACCACGGCGAACACGGGCCGGGCGGCGGACCGCGCTGATGACCTTTCCGGACGCACCGGACACCGCCGGGCAGCTCGCCGAACTCACCGAACGGCTCCGGGCCCTCGGAGTCGAGCCGTCCGCGCGCGAACTCGCCGAGGCGCTGTGGCTGGCGCCGTTCCTGGGGCGGCCGGAGAGGGTGCCCGAGCCCGACGCGGATTCGGGAACGCCCGGCCGTACGCCGGCCCCGCCCGGACGCCCGGGCAGTCGCACGGTCACGCGGCCGGACGTCCGGCCGCGACCCGCCGAGCCCGGCCACGGCCACGGGCCCGGCGAGGACCGCACCCGCCTGCACGCCGACCGGCCGTCGGCGGAAGCCTCGCCGGGGGACCAACCCGGCGACGCGGACAGTGACTTCGTACGGGTCCGGGTGCCCGCCGCCAACGCGCTGCCGCACCCCCTCGCGCTTCAACGCGCCCTGCGTCCGCTCCAGCACTACCACCCGCCTGTCCGCAGTCCCGCCCTCGACCTCGACGAACAGGCCACGGCGGAACAGGCGGCGGAGACCCGTCTCCTGCTGCCCGTCCTGCGCGCCACCGCCCGCCGCGAGGCCCGGCTCCGCCTCCTCATGGACGTCTCGACGTCAACCAGCGTCTGGGACACGGCACTTGATGAGCTGCGGCAGCTGTGCGCCGGGCTCGGCGCCTTTCGCGAGGTGGCGATCGACTACGTCCGCGAGGGCGAGGACGGACGCCTGGAGGCCGCGCCCGGGCGGGACTTCGACCGAGCCGTGCGCGCCGCGGAGCAACTGCGCGATCCGACCGGCCGACAGCTGACCCTCGTACTCAGCGACTGCGCGGGCCCGTTGTGGCGGTCGGGTGCGATGCAGCGGCTCCTTCACCGCTGGGGGCGGGCGGCACCGGTGGCCGTCGTGCAGCCACTGCCCCAGCGCATGTGGCAGCGCACACATCTGCCCGCGCTGCCCGGCACGCTCCGACGGCGCGAAGGGCTCGGCGCACGCCTGGAGTTCAGACCGGCGGACGGCGCCGTACGGCCGGCCGGGGCCCTTCCCGTGCCGGTACTGTCGCCGACCCGCACGGCGCTCGGTACCTGGGCGCGGCTGCTCGCCGGCAGCACCGGGCTGGCGGTGTCCGCCCCGGCCGCCTGGGTGCACGCCGACCACCCGGCGTCCCCGCCACGGCCCGAACGGCCGGCCGCGGACCCCGAGTCGATCGTGCGGGCGTTTCGGCGTACGGCGTCCCCCCAGGCCGTCGCTCTCGCGGTCTCCGTCTCGGCGGCGCCGCTGACCCTGCCGGTGATGCAGCTCGTCCAGCGGGCGATGCACCCCAGGTCAGGGCCGAGTGTGCTGGCCGAGGTGCTGCTCAGCGGGCTGCTGGAACGGGGTGCGGAGGCCGGGTGGTACGAGTTCCGGCCGGGGGTGCGGGAGGCGCTGCTGCGGCTGCTGCCGCGCGGCGACGCGATGCTCGTCCTGAAGCACTGTGGTGGGTACGTCGAGCGGCACTTCGGGCGCCGGGCCCGCAACTTCCCGGCGCTGGCCCTGGCGAAGCTCAGCGGGGGCGCCGTCGACGTACCCACCGGGGACGACACGGACGCCGTGCCGGGGGCGTTCGCCGAGGTCTCGGCGCTGGTGGCGGGTCGGTTCGGGGTACCGGGCCAACCGCGCGTACGGGCGGAGGTCTTCGACCTCATGTACGTCGCGGAGGACGAGGCCTGGGCGACGTGGGTGGCCCATCTGCTGACATCGCGCGGCCAGTTCGTGACGAAGCGGCCGATGCGCGACAGCCCGCAGGAGGTCCCGGACCAGGTGGGGGAACGGCTGGCGGCCCATCGCCCGCGCGGCGGGCGCGTCGTCCTCCTCGTCGGCGGCTGGTACTCGGCGTTCCGCGCCGGCAACCCGCTGCGAGAGGTCCTCGGGTCGCACGACGTCCGGGTCGACGCCGTCACGCTGACGCGCCGCGAAGGCCTCGCCTGGGCACGGGAGATGGGGGCCTGCACCGATGTGTGGGACACCACCGAGGAAGCGGCGGCGGAGCGGCTGCTCATCCGACTCGGCCTCGGCTCGGCGAGTACCTCCGACGACGGCCGGGGCCCAGGTTTCCCGGGCCCTACACAGCGGCTTCGCGATGGGGTACCCCGCACGAGCACCGGGTTCGTGGCACCGGCGGGGGCGTTGGCGCGGGTACGGGGGAGCCTGTCCCAGGGGCGTCACTCCGCGAGGTGCGCGATCGTGGGCCCGCGCCTGGCGGGCAAGACCGACCTCGCCGCCCAGTTCGCGCACCACTACGGCTTCACGTACGACATCGTCTGGTGGGTCGGCGGCAAGAACGCCGAGGAGCGCGGGGAGCGACTGGCCCGGCTGGGCGTCGAGTTCGGACTGCCGGCGGGCGGGGACATCGAACAGCGGCTTCGGGAGCTGTACCGGGTGCTGGCGGGCACCGCCCTCGACTGGCTGATCGTCCTCGACGACTGGGAGCGCTCGCAGGACCCGCCGGACTTCCCGGTCGGCGGTCATGTGCTGATCACCTCCCGGGACGTGGACTGGCCGCGCGGGGTGGACACGGTTCCGCTGGAGCCGAGGCCGCTGCGGGAACCCGAGGGCGCCGGCCGAGCCGTGGCCGCCGTACACGTGGCACGCGAGAGGGCCGGCAGCGGGTTCTTCGTCGCGCCGGGGCTCCTCGTCACCTGCGCGAGCGTGGTCGACGGGGTGTCGAAGGGTGACCGCAACCGGGTCACCGTCCACACCACGGACGGATTCCGGCACCGTGCCTGGTTGCTGCGCACGGTGGGGGAGTTGGCCCTGCTGGAGGTCCCCGAGGCCGCCGACCGCTACGGCTGCCTGTGGCTCACGGACACGCCGGACGTACGGCCCGACGGGGTGACGCTGCTGAGCCCCACTCGGGTGATGGGCGGCGCGGTGCTCCCCTCCTTCCCCGCGCGTGCCGAAGGGCAGTCGGGGCATCGCACGATGACCCTGCTCGGCGCCCCCTCCGCCGCGCTGGGCAACGCCGGCGCTCCCGTCCGCAGCCGCCGGGACGGCTCGGTCGTCGGCGTGGTCCTGGCTCCCTCGCCGCCGGACACCGGCTCCGGCCGTGCCGTACGCATCGAGGTGCTGCGGGAGCTGTGCGAGCAGGAGCAGGGGAAGGGCTTCGACCTGTGGCATCGCATCGTCCGCGCGCACGACCGCCACCACGCCGGGCAACACACCTCCGGCCGGCCCGAACTCTACGGTCTGCTCGCCGAGTCGGAGCCGCCGGACGGGCCGGAGACCGTCCTGAGCCTCGTCGCGTCGGCCGGTGCGCCGGCGCCGGACCACGCCCCCCGGAGCTGGCGCGACGGCGCGGGACACCTGTACGCGGTAGGAGCCGCCGGATCGGTCGTCGTCTACGCGGCGCAGGTCCTCGCCCTGCTGGAAGGCCGGCGCCGGGCATCGGGGCCGGCGGGCCTGCCCGCCTGGATCGAGAGGGAGTCCGGGGAGGGGCTGACCGAGGAACAGTCACGGGCCGTCCGCCACGCACTCCAACAGCTGGGCCCAGGATCCGCAGACGGCGACGGCTGCCGAATCACCGTCAAGATCTGGCCCACCGGCACCGACGGGAACGACCAGTACACCTGGAGTCTGCGGGCGACGCAGGCGGACCGCTCGCGGCAGGCCGCGCCGCCCAAGACACCCTTCGTCCCGGACGGGCCGGTGACCCAACTGCGCGACCAGCTGAAGGGCGCGCTGGCATGGGCCGACACCGGCAGACACCGGGCGACGGTGGAGTACGAGCTGCCGGACGAGCTGCTCTGGCGGCTCGACGTGATGCACTGGGCGCCCGGCGAGCTGCTCCGTACCGAGGCCAATGTGTTCGTCAGCGGCCGGAGCCCGGGCCCTGGCGCGCCGGAGCAGGCGCGGGTGGAGCGCTGGAACGCCGTACAGAGCGGCCCCATGGCCGGCCTCCGGCTCCCGGCCCCTCTCCACGACGCCCCGCTGAACTCCGTACCCCTGTGGTGCCGTCATGGTTCCGACGACGACGCACCGCTCGAAGAGGCCCGCGCCCTCGGCTACCCGCTGATCCTCTGGGGCCGCCAGGCCGATCACCGTGACTGCGCCGCCTTCTGCAACTGGGTGGAGCGGGAGTTGCTGCGCGGGTCGGGGAGCGTACGCGAACTCCTCGCCCGGGTGCGGGGGTTGTGGATCCGCAACGGCATGCGGGAGAAGAACACCGACTGGATCAGACATCTCGGCGTCTACTACGACCCACCCGGCGGCGCATGACGAAGGGCCCGGCCCCGGATCGCTCCGGGGCCGGGCCCTTCATGTCCTACCGTCCGAGGGGCTACGCCTCGAACACCTCACGCACCAGCTGCTCCTGCTCCGCCTGGTGGCGCTTGGCCGAACCCACCGCCGGGGACGAGCCCGCCGGGCGCGAGATGCGCCGCAGCCGCTCGCCGTGCGGGATGTCCGCGCCGACCGCCAGGTCCAGGTGGTCGATCAGGTTGAGGGCGATGAAGGGCCACGCGCCCTGGTTCGCCGGCTCCTCCTGCGCCCACAGGTACTTCTCCGCGTTCGGGTACTTGGCGATCTCCGCCTGGAGTTCCGCACCCGGGAGCGGGTACAGGCGCTCGATACGGATGATCGCCGTGTCCGTGATACCGCGCTTCGTCCGCTCGGCCTCGAGGTCGTAGTACAGCTTGCCGGCGCAGAAGACGACCTTGCGGACGTCGGCCGGGGCGGCGGACTCGTCGCCGATGACCGGGCGGAAGGCGCCCGTGGTGAACTCCTCCGTCTTCGACGCGGCGGCCTTGAGGCGCAGCATCGACTTCGGGGTGAAGACCACCAGCGGCTTGTGGTGCGGGTTGTGCACCTGCCACCGCAGGAGGTGGAAGTAGTTCGACGGGAGCGTCGGCTGAGCGACCGTCATGTTGTTCTGGGCGCACAGCTGGAGGAACCGCTCGATGCGCGCGGACGAGTGGTCCGGGCCCTGGCCCTCGTAGCCGTGGGGGAGTAGGAGCGTGACGCCGGACGTCTGGCCCCACTTCTGCTCCGCCGCCGAGATGTACTCGTCGACGACCGTCTGCGCGCCGTTGACGAAGTCACCGAACTGCGCCTCCCACATGACGAGCGCGTCGGGGCGGGCCAGCGAGTAGCCGTACTCGAAGCCCATGACGGCGTACTCGGAGAGCAGCGAGTCGTAGACGTTGAGGCGGGCCTGCTCGTCCGACAGGTACTGCAGCGGGGTGAAGTCCTCGCCGGTGACCCGGTCGATGAGGACCGCGTGCCGCTGGCCGAAGGTGCCGCGCCGGGAGTCCTGGCCCGAGAGGCGCACCGGGGTGCCCTCCAGGAGCAGGGAGCCGATCGCGAGCGTCTCGCCCATGCCCCAGTCGATCGTGTCGTCCTCGATCATCGTCGCCCGGCGCTGCAGCTGCGGGAGCAGACGCGGGTGGACGGTGACGTGGTCGGGGATGTTGACCTGGGACTCGGCGATGCGCTTGACGACCTCCTGGGAAACCGCGGTCTGCACGGGCACCGGGAACTCGGCCCTGGGGTCGCCGCTCAGGGCCTCCGCCGGGGCGGAGACGGCCTCGCGGACCTCCGTGAAGACCTTCTCCAGCTGGCCCTGGAAGTCCTGGAGCGCCTGCTCGGCCTCTTCCAGGGTGATGTCGCCGCGACCGATGAGGGACTCGGTGTAGAGCTTGCGCACCGAGCGCTTCTTGTCGATCAGGTCGTACATCAGGGGCTGCGTGAACGCCGGGTTGTCGGACTCGTTGTGGCCGCGACGGCGGTAGCAGATGAGGTCGATCACGA
This sequence comes from Streptomyces sp. NPDC047042, assembly GCF_040644035.1. Classification (NCBI taxonomy): domain Bacteria; kingdom Bacillati; phylum Actinomycetota; class Actinomycetes; order Kitasatosporales; family Streptomycetaceae; genus Streptomyces; species Streptomyces sp. NPDC047042. The sequence continues at coordinate 107,047 of NZ_JBEYVP010000016.1, read as the reverse complement.
CGTCCTTGTTGAACGCCTGACGGAACTCGAAGGCCAGACGCGCGACGCGGACGACGGCCTCGGGGTCGTCACCGTTCACATGGAAGATCGGAGCCTCGATCATCCTCGCCACGTCCGTCGCGTACATCGACGAGCGCGACGACTCCGGGGCGGCGGTGAAGCCGACCTGGTTGTTGATGACGATGTGGACCGTGCCGCCGGTGCGGTAGCCGCGCAGCTGGGACATGTTGAGGGTCTCGGCCACCACGCCCTGGCCCGCGAAGGCCGCGTCACCGTGCAGGGCGACCGGCAGGACCGTGAAGTCCGTGCCGCCCTTGTTGATGATGTCCTGCTTGGCGCGGGCGATGCCCTCGATGACCGGGTCGACCGTCTCCAGGTGGGACGGGTTGGCGGCCAGCGAGACGTTGATCTGCTCGCCGTCCAGGCCCGTGAACACGCCCTGGGCGCCCAGGTGGTACTTCACGTCGCCGGAGCCGTGCATCGACTTCGGGTCGAGGTTGCCCTCGAACTCCCGGAAGATCTGGGCGTACGACTTGCCGACGATGTTGGCGAGGACGTTGAGGCGGCCGCGGTGGGCCATGCCGATGACGACCTCGTCCAGGCGCGACTCGGCCGCGCTGTCGATGACCGCGTCGAGCAGCGGGATGACCGACTCGCCGCCCTCGAGGGAGAAGCGCTTCTGGCCGACGTACTTCGTCTGCAGGAAGGTCTCGAAGGCCTCCGCCGCGTTCAGCCGGCGCAGGATGCGCAGCTGCTCCTCGCGCTCCGGCTTGGAGTGCGGGCGCTCGATGCGGTCCTGGATCCACTTGCGCTGCTTCGGGTCCTGGATGTGCATGAACTCGACGCCGGTGGTGCGGCAGTACGAGTCGCGCAGCACGCCGAGGATGTCGCGCAGCTTCATCAGGGACTTGCCGGAGAAGCCGCCGACCGCGAACTCGCGCTCCAGGTCCCAGAGGGTGAGCCCGTGCTCGGTGATGTCCAGGTCGGGGTGCTTGCGCTGGCGGTACTCCAGCGGGTCGGTGTCGGCCATGACATGGCCGCGGACCCGGTAGGAGTGGATCAGCTCGAAGACGCGGGCGGCCTTCGTGACGTCGTCGTCGTGCGAGGCGTCGATGTCCTTGAGCCAGCGGACCGGCTCGTAGGGGATGCGCAGCGCCTCGAAGATGTCGTCGTAGAAACCGCCCTCGCCGAGGAGGAAGTTGGCGACGATCCGCAGGAACTCGCCGGAGGCGGCGCCCTGGATGACCCGGTGGTCGTAGGTCGACGTGAGCGTCATGACCTTGGAGATACCGAGCTTGTTCAGGGTGTCCTGCGACGTGCCCTGGAACTCCGCCGGGTAGTCCATGGATCCGACGCCCATGATGACCGACTGACCGGGCATCAGACGCGGGACCGAGTGGACGGTGCCGAGGCCGCCGGGGTTGGTCAGGGAGACCGTGACGCCGGTGAAGTCGTCCATCGTCAGCTTGCCGTCGCGGGCGCGGCGGACGATGTCCTCGTAGGCCTGCCAGAACTCGAAGAAGTTCAGCGTCTCGGCCTTCTTGATGCCGGCCACGACGAGCTGGCGGTCGCCGTTGGGCTTCACCAGGTCGATGGCGAGGCCGAAGTTGACGTGCGCCGGCTTGACGAGGGTCGGCTTGCCGTCCTTCTCCTGGAAGGAGTAGTTCATCGACGGCATGGCCTTGATGGCCTGCACCATCGCGTAGCCGATGAGGTGGGTGAAGGAGATCTTCCCGCCCCGGGCGCGCTTCAGATGGTTGTTGATGACGATGCGGTTGTCGAAGAGCAGCTTCACCGGGACCGCGCGCACGGACGTGGCCGTGGGCACCTCGATCGAGGCGTTCATGTTCTTCGCCACGGCCGCGGACGGGCCGCGCAGCGTCACGAACTCCGGACCGTCCACGGCCTGCGCCTCGGCCGCGGGGGCGGCCTTGGGCTTGGCGGCGGCCGGTGCGGGCGTCGCGGCGGCGGGCTTCGCGGCCGGCGCGGGCGCCGGAGCTGCGGCGGCGGGCTTGGGAGCCACCGCGGGGGCCGGCGCGGGCACGGTCGGGGTCACGGGAGCCGCGGGGGCGACCGGGGCCGCTGCGGCCGGGGTCGAGGTGGTCTCTGCGGCCCCCGCGGCCGCAGTACCCGCCGTAGCCGTGGGAGCGGCGGCCGCTCCGGGCTTGTAGTCGGCGAAGAAGTCCCACCAGGCACGGTCTACGGAGTTCGGGTCCTGGAGGTACTGCTGATAGATCTCGTCGACGAGCCACTCGTTGGGTCCGAACGCTGCCGCAGGGTTACCTGCGGACTCGTCGGTCGAGATGCTCGATGAGTTACTGGGGGACTGTGGCGACACGGCGGCAACCGCCCTCTTCCGCTTCACAAGGTGGCTTCACAAGGTGATGGACAGCGGGAATCAAGGCTACGCCCCCGTGGCCGAAAGGTCAGTCCGGGTCCGTTCATCGTCGCGTAAGTCACATCAACAATCGTGTTTCGGGGGATGAAATGGCGGGAAACAAGCGGGGTTCCGGTCCGAAAGGGACACCTGAGGGAAGCCCTGATTGTCGCCCGGGCGCACGAAATGCGCGGGCCTGTGATCAATCACACGTGTCCACGCGCGTCCGCCAGCGCGGACGTAGATGGATCTTGTGGCTCCGCTTCGAACTTTACGTCAACTTGGGACGGATGACTCTCCCGGAAGGGTGACCAAAATCCGGCAACCTCGCTCGGATTCGGCCACACCGATCCGGCCGCCGTGCAGATCGACCGCCCAGCGGGCGATCGCCAGACCAAGCCCCGTACCGCCGTCGCTGCCCGGCCCGTGCGGCGAGCTGACGCCGCCGCGGTTGAACCGCTCGAAGACGCGGTGCCACTCCGAGCGCGGAATGCCCGGACCCTCGTCCAGGATCTCCAGCTCCAGCGACTCGGGGGGCGTCCCGCGCCGCGCCTTGACGGTGACCCGGCCGTGCGCGGGGCTGTGCTTGACCGCGTTGTCGATCAGGTTGGCGACGACCTGGTGCAGGCGCTCCGGGTCGGCGTGCGCGATCAGCTCGGGCGGATTGACGTCCAGGTGCAGATGGACGTCGTTACGGGTACGGCCGCCGGAGCCCGAGGCGATGCCCGCGCGCGTGGCGGCGAGCATGTTGGCCTCCTTGAGGACGCCCGAGAGGTACGGCCAGACCTCGAACCGGCGCTTTCGCAGCGGTACGACCCCGTTGTCCAGCCGGGAGAGGTCGAGCAGGGTCTCCACCAGCCGCCCGAGCCGCTCGGTCTGCTTGAGCGCCGTACGCATGGTCTCCGGGTCGGCGGCCGAGACCCCGTCCACGACGTTCTCCAGTACGGCGCGCAGACCCGCGATCGGGGTGCGCAGCTCGTGCGAGACGTTCGCCACCAGCTCCTTGCGCTGACGGTCCTGGGCCTCCAGCTCGTCCGCCATGACGTTGATCGTCTGGGCCAGGTCGCCCAGTTCGTCCCAGCGGTTCTCGCGCACCCGGCGTGTGTAGTCGCCGTGCGAGATGGAGCGGGCCACCGCGTTCATGTCGTCCAGCGGCGCGGTGAGTGAATGGGCCACGAACTGCGTTATCAACAGTGTGGCGATCATCGAGAAGACCGTGATGAAGCGGAGCTCCGTCTTGGTGTGCACCGCGATCATGGACAGACCGGTGGTGATCAGTACCGAGACGACGACCAGAGCACCCAGCTTGGTCTTGATCGAGAACGGACGTACGCCGCCCCAGGGCTCTTCCCCGGGGCTTCTCCGTGCGGCCGGCCGCCCTCGGCTCATGGCGTCGGTGTCTCCAGTGCGTAGCCGACCCCGTGCACCGTACGGATCCGCTCGGCGCCGATCTTCCGGCGCAGCGCCTTGATGTGGCTGTCGACGGTCCGGGTGCCCGAGGCGTCCGCCCAGTCCCACACCTCGGCGAGCAGCTGCTCACGGGAGAGGACCGCGCGGGGCGTGTTGGCGAGACAGACGAGCAGGTCGAACTCGGTGGGCGTGAGGTGTACGTCCTCGGAGCGCACCCGCACCCGCCGCTGCGCGTGGTCGATCTCCAGCTCGCCCAGCCGCAGGATGCCGGAGCGCGGCGTCGACGCGGCGATGGCGGCCCGCTCGACGCGGCGCAGCAGTACGTGCACCCGCGCGGCCAGCTCACGCATGGAGAAGGGTTTCGTCATGTAGTCGTCGGCGCCGACCCCGAGCCCGACCAGCATGTCGGTCTCGTCGTCGCGCGCGGTGAGCATCAGGACCGGCACGGCCCGCTGGGCCTGTACGCGCCTGCATACTTCCAGCCCGTCGAAGCCGGGCAGCATGATGTCGAGGATCAGCAGATCGGGCTGCCAGGCCTCGGCGGTGTCGACGGCGGCCGGCCCGTCGCCCGCGGTCTGCACGAGGAATCCCTCGGCGCGCAGACGGGCCGCGATGGCGTCGACGATCGTCGGGTCGTCCTCGACCACGAGGACCCGGCGCTGGGCGCCCGGAGTCGCCGTCGCGCTGTTCTGGGAGGTGTGTGTCTGCTCCATCGCCCGCCCCTGAAGTGTGCTTTCCGGAACCAGTGGGGTGATTCCTTGGCTGCGCTTGTCCGCGCATGACTGCGATTGACGCACGACTGATCGGATGAGTGATCGGCGTCGGGAAGCAGAGTACGGGCAGTCGCCGCATTCGGGCTATCCAGGCCCGACGGCGAGGTGGACGACGTCCGGGACGCCCCGGGCAACCGGGATCTCTTCGGTGCGTACTGCCCGGAACCCGGCATTCCGTAGAGTTTGCTCAAATTCCAGAGAGGGTTGCGCGGACCACACCGCGAGCACCCCGTCCGGCCTCAACACCCTTGCGCAGCTTGCCAGTCCGGCCTGCGAATACAGGCTTTCGTTGCCCTCCGTGACGGTCCAGCCGGGCCCGTTGTCGATGTCGAGACACAGTGCGTCAAATGTGTCGGAGGTCTCATTGACGTACCTCACCAGGTCGGCTGCGACGACCTCGGTACGGGGGTCGGCGAGGGCGTCGCGGGAGAGCGGGGCGAGCGGGCCGTTCCGATGCCATCCGATGATCGCGGGTTCGCGCTCGACGACGGTGATGCGTCCCCAGTAGGGGTCGGCGGCGGCGTGCGCGAGTGAGAAGCCGACGCCGAGGCCGCCGATGAGGACGTGCGGGTTTGAGGTGGCGCGGTCGCCGCCGCCGCCGTCGCCGAGGGCGTCGCGGGCGGCGTCGATGAGCAGACGCTCAGACCGGCCGTCCGAAGTGTCCATCAGGAAGCACCCGTTGGCGATGATCTGGAGCAACTCCCCGTGCCGGCGCAGCACGACCTCGCCGTACGGGCCCTCGCGGCGGTCCAGGACTTCGGGGGTTTCGTGGGGGTCGGTCGTGCGGGTCATACCGGCATTTTGGCAGTGCGGCGGGGCCGGGGCGCGGGCTTTGATGACTTATCGGCTTCCTGTGAATCTTCTGAATCTGCCTGTGAATCGGGCGGGGCGTGGCGCGGGTCACAGACAGCGGCAGGGGTGAGGGCGAAGGCTGGGGCGAAACGGAAGGAGCGCCTCACCTTGGAACGGGCCGACGCGGTGCCTGACGTGACCCCGGGTGCGCCGACGCCCGCGGGCGTGGAGGGCGTGCGGCTGCTGGACGGGGTGCCGAGGCAGCGGGGTCCGGCGGAAACCGGGTGCCGCGCGCGGCCGGTGGCCGAGGTGGCCGCCGCCCCCGCGAGGCGGCGGCTCCCGCACCCCTGGCGCCTACTCCCAACGCCCACCGGAACCCCGTTCACCTTCACCTTCGCGGCCCTCCTCCTGGTCACCGCCTCCGTCGCCGAACACGCTGCCCCCGCCCTTCTGCACGCCCTCTACCAGGGCTCCAGCACGGACGTGGTCCATCTCGTACGGACGCCCGTGTTCGTGCTGGTCGCCAGCGCCCTGTGGATCGCGGGCGGCGTGACCTCGCCGTACGCCGTCGTCCTGCTCCTCGTCCTGACCGCGCTGGAGCGGCGGATCGGCGGCGCGCGGACCGCCGGGGTGTTCGCGCTCGGGCATGTGCTGGCCACCCTCGCGACCGAGGTGCCCGTGGGGCTCGGGGTGCTGTTGGGGTGGCTGCCGGTGAGCTCGGCGCACCGGCTCGACTACGGGATCAGCTTCGGGGTCGCGGCGAGCGTGGGGGCACTGGCCGGGCTGCTGCGGCCCTGGCTGGGGTGGCCGCTGCTGGTCCTGTTCGGCGGGACGCTGATCCAGGACCTGGTCGCGTACACCGACCCGATGACCAACTGGGGGCATGTGATGGCACTGGCCATCGGGATCGCCCTGTGGCCGTGGGTACGGCGAGCGGCCCGCTCGCGCGCATCCCGGAAAGCCGCTGTACGAGCACAGCGGCGGCCGGGATAGCCGGCCCGGAGCCGTTGGCCGTCTCTTCTGCGGGAGCCGCCGGCCGGCTGTGCCCGGCGGTGCCGTGAGCGCGCCGGCACCGTCGTGCGGAGTCGGCCGCTCGCGCGGCCGTCGCGCGGCCGGAGCGGGGGGAGCGGTCGGCGCGAGGCCCGCTGTGCCCGGCGGTGCAGTAGGCGTCCCGGCACCGCCGGGCGGAGTCGGGCGCCGCTGGCGCGTGGGGGAGTGGTCGGCGTGAGGGTGAGTGGGCCCGGTGGGGTCTTGAGTGCGTCGGCGTCGGCTGAATACGGCTACGGCCCCGTGAACTTCGCGCTCGTCAGTTGGGCCTCCACCCGCCAGCCCAGCGCCTCGTACAGCGCTCGGCCGTCCGGTGTCCCCGCCAGTACTCCTCTCTCCGCGCCCTGCGCTACGGCTTCCCGGGTGAGTGTGCGCATCACGAACGAGCCGAGGCCTCGGCGGCGGTGTGCGGGGGAGGTCGCAATCTGGTCGAACACCGCCGTTACGCCCGTCGGGGCCAGCTGGCCGCGCGCCGCCCAGGAACCGTCGGGTGCCGCCAGCATGGCGCGGGTCACCCCGCCGCGCGTCCACATCCGCACCCGGTAACCGTCCGGGACGGGCGGCGCCTCCACGGCCGTCAGCGGGACCGACATCAGACAGCCCGGCTCGGGATCGATCCACCAGCCCGGGCCGAGCCAGCCGCCCACCGTCGCCGGGTCGTCGAACACCTTGAGCCACACGCCGGGCCCGGTCACCGCGTCGGCCACCTTCCGCACGGTCCGTTCCTCGACGCCCTCGTTCACCGCGTCGAGGACGTGCCGGGTGACGTGCTCGGCCATGCCCACGTCGATCGTGTATCCCCAGGGTTCGACCAGGGGCGGCGACGCCCCGCGCGAGACGACCCAGCCGTCGACCCAGGCCCGCACGGTTCCGTCCACCCGAACTCCATTTGTAATGGTTGATGTGTAGTAATGAGTGTTACGTAAGTGACTGTACGGGCTCACTCGGCCGCCGCGGCAGAGATGATCGCTCACGGCGAACACGCCTCTGGGAACAATCGACCCCGCCCAAGCATTGAGTCGGCATAACTCAACTTGAGTGCCGAAGGGGAGATCATGGCTTCGACGTCCACACCGCTCACACTGCCCGTGCTGCCGCTCGACGACGAGGTCGTGCTGCCCGGCATGGTGGTTCCGCTGGACCTGAACGACGCCGATGTGCGTGCCGCGGTGGAGGCCGCCCAGGCCGCCGCGCGCACCGAGCCCGGCAAGCCCAGGGTTCTGCTGGTGCCGCGCATCGACGGGACATACACGAGCACCGGTGTCCTCGGCACCGTGGAGCAGGTCGGCCGGCTGGCCGACGGGGATCCGGGCGCCCTCATCCGTGCCCGGGGGCGGGTGCGCATCGGAGCCGGGACCACCGGACCAGGCGCCGCGCTGTGGGTGGAGGGGACGCGGATCGACGAGACCGTCCCGGACCCCGTGCCCGGTCAGGTCACCGAACTGGCCAAGGAATACAAGGCACTTGCCATCGCCTGGCTGCGCAAGCGCGGCGCCTGGCAGGTTGTCGACCGCGTACAGGCCATCGACGACGTCTCCACCCTTGCCGACAACTCCGGTTACTCGCCCTTCCTCAGCACCGACCAGAAGATCGAGCTCCTGGAGACCACCGACCCGGTGGCCCGGCTGAAGCTCGCCACCCAGCAGCTGCGCGACCACCTCGCCGAGCAGGACGTCGCCGAGACCATCGCGAAGGACGTCCAGGAGGGCGTCGACAAGCAGCAGCGTGAGTTCCTGCTGCGCAAGCAGCTGGAGGCCGTCCGCAAGGAACTGCGCGACCTCAACGGTGAGAAGGACGGCGAGGAGTCCGACGACTACCGGGCCCGCGTCGAGGCCGCCGACCTGCCGGAGAAGGTGCGCGAGGCCGCCCTCAAGGAGGTCGACAAGCTGGAGCGGTCCTCCGACCAGTCGCCCGAGGGCGGCTGGATCCGGACCTGGCTCGACACCGTCCTCGAACTGCCGTGGAACGAGCGGACCGAGGACGAGTACGACATCCAGGGCGCCCAGGCCGTGCTCGACGCCGAGCACGCGGGGCTGCAGGACGTGAAGGAGCGCATCACCGAGTACCTCGCCGTGCGCAAGCGGCGCGCCGAGCGCGGGCTCGGGGTCGTCGGCGGGCGCCGCGGTGGCGCCGTGCTCGCCCTCGTCGGGCCGCCCGGCGTCGGCAAGACCAGTCTCGGTGAGTCCGTCGCGCACGCCATGGGCCGTAAGTTCGTCCGGGTCGCGCTCGGCGGGGTCAGGGACGAGGCTGAGATCCGCGGGCACCGGCGTACGTATGTCGGTGCGCTGCCCGGGCGCATTGTGCGGGCCATCAAGGAGGCCGGGTCCATGAACCCCGTTGTCCTCCTCGACGAGATCGACAAGGTCGGCTCCGACTTCCGGGGCGACCCGGCCGCAGCGCTGCTCGAGGTCCTCGACCCGGCGCAGAACCACACCTTCCGCGACCACTACCTCGAGGTCGAACTCGACCTCAGCGACGTGGTGTTCCTCGCCACCGCCAACGTGCTCGAGTCCATCCCCGAGGCTCTCCTCGACCGTATGGAGCTCGTCCGGCTGGACGGGTACACGGAGGACGAGAAGGTCGTCATCGCCCGGGACCACCTGCTGCCCCGGCAGCTGGAGCGGGCCGGTCTGGAAGAGGCCGAGGTCACCCTCGACGAGAGCGCGCTGCGCAAGCTCGCCGGCGAGTACACGCGGGAGGCCGGCGTCCGCAACCTGGAGCGGTCCATCGCGCGGCTGCTGCGCAAGGTCACCGCACAGCACGAACTCGGGGAGCGGAAGCTGCCGTTCACCGTCACCGACGCTGATCTGCGCGCCCTCATCGGACGTCCCCACCACGTGCCCGAGTCCGCCACGGACCCCGCCGAGCGGCGTACGGCCGTACCCGGTGTGGCGACCGGGCTCGCGGTCACCGGGGCCGGCGGTGACGTCCTCTACGTCGAGGCGTCGCTCGCCGACCCGGAGACCGGCGCGGCCGGACTGACCCTCACCGGGCAGCTCGGTGACGTCATGAAGGAGTCCGCGCAGATCGCGCTCTCCTTCCTGCGCTCGCACGGGGCCGAACTGGAACTGCCCGTGGGCGACCTGAAGGACCGGGGCGTGCACATCCACTTCCCGGCGGGTGCGGTGCCCAAGGACGGTCCGAGTGCGGGCGTCACCATGACGACCGCTCTCGCCTCGCTGCTCAGCGGACGGCTCGTCCGGACGGACGTCGCCATGACCGGCGAGGTCTCGCTGACCGGGCGGGTGCTGCCCATCGGCGGGGTGAAGCAGAAGCTGCTCGCCGCGCACCGGTCCGGGGTCACCACCGTGATCATCCCGAAGCGCAACGAGGCCGACCTGGACGACGTCCCGGCCGAGGTCCTGGAGAAGCTCGACGTGCACGCCGTCACGGACGTCCGCCAGGTCCTGGAACTGGCGCTCACCCCGGCGGAGAACCCGGCGGAGGTGAAGGTTCCGGCAGCGGCGTGACGGACGCTGCCGGTCGGCGAGGGCCCGGGTCCCCACACAGGGGGTCCGGGTCTTCCCGTACGCCGATCCGGGGCCGAAGGGCCTTGGTCAGGGACCTGGGTGACGACGTCGCCCCGCGCCTGCGAAATACTGCCCCGAGCTGCGGCAACGGCCGTGTTCGACGGAGTCTTTCCGAGCGGCGAAAACCGGATCAGGGGTGCTGACGTGCACGAGGACGGGAACGGCGAGGGGAGCCTCGGCGAGCTGCCTGCCGAGGCCGCGACGCCAGGGCGCGCGGTCGAGCGGGAATTCCTCGCCCTGGAGCGCGAGTTGACCGTGTTCCTGCGGCGCGCCCGGGCCAACTCCGGGGAGATGGCCCGCGCGGTCCATCCCGACCTGGAGTCCTCGGCGTACGGGCTGCTGGTGCGGCTCGAGGAGTGCGGGCGCCAGCGGGCCACCGAGCTCGCGGCCTACATCGGCGTCGGCAAGGCCACCATGTCCCGGCAGCTGCGCGCCCTCGAGCAGCTGGGCCTCATCGCCCGCGAGCCGGACCCGGCCGACGGCCGCGCCTGGCTGGTCCACCTCACGGACGAGGGCCGCGTCCGTTTCCGCGCGGTCCGAGAGGCGAGACGGGAGCGGTACATGCGCGAGCTGATCGCCTGGGACCGCGTGGAGGTGGCCGAACTCGCCCGCCTGCTGCATCAACTGAACACGGGCATGGAGAAGTAGCCACCCCGGGCGCGCCGGGTGCGCCGGGTGCGCCGGGTGCGCCGGGTGCCCCGGGTGCCCCGGCGTTCCAGCGTTCCCGCCGCCCCGGCGACCCGGGCGCCCCCAGGGTCCCGGCGTCCCCGGCGTCCCGGCGACCCGGGGGTCCCGTAGCCCGGGCGACCCGGGCGCCTCGGCGTCCCGCCGTTCCGTCGACCCGGGCGCCCCGGGCGTTCCGGCGCCCCGGGCGTTCCGTCGTTCCGCCGACTCCGGCTGTTCCGCCGACCCGGGCGTCCCGCCGGCCCGGGCGACCCGGCATCCAGGCATCCTGCCGACCCGCAGACCCGGCGTCCCAGGCGTTCCGCGGACCTGCGGACCCGCCGCCCCGGCCGTTCCACCGACCCCGGCTGTTCCGCCGACTCCGGCTGTTCCACCGACCCGGGCGTCCCGCCGGCCCGGGCGACCCGGCATCCAGGCATCCTGCCGACCCGCAGACCCGGCGTCCCAGGCGTTCCGCGGCCCCGCGGACCCGCCGCCCCGGGCGTTCCGCTGTTCCGCCGACCCCGGGCGTTCCGCCGACCCCGGGCGTTCCGCCGACCCGCCGACCCGCAGACACCAGCGTTCCGCCGACCCAGCGTTCCGCCGACCCGCCGACCCGCCGACCCGCAGACACCAGCGTTCCGCCGACCCAGCGTTCCGCCGACCCGCCGACCCGCCGACCCGCCGACCCGCCGACCCGCCGACCCGCCGACCCGCCGACCCGCCGCCCGGCGCCCTGGGCGCCCCCCGCCCGCCGCCCTGGCGTTCCCGGGCGTCCCGCCGACCCGGGTGCCCCGGCGTTCTCGGGCGTCCCGCCGACCCGGGTGCCCCGGCGTTCCCGGGCGTCATGCCGACCCGGGCGCCCCGGCGTCCAGGCGGTCCGTCGACCCGGCGACCCGGCGACCCGGCGTCACAGTTCGACGTACACCACCGTCGCGTCGTCATGCGTCTTGCTGTGGCCCAGGCGTGGGCGGCCCGCGTCTGCGTCCGCTCGCTCCAGCTCCCGTACGCGCTGCACCAGTGCGCCCGCGCCCTCCTTGCGTACCGCGGTGAAGCATGCCGTCCAGTCGCCCTCGGCGAACTTCTCCACCCAGCGGGTCGCGCCGTCCGTCAGGGCGGCCAGGGCGTGTACCTCGGTGCGTGGCAGTGAGCCCGTCACCGCGCGGGACGCCACCGACGGGTCGGCCGCCGCCGTGAAGAAGCCGCCCTCCTTGTTCCGTACCGTCGCGTCGGCGATCGCGTCCGTGGCCAGGGATGCGCGGGGGACCCGGGACAGCCGGTCGTCCAGGTGCGCGGTGACCGTGCCGTCCGGGGACGCGGTCAGCAGGGCCGAGTCGGACAGCACCAGGTGCTCCACGACGGCCTCCGACCAGCGGGCGAGAACCACGGTTGCCTGGGGTGTGCGCGGGTGAGAAAGGTCACAGGTTTGTGCGTGGGCCTCGGCGGTACGAGAGATGGCCGCCGCCAGGACCTCGGTGAGGGTCATATCCCGTCTTGAAACCGACAGTTCGGTCAGCGCGCCGCCGAGCCGGGCCGTGTACCAGGGGACGGAATGCAGACAGCCCGTGCCGGTCCTGGGAGGGGTGACCCCGTCCAGGAGGACGAGTGAACCGCCCTGTCCGGAGGCGGGGAGCCCGATTGCCGCGAAGTCCTCATTGGGGCGGGCCGGATCGCCGGGCTCCGTGACGAGTTCAGTGCGCATCCGGCCAGTCTGCACGAGCCCTCCACAAGCTTCCCAAAAGGCTGGCAACAGTTGCCGAAACAGCGCGTAGTCGCTGGTCAGCCGCCGGTTTTGGGACGGAATGAGACACTCCGTGAAGACGTCGCGGCGGATAATGTCAAAGCCCGCCGCCCACGTCCAACCGGCCCGCCGGGCACAGGGGCAGCACAGGCCAGAGGAACTTGCCGCCAACTCCGCGCCCATGTTGACTCCTTGATGTTCACTCCTTTGAGTGGCGGGTCAGGTGACGCGCGCTCCCCGCCCACAGGCATGGGAGGGTCGGAAGCCGGACCGTGCCGGAGAACCGGAACCGTAACCGGGTGAGCGGCAGGCCAGAACCATCCGGGCGGCCATGCAGTTGACGGATCGTCATCCCGGTCCGGACGCATCGTCACCCGGGCCCATGGGCACACGAGTCAGGAATGCGAGCACCGGTGCAGAAGACGCGGCCTCGGCGCACAGGCAGGCAGACAGCTCCCGCGGGGAGCACTGCCGGCGGCGCCCCGACCGATCCCGCGGGCCGGGGACGCCCCGCACACGTCCGCAACCGGCTCATCGTGGCCGTCGCCGTCGTGGCCGCCGCGATCGCCGGGGCAGGTGCCCCGACCCTCATCGCCGCCTCCGCCCAGCTCCACGACTCCCAGGACCTGGTGACCCTCGCCGCGCAGACCCAGGACGCCCTGACCCTCGCCCACTCGCTCGCCGACGAACGCGACGAGGTCACCGTCTACCTCGCCGCCGGCCGCGCCAAGGTGAAGGCGCCCTCCGCGCAGCGCACCGCCCGAGTCGACCGCCAGGTCGGCGACCTGCGCGCGAACCCCGACATCCCGGCCGCCCTGCGCGCCGACCTGGACGACATCGCGTCGCTGCGCAAGTCGGCGCTCGCCGGGAAGAGCACCGCTCTCCAGGCGCACGAGACGTACTCCGCTGCCATCGCCGGACTGCACCGCCTCGCCGACCGGTTCGCCGAGCAGCAGCCGCCCCGCGCGGGCGCCGGCGCGTACGCCCTTGCCGAGCTCGACTCCGCCGTTCAGCAGGCCGCCGCGGCCCGGGGCCTCCTGCTGGCCGCGCTCAGCGTGCCGACGTCCACCGAGAGCGTGTACGACCCGATCACCGGACTGTCCTCCGAGCAGACCGTCACCTCCCCGGCCAACACCAGGCAGCGCACCGCGCTCAGCACCGCCGCCCAGCTGGCCCGGGTGCGCTCGGACGCGGCGCTCGCCGACTTCCGCGAGAGCGCCCCCGAGTCCTCGGTCGGCAGCTACGACTCCACGGTCACCGGACCCGAGGCCGACACCGCCGACAAGTACCTCGCCTCGCTCACCGACCAGCCCACGCTCTCCACCCGCGAGCTGGCCACCAGCCTCAGCGCCGTCGACGCGGCTCTCTCCGCCCGCGTCGACCTGATGCGCGGCGTCGAGTCCTCCCTCTACGACCGCCGCGCCAAGGCTCTCATCAAGCTCCGCGACGACGACGTCACCGACCTGGAGATCCGGATCGCCGCCCTCGGCGCCCTCCTCCTGGTCGCCGTGGGTATCGCCACCGCCATGGCCCGCACCCTCACCCGCCCGCTCTCCGTGCTGCGCCGGGGCACCGCCAGGCTCGCCGAGGCCGCCGACCCGCTCGCCGAGGAACCCGTCAAGTTCACCGGCCGCAACGACGAGTTCGCCCAGGTCGTCCGGTCCGTCAACGCCCTGCACGCGCGTGCCCGCGCCGTCCACGAGCGCATCGCCACCCTGGAGTCCGACCGCAAGCACCTGGTCGGCCAGCGCCAGAAGATGGCCGACGCCCGCGAGGAGCTGCGCGCCGAACTCGACGCCGCCGCCGTGCAGTTGACCCGTACCCGGGACAGCATCCACGGCACCTTCGTGAACCTCGCGCTGCGCACCCTTGGCCTCGTCGAGCGCCAACTCGCCGTCATCGAGGGCCTGGAGGAGCGCGAGCAGGACCCGGACCGGCTCGCCACCCTCTTCAAGCTCGACCACTTCGCCACCGTCATGCGCCGGCACAACGAGAACCTCCTCGTCCTCGCCGGCGCCGAACACGGCCAGCAGCACGCCAACCCCGTCCCGCTCGTCGACGTGGTCCGCGCCGCCGTCAGCGAGATCGAGCGGTACGAGCGGGTACGCATCGCCGCGCTGCCGCCGCACGCGCATCTCGCCGGGTTCGCCGCCGACGACGTCAGTCATCTGCTGGCCGAACTCCTGGAGAACGCCACCTCGTTCACCCCGCCGGAGCTTCCGGTGGAGATCTCCGGGTGGCTTCTGGAGAGCGGCGAGATCATGCTCTCCGTCCAGGACGAGGGCATCGGTATGACCGCCGAGCGCCTGGTCCGGCTCAACTCCCGCCTCGCCGACTTCGATCCGGACGCCCCGCACGACACGACGGGGGACGCCGAGGAGGACGGCGGCGAGGGGATCGGGCTCGGGCTGTACGTCGTCGCGCGGCTCGCACATCGGCACGGCGTGCGGGTGCAGTTGCGGGAGCAGAAGGACGGCGGTGTCGCGGCGGTCGTCATCCTGCCGAAGACGCTGATCGCCCCGGACCCGGCCGCCGTACCGCCGTCGGTCAAGTCGACGTCCGGCGGCGCGACGCTCTCCTTCCCGGGGGCCGACGCGGAGGTCAACTCCAATGTCCTGCAGGGGCGTTCGGAGGCCGAGGAACCCGGCGAGGGGGAGGTGGACGCGGTGCCTGCCGTGTCGCCGCTCGACGACCCGGCCGTGGCCGACGCCCCGGACCCGATGATCGCCCTGGCGGAACGGGCCGTACGGAACGCCGAGGCGGAGGCAGAGGCAGAGGCAGGGGTAGGGGCAGGGGCAGCGGCAGACGCCGAGGCCCAGGCGGACGCCGAGGCGGAGACGGCCACGGCAGCGGGCCGGCACACGGACGCACCGGCCCCGGAACCCGCCCCTGAGCCCCTTCCCGCCCCCGAGCCCCTCCCCGCGTCCGAGATCACCATGGAACTCCTCCTGCCGGTCCCCCCGGCCGAGGACACCCCCCAGCCGGCCGCCGACACCACCGCTGACCCCTACGCCATCGGCCCCGACGCGCACGAGCGTGCCGACGAGGAGCCGGTCACCGACAAGGGGCTGCCCAAGCGGACCCCGAAGATCACCGCGCCCGCCGCGCCGCCGAGAGCGCGCGTCGGATCCGTCGACGCGGAGGCCCTGCGCCGCAGACTCGGCGGCTTCCAGAAGGGCGCCCGCGACGGACGCCGTGACGTGGAGGCGGAACTCGCGGAGCAGACGGAACAGACGGAACAACCGGCTCGTACGGCACAGCCCGCGCGGGCCGAAGAAACCACGGGGGGAACAGTCGAGGAGGCAAGCAGTTGACCGCGCCCAGTACCTTCGGCCTGAGTAGTGAAGCCCGCAACCTGCACTGGCTGCTGACCAACCTGGTCGAGGAGGTGCCGGGACTGACGTCGGTCGCGGTCGTCTCCTCCGACGGGCTGCTTTTGCTCTCGTCAGACCCAGACCGGAACGCGGAACGTCGGCCCGACCAGCCGACCGGCCCCAAGGGCTCCGCCGCGGACCTCGCCACGATCGTCTCCGGCATCGGCAGCCTCACCATCGGCGCCGCGAAGCTGATGGACTACGGGGGCGTCAAGCAGACCATGGTCGCGATGGAGGACGGCACCCTCTTCGTGATGTCGATCAGCGACGGCTCGCTGCTCGGAGTGCACGGCTCCCCGGACTGCGACATGAGCGTGGTGGCGTACCACATGGCGCTCTTCGTGGGCCGCGCCGGACACGTCCTGACCCCCGAACTCCGCAGTGAACTCAGGGAGTCGATCGAACGCCGCTCGGTGGTCGACGAGCCCGCCGGGGTCGGTCCGATGGCCGTCAGGGCCGGGCGCGGTCGTTTCGCGGAGGGTGCCAAGTGAGTACGCCGGGCACGCCCAGGCTTCCCGTCCGGGGCGGCGACCGCAAACCGGCACGGGTACGCCCGTACTCGCTGACCGGCGGCCGGACCCGCTTCGGCCATGTCCTCCTCGTCGAGACGTTCGTCGCCGCGATCGAAGCGCCGGAGGAGCGGAGGGAGTTGGAGAATGGTTCCCTCAGCACTCGGGTCATGCCGGAGCTGCGGGCCATCGTCGAACTGTGCCGCCGGATGCGTACGGTGGCCGAGATCTCCGCGCTGCTGAGAATGCCGCTGGGTGTGGTCCGCGTGCTCCTCAGCGATCTCGCGGACCAGGGAAAGATCCGTGTGTACGGAACCGGCCACGGGCCGGGGCAGCCGGACCGCGCGCTGCTGGAAAGGGTACTGAGTGGACTCCGTCGTCTCTGACGTCGCCCGTGGTGTCTCCCCGCTGCTCCAACTCCCGCCGGAAGGCCAACCCTCCGCGCGGGAAGAGGAGTTGCGGCCCTGGCAGGAGGACCGGACCCGGGCGCCGATCGCCACCAAGATCGTGATCGCGGGCGGGTTCGGCGTCGGCAAGACCACGATGGTCGGCACCATCTCGGAGATCGAGCCCCTCCAGACGGAGGCGCTGATGACCGAGGCGAGCGAGGACACCGACGACCTCACCGCGACCCCGGACAAGCGGACCACGACCGTGGCCATGGACTACGGCCGTGTCACGCTCGACGACGACCTGGTCCTCTACCTCTTCGGTACGCCGGGCCAGCAGCGGTTCTGGTTCATGTGGGACGACCTGGTGCGCGGCGCGATCGGCGCCGTCGTGCTGGCCGACACCCGCAGGCTCAAGGACTGCTTCCCCGCGCTCGACTACTTCGAGAGCTGCGGGCTGCCGTACGTCGTGGCCGTCAACCACTTCGACGGCAGCGCCGAGTTCGACGCCGAGGACGTGCGGGAGGCGCTCACGGTGCCCGCGCACATACCTGTCATGATCATGGATGCGCGGCGCCGTCTCCCGGTGATCGAGACCCTGCTCGCCCTGGTGGGGCACGCGCTGGACGTCAGTCCCGAGTAACAACGGCAGCCGGCGAAAGCCGGTGACAAGGGGAGAGACCAGACCGTATGCGGAAGATACTCGTCGTCGGAGCCGGTCAGGCCGGACTCCAGACAGCCCTCGGACTCCAGTCGCACGGGTACGAGGTCACCCTGATGTCCAACCGGACCCCGGACGAGATCCGGTCCGGCCGGGTGATGTCCACGCAGTGCATGTTCCACACCGCCCTCCAGCACGAGCGCGATCTCCAGCTGAACTTCTGGGAGTCCCAGGCCCCGAAGATCGAAGGACTCGGCGTCTCGGTCGCGGCCCCCGGCTCGCACGACCCGGGCCCGACGCAGCGTGCGATCGACTGGCTGGGCAGGCTCGACGGCCACGCGCAGTCGGTCGACCAGCGGGTGAAGATGGCCGGCTGGATGGAGACGTTCGCCCAGCGCGGCGGCCAACTGGTCATCCATGGTGCGGCGGTCGGCGACCTCGACTACTTCTCCCGCACGTACGACCTGGTCCTCATAGCGGCGGGCAAGGGCGAGCTGGTGTCGATGTTCGCCCGCGACCCCGAGCGCTCCCCCTACAGCGAGCCCCAGCGCGCACTCGCCGTCTCCTACGTCCACGGCCTGGGCCCGCGCCCCGAGCACCCCGACACGGAGGCGGTCCGCTGCAACCTGGTCCCGGGTGTCGGCGAGCTGTTCGTCATGCCGACGTTCACCACGTCGGGCCGTGCCGACATCCTGTTCTGGGAGGGCATACCCGGCGGCCCGCTCGATGTCTTCAACGGCGTGCGCGACCCGGCCGAACACCTCTCCCTGACCCTGGAACTCATGGAGCGGTTCACGCCGTGGGAGTACGCGCGGGCCACCAAGGCCGAACTCACCGACGCGGGCGGCACGTTGGCCGGCCGCTACGCGCCCACCGTCCGCAACCCGGTCGGCCGGCTGCCCGGCGGCGGTCTGGTCCTGGGCGTTGCCGACGTGGTCGTGGCGAACGACCCGATCACCGGCCAGGGTTCCAACTCGGCCTCGAAATGCGCGGCTTCGTACCTCGCCTCGATCCTCGAGCACGGCGAGAAGGAGTTCGACGAGGCCTGGATGCGGGACACGTTCGACCGCTACTGGGACACCGCCAAGCACGTCACCAAGTGGACCAACGCGATGCTCGCCCCGCCGCCGGAGCACATCGTCAACCTGCTGGGCGCGGCCGGCCAGCTGCCGCCCGTGGCCAATCGTTTCGCCAACGCCTTCGACGACCCCTCCGACTTCGAGAACTTCTTCTACGAACCGGAGCGGACGGCCGCCTACCTGGGGTCGGTCGCGGGCGCGTAGCCGGCGGGGCCACTGGGGCCGGCGGTGTCGGCAGCTCCCGTGGGCGCGGTCGCGAGGGAGTAACCCTCGTCCGGGCCCGCCGTGGCGTCGGCGGGGAGCGTCGGCGGGGTGTACCGCCGCAGGGGCTCCCCGTCCGGGTCCGGCCGTACGGCGCCCAGCACCGGGTTGGCCGCGAGCGGCGACACCTTCACCTTTGCGTCCGGCCGCGGCGCCTGTACGACCATCCCGTCCCCGAGGTACAGCGCCACATGCGTCGCCTCGGGGAAGTAGACCACCAGGTCGCCGGGGCGCAGTTCGGCCAGCGGGATGTGCGGGAGTCGCGCCCACTGTTCCTGGCTGGTCCGGGGGATGGGCCGCCCCGCCGACTCCCAGGCCTGTGAGGTCAGGCCCGAGCAGTCGTACGTCGCCGGTCCCTCGGCACCCCACTCGTACGGCTTCCCGAGCTGCGCCACCGCCTGCCGAACCGCCCGCTCACCTTCCGCGGAGGGCTTCCGGTCGGCACTGAGGGCACCGGAGGTGATGAATTCCCGCTGTCCATTGGTCACTTCGGTGCGCTCCAACTCGGCAAGTTCTGCGAGCTGTTCGGGGCTCAGCGAGGCGAGCAGTTCCTCCACCTCCCGCAGCCGTCGCCGTACGGTGTCGCGGTCCTTCTTCTGCTTCTCCGCGAGGGTGAGCTGCTCGTCCAGGGCGGCTCGGGCCGCGCGCGCCAGGCCGTCGGTGTGCCGTTCGCCGCCGACCAGCCGGCCCACCGTCTCGACCCGCTCCAGCGCCAACTGCCGGATCACATGGCCCTGTTCGAGGGCGTGCTGCGGGTCGCGGGCCAGCAGCAGCCGCACGTACGGGGAGATGTCGGTGCTGTTCTGGTACTGCTGCCGGGCGAGCCGGCCGAGGGCGCCGCGCCGCTCGCGCAGGGAGAGCCGGGCGCGTACGAGCCTGCTGTCCAGCCGCCGGACCTCGGCGCGCTGCCGCTTCAGCCGCTCGGCGGTGGCGGTGTAGGTACGGGTGGCCCGCTCGGCCTCGCGGTACAGACGCTGAAGATCCGTCAGGAGGGCGGCCACGGACGGTTCTGCAGCTGAGCTGGTAAGGGGCTCGCGCGGAGATCCGGTCGTCGATGGGGTGGGGGCGGCGCCGGGAGTCGGGTCCGGTGCGGCCATCGCGGGGATCGGGGCGAGGAGCGTGCCGGCCGTCATCGCCGCCGTACACACCAGACGCAGAAGCCTTCCTGACACGTCATCACCTCCGGTGCGAGGCGGCCCTTCCGCTCCGCACCGCGAGCTTGTGACGCGGGCGCGAGGTCCGCGCGGCGAGCGTGCGCGGTTCGGCCCAACCCCGTCACCCGTCGGTGTCGTCCGGCTTGCCCTGCGGCGTGGCGCCTGGTCGTGTGGCCGGTTTCGACCACGGCCAGCGCACGGTGCCTTCGCCGCCCCTGTCGCCCTCGGGGTCGTACGCGTACTTCCAGCCCGGGTGGAGGCCCAGCTTTCCCGGTTGATCCCTCGGCACGCGCCGGTAGACCAGCACGGTCGGCGGTCCGCCGGCCGAGTCCGGCACGGGAACCCGGTACGTCTTCGGGGGGTGCCCGGTCGGCCCGAGCAGGATGGGCAGCACACGGCCGTCCAGGGGGCCGCCCTCGAAAGCGGTGTCTTGGCTCTTCACGGGATCAGTGTCCGGTATCCGTGCCGGTGTCCGTGCCCAGCGCGTCGCGTACGACCGCCGCGGTCTGCGGGTCGCGGCCGGCCGTCACCATGAGGACCGCCATGAACTGCTCCACCAGCCAGTCCCGCAACTCGTCGACCGGCGGATCCTTCTCCTCGTCCAGCCAGATCAGCGAGGCCGCCTCGACCGCGGTGATCCACATCCGTACGGTCATCCGCAGCCGGGGGCCCGGTTTCTCGACCCCGAGATGGCTGAGGATGTGCTCGGCGGCGGTACGGCGGACCCGGTCCACTATGGCCGTCGTCCGGGACGTCTCGACGACGCTGCCGCCCTGGAGGAGGGCGCTGAAGCCGGCGTCGTGCTCGTCGACGAAGGCGAGGTAGCGGTTCAGGGCGCGGGAGAGGCGGTCGGGGAGCGGGCCCTCGGGGGGTTCGTCGAAGCAGAGCTCCAGTTCCTCGGCGGCGGAGCGCAGCGCGGCTTCGTACAGCTGCTGCTTGCCGCCGGGGAAGTAGCGGTACACGAGGGGGCGGGAGACGCCGGCTGCCTCCGCGACGTCGTCGAGGGAGACGTCCTCCGGGGGGCGGTGCGCGAAGAGGGAGAGGGCGGCTTCGAGGAGCTGGCTGCGCCGCTCCTCGACGTTCAGACGGCGGTAGGCGGGGGCGGCGGGCATGTGTGCAGGGTAGTCGGCGGGGGCGGTTGCGTTTCGGGTGCGGGTGCGTTGTGGCTGGTCGCGCAGTTCCCCGCGCCCCTAAAAGACAACGACATGGGCCTGCGGCCTGAAAAAGCAGGGGGCGCAGCCCCTGCTTTTCAGGGGCGCGGGGAACTGCGCGACCAGCCCCCACCGGGCCGGCACTCTCAACTCAAGCGAGCAGCCCCGATGCCTTCCACAGGCGTCGTCCGACACCCCGTAGGACCCCGATGTCGTCCAGGAAGTCCGTCAGTTTCTGGGCGCCGGTCTGCATGACCTCCCGTCGATGCCCGCTCGCGCGGACCTGGGCGACCGCCTCCGCCCTGTCCAGCCCCACGTTCGCGTAGACCTCCGGATTGACGAAGGCGACCGAGAAGACGCGGGCGAACTCGCCGGAGGTGACCCGGGTGTACTCCTGGGACCACCTGGGAGCCGTCATCATCTGGCGGCGCAGCTCCTCGCGGGCGTAGCGGACATGGCGGGACTCCTCCACCACATGGATCCTCGTCACGCCCCTGACCAACGGCTGCACCCGCTCGTCCGGGAACGTCAGCCGCTGCATCCAGTCGAGGACCTCCTCGCCCAGCAGGGTCGCCGTGAAGGAACCGGGTGTGGTGGACACCGTCTTGAAGAAACGGCCCAGGTTGTGGTGCGCGCGGCTCACCGGGTAGTACGGCGTCCCGCCACGGCTGATCAGCCGGGCGAACATCTTCGAGTGACGGCACTCGTCCTCGATCTCCGTCAGGGCGTAGCGGACGTGCGCGCTCGTCGCCGCCTTGTCGTAGATGTGCCGTACGAGGAGCTGCATCAGGATGATCTCGAACCAGATGCCGAGCGAGGCGAGCGCCGCCAACTCGTGCCGGGAGAGCAGGAGGCGCTGCTCCTCGCTCATCCGCTTCCACATCGGGGTGCCGTACAGGGAGACCAGTTCGGGCGGCCAGAACCACTTGCCGTCCTCGAAGGGGGCGTCCCAGTCGAGTTCCCTGTCCGGGTCGAAGGAGTGTTTGGCGGAGGCGTCGAGCAGCCGCTCGGCCACCTGTTCCCGGTCCTTGAGCACGCCGAGCGCGTCGCGGAGTATCTCGGCTTCCGTCACTGTCGTCACAGTTCTTATGAGACCGCTTGTCAGCAAGTCGGTCAATCCCCTGGGTGTAACCCAGGTGCAGTAGCGTGCTGGCGTGTCCACGACTCCGCCGCCCCAGCCGCCCGACCGCAACCCCTATGGCCCGCCTCCGACTTCGGGACCGTACGGCCAGCAGCCGCCCCCGCCGCCGTATCAGGCCCCGCAGCAGCCGGGCCCCTATGGTCAACAGCAGCCGGGTCCCTACGGCGGCCAACAGCAGCCGGGGCCCTACGGTCAGCAGCAGCCTGGTCCGTACGGTCAGCAGCCGGGGCCGTACGGCCAGCAGCCGCCGCCCGCGTCCCCCTACGGGCAGCAGCCCTACGGCGCCCCCGCCCCCGCGCCCTGGGGTGCCCCGCCCCCGCCGGCCAAGAAGAGCAAGGTCGGGCTGATCCTCGGCATCGTCGGCGGTGCCGTCGTACTGACCGTGGCGGCCGTGGCCGGCCTGTACTGGTTCAGCGTGAAGTCCGACACCGGCTTCCCCGAGGCCGAGTACAAGCTGACGCTCCCGCAGAAGGTGCTCGACGAGAAGTACGAACTCGCCGGCGACCTCTCCCGCTCCCAGGGCCAGGCCATCGAGAACGAGGCCGACGGCGCCTGGGACGCCCGGGACACCAAGGCCGTGGTCGGCCAGTACAGCCTCGGCGGCGACCAGGCGAAGGGCACGCTGGTGATCTCCGGCATGTACGGACGGTTCAAGAACACCGCCCTCGCCCGCGACAACATGATGAAGGGCGCGGCCGGCGGCGAGGGCGCCAAGCTCGCCGTCGAACCCCAGGACTTCAAGCCGGCGGGCTCCGACGTCACCGTCACCTGCGAGGTACTCATCCAGACGGAGCTAGGTACGGACATCACCATGCCCGTCTGCGGCTGGGTGGACGGCAACACCGGCGCCTCCATCGCCGAGATCACCGCAGAATCGGTCACGAGGAAGCCCGACCAGGTGGACCTGGCGGCGGCCGCCGAGACCGCCGCCAAGATCCGCGGCGAGATCAGGAAGCCGATCGGCTGAGCACCGACTCCATCACCGCCCGCGCGATCGGCGCCGCCACCCCGCCCCCGCTGATGCCCGTACGGTCGGCGGACGCGTCCTCGACCACCACCGCGACGGCCACCGTCGGCTCGACCTCCCGTTCGCCCTGCGCCCAGGAGACGAACCAGGCGTACGGGGTACCGGAGTTGCCGACGCCGTGCTGGGCGGTGCCCGTCTTGCCGCCGACCGTCGCGCCGGGGATCGCCGCGTTGGTGCCGGTGCCCCGCTCCACGACGTCCCGCATCAGCTCGCGCATCCGTACGGCGGTCGACGGCTGCATCGCCCGGAACCGGCTCCGCACCCCCGGCGTGGCAACTGTCGTGCCGTTGACGTCGGTTGTCCGCTCCACCAGATAAGGGGACGGCACCTGACCGCCGTTGGCGACCGCCGCCGAGACCATCGCCATCTGGAGCGGAGTGGCCCGCGTGTTGTACTGGCCGATCGCGGACAAGGCCAACTGCGCCCTGTCGACGTGCCGGTCGAAGGTGCTGCGCGCGACCGAGAAGGGGATGCGCAGCCCCGGGTCGTTGAACCCGAAGCCGGCCGCGGTGGCCGCCAGGTCGGTCACGCCCACGTCCACGCCCAGCTTGGCGAAGACCGTGTTGCACGACCAGGCGAACGCCTCCCGCAGCGAGACGTCCGCACACCCGTCACCCTCGTTCGTCAGCACCGTGGAGGTACCGGGGAGGCGGTACGGGTCGGGGGAGCGGGTCGGCTCGTCCAGATCGGTGACCACCCCCGCGTCCAGGGCCGCCGCCGCCGTGACCACCTTGAACGTCGAACCCGGCGGATAGGTCTGCCGCACCGCCCTGTTCAGCATCGGCTTGTCCGGATCACCGTTCAGCCGCCGCCAACTCTGTTTCACCGAGACCCTGTTGCCGGACAGCGCCGCCGGGTCGTACGAGGGCGAGGAGACCAGGGCCAGGATGCGTCCGGTCGACGGCTCCACCGCCGCCACCGCGCCCTTGCGCCCGGCGAGGCCCTCGTAGGCGGCCTGTTGGGCGGCCGGGTCGATGGTGGTCACCACCTTGCCGCCCGGGTTCCGGGCACGCGTCACGTCGTTCCACAGGGGGAACGGCGCCAGCAGCGGATCGGTGCCCGACAGGATGGCGTCCTCCGCGTGCTCCAGGAACGTCGTGCCGTACACCTGGGAGGAGAAACCGGTGACCGGGGCGTACAACGGGCCGTTCTTGTACGTCCGTTCGTAGCGAAGCTGCTCCCCGGTGTCGGTGGACCCGGTGACCGGCCGGCCGCCGACCAGGATGGCGCCGCGCGGCTGGCCGTAACGGGCGATCACCTGGCGGCGGTTGGCCGGGTTGTCGTCGTAGCGCTCGGCCTGGACGACCTGGACGCGGGTGACGTTGACGAGGAGAGCCAGGAGAAGCAGGGCGCAGAAGACGGCGGCGTGCTTGATGCAGCGGCTCATCTGCCGTGGTTTTCTTGCCCGTTCGGGCTGTTGTGACCTGGTCCGGGCTTCGGGTTGTCTTGTCATCGCGTGGGCTGCCCGTCGTCGTCCTGGTGCCGGCGGCGGGCCGAGTCGCTGATCCGGATCAGCAGTGCCACGATGATCCAGTTGGTGACGACGGACGAGCCCCCCTGCGCCAGGAAGGGCATCGCCATGCCGGTGAGCGGGATGAGGCCCGACACCCCGCCCGCGATGACGAACACCTGCAGGGCCACGATCGAGGCGAGGCCGATGGCGAGCAGCCGCCCGAAGGGGTCACGGAGGGAGAGGCCGGCCCGGTAGCCGCGCTCCACCAGAAGGGCGTACAGGATGACGATCGCGGAGAGACCGGCGAGCCCGAGTTCCTCGCCCGCCGTCGCCAGGATGAAGTCGGACTTGGCCGCGAAGCCGATCAGGATCGAGTGGCCGAGACCGAGGCCGGTGCCGAGGACCCCGCCCGCCGCGAACGCGAACAGCGACTGGGAGAGCTGGTTGGGGCCCTGGCCCGCGTCGATCGTCGCGAACGGGTGCAGCCAGTCCTCGACGCGGCTGTGGACGTGCGGTTCGAGGGTGCCGACGGCGAACGCGCCCAGCGCGGCCAGCAGCAGCCCGACCGCGATCCAGCCGGTGCGGCCCGTGGCGACGTACAGGAGGACCACGAAGAGGCCGAAGAAGAGGAGTGAGGTGCCGAGGTCGCGCTCCAGGACGAGCACACCGACGCTGAGCAGCCAGATCGCGACGATCGGGCCGAGCACCCGCCCGGTGGGGAGCTGAAGACGCCGCAGGCCCCAGATCCGGCGGCCGGTGTACGCGAGCGCGCCCCGGTTGGCGGCGAGGTACGCGGCGAAGAACACCGCGAGCAGCACCTTCGCGAACTCGCCGGGCTGGATGGAGAATCCGGCGATCCGGATCCAGATGCGGGCCCCGTTCACCGACGGGAAGAAGATCGGCAGGGCCAGCAGTACGAGGGCGGCGGTCACACAGACGTACGCGTACCGCTGGAGGACACGGTGGTCGCGCAGTGAGACGACGACCACGATGAACAGCGCGACTCCGACCGTGGACCAGACGAGTTGGGCCGGGGCGGCCCGGTGCCCGGGTGTCTCCAGGTCGAGCCGGTGGATGAGGACCAGGCCGAGGCCGTTGAGCAGTACGCCGATCGGCAGCAGCAGCGGATCGGCGCAGGGGGCGCGGCGGCGCACCGCGAGATGGGCGAGGAGCGCGAGAACGCCGAGCCCGGCGCCGTGACCGGCGGCGCCGGGTGGGACGGTGCCGTTCCTCGCGAGGCCGACCGCGCAGTAGCCGTACACACAGAGGAGGACGGCGACGACGATGAGGGCCAGCTCGATGCCACGGCGCCGGGGGACGCGCGGAGCGGGAGCGGAGGGATCGGCGGGCTCCGAGAGCCAGGGCTTCGGGGATTCCTCGTACTCCGCCGCCACGGTGGTTCCGGGCTTCGTCATGTCCGGAATCTACCCAAAACGGATGACAAATGGTGCGCAGGTCAGCAGAAGCGCGGTGCCGCGCCGATGTTGTTGATGTAGCGGGCCGCGCCCCAGGCCCAGGTGCCGTCCGTGAGGAGGTACCAGAGCGAGTTGCCGTCGACGTTCTCGCCGCCGACCTTGCAGAAGATGTTGACG
Source organism: Streptomyces sp. NPDC047042 (assembly GCF_040644035.1). Lineage (NCBI taxonomy): Bacteria > Bacillati > Actinomycetota > Actinomycetes > Kitasatosporales > Streptomycetaceae > Streptomyces > Streptomyces sp. NPDC047042. The sequence continues at coordinate 80,923 of NZ_JBEYVP010000016.1, read as the reverse complement.
ATCGCGCCCTGCGGGACGACTCGGATGATGGCGCTGCCCCGGTTCGGCGCGCTGCGCAGCCGCAGTCCGCCGACGGCGGTGACGACACCCCGGTAGGGACCGACGGCGCTGCTGGTGCCGCTGTTGTTGTGCTGGCCCCAGTCGCCGTTGTTGCTCTGCTGCTGCTGGCCGTTGTTCTGCTGGTTCCAGCTGTTGCCGTTCGGGTTGCTCTGATTGTTCTGACTGCTCTGGTTGTTCTGGTTGTTCTGGTTGTTCTGGTTGTTGTTCTGTTGCTGCTGGTTCCAACTGTTGCCGTTGTTCTGCTGGCCCCAGTCGTTGTCGGCGGGACTCGCGAGTGCCGGGCCGATGGCGGCGGCGGAGAGCGCGGTGGTGGCGACGGCTATACCGAGGCGGGTCAGGGTGGTCCGCGATGACATGTGGGCTCCTTTGTCCGGACGAGCTGACTAACCGCCACGCTAGGAGCGGGTCGTGTAAGGCGCCCGTCACGCTGGGCCGTTGGTGGCGAGCCCCCGTGATTCGGCCAGCGTGAGTGTCGCCAGGGCGCCGCCGCCCTCGCTCTCCGGCACGTTGGCGAAGACCAGCCGGGCGCCCAGTACCTCCGCCTGGCCCAACGCGATCGTCAGCCCGAGCCCGTGTCCGGTCGCCCCGCCCTCCGTACGGAACCGCTGCGGCCCGTGCTCCACCAGGTACTCCGGATAGCCGTCACCGTGGTCCCGCACGCTCACCACCGGCCCGTCGACGGTCAGCGTCACCGGCGTACGGCCGTGCCGGTGGGCGTTGGCGACCAGGTTCCCGAGCACCCGCTCGAGCCGACGCCGGTCGGTGTCCACCAGGGCGTCACGGACGACGACGATCTCGGTGTCGGCCCCGGCGGCCCCCGGGTCCCGCGCACCCCGTACGGACCGTACGACCCGTTCGGCGAGGGCGCCCAGCGCCTCGGTGTCGACCTCCAGCCGCTCCTTGCCCGTGTCCAGCCGGGAGATCTCCAGCAGGTCCTCGGTGAGGGTCCGCAGCGCGGCGACCCGGTCCCGGACCAGCTCGGTCGGGCGGCCGGGCGGCAGCAGTTCGGCCGCCGCGTGCAGCCCGGTGAGCGGGGTGCGCAGCTCATGGGCCACGTCGGCGGTGAAGCGCTGCTCGCTGAGCAGTTTGCGTTGCAGCGAGGCCGCCATCGTGTCGAGGGCGGCGGCGACGGCGGCGACCTCGTCCGGCGAACGGCTCGGGTCCTTCGTACGGGGGTCGCCGACGCGGGCGTCCAGGTCACCGGCGCTGATCCGGCGGGCCACCTGCGCGGTCGCGTGCAGACGGCGGCTGACCCGGGTCACCGCGAACGCGCCGACCAGCAGCGTCGCGCCGATGGCGAGACCCGACGACCACAGGATGGCCCGGTCGAGGCCCTCGATCGTCCGGGCGCTCTGGGAGTAGTCGAGGGCCACGGCGAGCGCGTGCCCGCCTTCCGCCGGGCCGGCCGCCCACATCGTCGGCACGCCGTCGTGGTCGGTGACCATCGTGCCGCGCTCCCCGGCCGCCGCGAGCGCCCGCAGCGGCTTCGGCAGCCCCTCGGGATCGATCCCGGCGCGCGGCCGGAGCGCGTCCCCGGCCTCGTAGGCCGACGTGGCCTCCACGAGCCGGGACAGGGCGCGGTCGCGGGCCTGGTCGACGGTCTGGTGGGTCACGGAGACGTGCACAAGGACGCCGAGCAGGGCGGCGAGGGCGCAGCACATCCCGGTGATGAACAGCGCGGCCTTGGCGGCGAGAGTGCCCGCCCAACCGGGCAGCACGGCCCTCACCGGGGGCTCGCGGACGAGGACGCGGCGGGGGAGGAAGAGCCCAACGAGGAGGGGGCGTGCTTGGGTTTGCCGGTACGGAGGAACTCGTCCCTCGTGAGCAGCATCGCCTTCTGGTCGGCGTCCCAGGTCCACTGGGTGCGGTACTCGTACCCGGGGATCTGCGAGGGCGACCGGATGATCACGGCCCGGCCGGCCAGCTGCACGGCGGTCACGGCGTCGTCGTTCGCCATGATCTGCACCAGCTTGTGCCGCTGGAAGGTGTACACGCGTACGGCGGTCCCGTTGCCCGGCAGCAGCCGGAAACCGAGGGCCATGTCGTCGCGGCCGTCCCCGGTGAGGTCGCGGTAGTAGGCCTTGAGGACGGGACAGGCGCCCGCACCGGAACCGGCGCCGCTGCTCTTGGGGCCACAGGCCGCCATCCCGGCGGTCGTTCCGGCGTACGGGGGACTGTCGGCGGTGTACAGGTCGGGGTGCGCGGCGATCTCCGCCCGTACGACGGCCACCGGGTCGACCTTGTGGATGTCGTCGCCGGGGGCGGTGACGCCCCGTACGGTCTCGGTCTCGGCCTCGCCGTAGTCCCAGGCGGGGCTGGACGCGGCGGGCAGCTGGGGCCACAGCCGGGCGGGGCTGACGGCGGTCGCGGTCGGCCCGGCGCCGCGCAGCCCGCCGGCGTCGCCGCAGGCGGAGGTGAGGGCGGCGAGGGCCAGGGTGGCCAGGCAGGCGAGGGCGGCGCGGGAGATGCGGCTGGGAGTCAATGCGCTCCTGCTCCGGGCCGGGGAGGATGTGCGGGCGACAACCGGTCGGTCGCCCCGTACCCGACACTTTATTCGCACGGCGGACATGGCCGCCGGGTGGGTTGCTCCGCCCACTTTGCCCGCTCCGCCTATTCGGCCAGTTCCTCCAGCAGTCGGGCGGTGGGCAGGCCCGTCCGCAGATAGTCCACGAACAGGTCGTTGTGCAGGGCCCAGGGCGAGCGGCGGGACCTGATGAGACGGATCGCCTCGTCGACGGTGTGCCCGTCCCGGATCAGGGCGTGCGCGACGACGAGCCCCGACCGGTTGTAGCCGCTGTAGCAACGGACGAGCACCGTGCGCCCGTCCTCCTGCGCGACGCACGCGGCCTCGGCGAGCCGGATCACACCGGCGAGCTGGGTCCCGTCGAGCGGCCCGTCCGGAATGGCCCACACATGGTGCTCGACACCGGGATCGGGCCCGTGCCCCGGCATCCGCAACAGGGTGATGACCAGGTCGAACTCATCGTGCACGACGGCGAGTTCGAGCTCTCCGGGCCGCCTGGCGAACTCGTGTCCGCCCATCCACAAGCCTGGCACGATCTCGCTCCACGGCTCGCCCGGAGCCGGTACGTCGGGCTGGTTCCTGCGGGTCCGCAACTACGCCGCCTCCCCCACTCGGGGCAACCGACTCCGCCCCCAACTGTCTCCAAAGGTAACCGGCTTCTTGCCGTCGCAGCACCCCGCCTGTTCCCATGGGCGTGCGGGGATTGGGGTGATGGTGGATGAGCGGACTGCGCGTCGTACCGGCCTGGCGCCAAGGCCATGAGCGGCTGTACGTGTGCATGACGGACGGGCGCAGCATCGCCTGGTACGACCGTGAGTCGTCCCGGGTCAACCTGCTGAGCGAGGACCTCAGAGGGGACGTACTGGAGGCCCTGGGCCCGTTTCTGACCGGCCCGGTGACGGTGGGCCCGCCCCCGGTCCCGACCCCGGCGGAACTGGCCCGGCTGTCCCTCCACCCCGACGACGACCTGGCCCCGAACCGTCCGGGCGAGGCCCTCCAGATCGCCCTGGACCGCGACCCGGCCCCGCCCCACCGCCTCCGCCCGGACCCCAGGCGACGCGCCCTGACGGCGGAACAGGCGGTGGGCGAGGCCCTGGAGGCTTTGGAGGGCGCGGGCTGGCACACCCTGCACTCGCTCCCGTTACCCGGCGGCGACCGCATCCACCACCTGGTGATCGGCCCGGGCGGACTGTTCGCGGTGACCACCCTGTACGCCCGCAAGCAGCGTGTCCTGATCGCCGACCCGATGGTGACCCTGGGCCGCCGCGACCCCCACCCCCTGCTCCGCAGAGTCCGCGCCACCGCCGACCGCGCCTCGCACGCCCTGACGGCAGAGGTCCACCCGGTCCTGGCCCTGGCCGGCCCGGCCGACCTGAGATTCACGGTCCCCCTGAGAGAGGTCAGGGTCCTCCAGGACACGGAACTGCCGGGACTGGCGCGATTGGGGGGCGTACTGAAACCGGCGGACGTGGAGGCGCTGCATGCGGTGGCTCGGGATCGGGGGACCTGGGGGCGGGTTTAGGCGATGTCCTGTGCCGGACCTCGGGTCGGCCGAGCCGCCCGTTGCGCGGGCCCCAGCCAACGCCGGCGGGTTATCGAAGGTCCACCCACAGCGCCGAGGAGACCGCGCAGAGGTCGCCCCCCGCCGTGGCCAGGGCAACAGCCACCCGGTGCTTCCGCCCTTCCTCCGAGAGGACCCACGCATAAGACACGAGCCGGGTGGAAACCGGCACCGGTCGGAACAGTCGTGCCGTGAGCGAGGCAGTCACGGCCCCCTCTCGCAACGTCCCCCGCAGCCGACCCGCCGCGTTCCCGGGGCAGTCGAGTGCCCCCCACACCAGCTCCGCCCGCAGCTTCCCCTCCGCGTCGGCGAGTGCGGGCCCGGCCGTCCAGGCCGCGGCCACCAGATCCCGTCCCGGCACTCCTCCGCAGTGCTGGCGCAACCCGTTGTCGGGCGTGCGGTCAAGTCCGCACCCGAAGCAGTCCGTAGTCCCCTCCGGCGGAGCCGCGCGGTACGCCTCGGACGCCGCCGACGCCTCGTCCCAGGAAGGCGGTTTTGGGACTTCGAGGTCCAGTTCGTCGGGCGTGGCCACCGCGAGCACCCCCTCCGCACCAGTCAGCACGGCCCCACCGTCGGCGGTCTCCGTGAGCCTCACCGGTACCTCCACCGGGGTCGGCCGTCGGAAGTCCACCCGTACGGTCTTGGCCGCCGCCCGCCCGGCGAGCACCCCCGCTACGTATCCGCCGAACGCCACCCCGGGATATCCCCGCAGATGGCGGGGCACCGTGATCGTCTCGTTGTCGGTCATGGCGCCCACTCCATCACACACCCCCCGGTTGTCCGGGCCGAGCGGCGGTCAGTCGCGGTTCCGCAGAAGCGGTGCCAGCAGATCTCCGTACGACCCCAGCCGCCCCCCGATGTCCCCCGCCCCGAAAGCGAGTTGGGCCGGATCCGTGCATCCCGTCACCTCCTCCCACGTCACCGGTGTCGAGACCGTCGGCTCTCTGCGCGCTCGGAGCGTGTATGGCGTCGCCGTTGTCTTTCGGGCCGCGTTCTGGCTGTAGTCGACGAAGACCTTGCCCGGGCGCAGGCTGCGGGTCATGCGGTGGACCACCAGGTCGGGGAGGGCGCGTTCCGCCTCGACCGCCAGTTCCTTCGCGTACGCCGTGATCTCGCCGGACGGGGTTCTGGCCGCCGGCAGGGCCAGGAGGTGCAGGCCCTTCGAGCCGGACGTCTTCGCGTACGCCTCGATCCCGTCCGCCGCCAGCCGCCGCCGTAGCCAGAGCGCCACCTCGCAGCACTCCACGATCGTCGCCGGATGGCCGGGGTCCAGGTCCATGACCAGGCGGTCCGCCTCGCCGGGGGCGTCGATCAGCCACTGGGGGGTGTGGAACTCCGTGACCAGGTTCGCCGCCCACATCAGGGAGGGCAGGTCCTGGATCAGGACCATGCGCGCCGGGCCCTCCGAGCGCGGAACATGTGCCGTCGTGACCCAGTCGGGCGTACCCGGCGGCACGTTCTTGGCGAAGAAGACCTGGCCGTCGGGGCCGTCCGGATAGCGCAGGAAGGAGACCGGGCGGTCACGCAGATGGGGGAGGAGGGCGTCCGCGGTGGTGGCGTAGTAGTGGAGCAGCTCGCCCTTGGTGAAGCCTGTCGCCGGGTGGATCACCTTCTCCAGGTTCGAGAGGGCCACCCTTCGCCCCTCCACCTCCGTGATCGGCGTCATACGATGAGAATCCCACGAAAGCGGGGCAAAGCAACCTCCGGAGGAAGGTTCACCTCGTGCGATCCATATGGAACGGCGCCATCTCCTTCGGGCTGGTCAGCATCCCGATCAAGCTCGTGAACGCCACCGAGAGCCACTCGATCTCCTTCCGGCAGATCCACGTCGAGGACGGCGGCCGCATCCGCTATCGCAAGGTGTGCGAGATGGAGGACCGCGAGGTCCGGGGGGACGAGATCGGCAAGGCGTACGAGGGTGCCGACGGCGCGATGATCCCGATCACCGACGACGATCTGGCGTCACTGCCGCTGCCCACCGCCAAGACCATCGAGATCGTCGCCTTCGTGCCCAGCGACCGTATTGATCCGCTGCAGATGGACACCGCCTACTACCTCTCCGCGAACGGCGTTCCGGCCGCCAAGCCCTACACGCTGCTGCGTGAGGCGCTCAAGCGCAGCCAGAAGGTCGCCATCGCCAAGTTCGCCCTGCGGGGGCGGGAGCGGCTCGGCATGCTGCGGGTCGTCGACGACGTCATCGCCATGCACGGGCTGCTGTGGCCCGACGAGATCCGGGGCACGGAGGGTGTCGCGCCGGACGCGGGCGTCACCGTACGGGACCAGGAACTCGATCTCGCCGACGCCCTCATGGCCACCCTCGGCGAGGTCGATCTCGCCGACCTCCACGACGACTACCGCGAGGCCGTCGAGGAACTCATCGCCGCGAAGGCCTCCGGCGAGGAGGCACCGCACGCCCCGGCTCCGAGCGGTGGCGGCAAGGTGCTGGATCTGATGGCCGCGCTGGAGAAGAGCGTGCGGGAGGCCAAGGAATCGCGGGGCGAGACGGTTGCGGAAGCCGAGAGCGAGGAGGGCGCGGGAGAGAAGGGGGAGGGAGAGGTCAAGTCGCTGCGTGAGCGGCGTACGGCTTCCAGGGCGGCGCCCCGGACGAGTTCCCGAGCCACACCCAAGGCCGAACCGGGGAAGAAGTCGACCTCCACCGCGAAGAAGGCCACAGCGAAGAAAGCCACAACGAAGAAGGCCGCCGACGCCAAGAAGTCGACCGGCACCGCCAAGAAGACGGCGAGCAGCACCAGCAGGGCGAGCGGTACCAGCAAGGCCAGTACCGCCAAAACCGCCAGTACGGCCAAGAAGACCGCTGCCAAGAAGACCGCCGCCGCCCGTAAGCGTTCGGCGTGATCCCCCGCTTTCCCCCTATTCCGCCGCCCCCTACCCCACCCGCCGCAGCGCCAGCACCGCATTGTGCCCCCCGAACCCGAACGAGTTACTGAGCGCCAGATCCCCGTACCTGGGCAGCACACGCGGCCGACCCCGCACCACGTCCAGATCGATCCCCTCGTCCTGCTCCCCCTCCCCGCACCCGATCGTCGGCGGAATCGTGCCGTGATGCAGGGTCAGGGCCGTGGCCACCGCCTCCACCCCGCCCGCCGCGCCCTGGAGGTGGCCGAGGTGGCCTTTGAGGGCCGTGACGGGGACCGGGGTCGCGCCCAGTACGGTCCGTAGCGCGTTCGCCTCCGCCAGGTCGCCGTCCGGTGTGGCCGTGGCGTGCGCGTTGACGTGGATCACGTCGGCGGGGCGGCTCCCGGCGTCCCGCAGGGCGCGGCGGAGGGCGAGGGCCACGCCGGTGCCCGAGGGGTCCGGGGCCGCCATGTGGTGGGCGTCGGCCGACAGGCCCCAGCCGGCCGCCTCGCAGTAGACGCTGGCGCCCCTCGCCCAGGCGTGCTCCTCCGACTCCAGGAGCAGGAAACCGGCCCCCTCGCCGTTGACGAAACCGTCCCGGTCCCGGGCGAAGGGGCGGGACGGCAGCTCCCCGGCGGGGCGCGTCGACAGGGCGCGCATCGCGGCGAACGACGCCATGATCGCCGGGGTGACGACAGCTTCGGCGCCACCCGCGAGGGCGACGTCGACATGGCCGTACCGTATGCGGTCGATCGCCTGGCCGATCGCCTCCGTGCCCGACGCGCAGGCGCTGGTCACCGTGCGGGCCTCGCCGGTGATGCGCAGGTCCAGCGAGATCTGGGACGCCGCCTGCGACGGCACTGTCATGGGTGTGGTGAGCGGCGAGACCGCCCGGGGCCCCTTCTCGCGCAGTCGGCGGTCGCCGCCGACCAGCACCGACGCGTCACCCAGGATCGCGCCGACCGAGACCCCCACGCGGTCGGGGGACAGACCGCTGGCCTCCGTGCCCGAGCCGTCGAAGCCCGCGTCCCGCCAGGCCTCCCGCGCCGCCAGTACGCCGAACTGCGCGGCCCGGTTCATTCGGCGGGCCTGGGGGCGGGGGAGCAGAGCGGCCGGATCCACGGGGACCGTGCCCGCCGAGCGGACCGGCAGGCCGGTGAACTCCTCGCCGGTCAACTCCCTTATTCCGCACCGGCCTTCGAGGAGGCCCCGCCAGAGGTCGGGGACCCCGATGCCGAGCGGGGTGACCGCTCCCAGGCCGGTGACGACGACCCGGCGGGGAATCGGGTGCCCGGAAGGGCGGCGGGTGCGGCTGTCCGGCTCGGGGTGCATGACTGGGCTGCCTCCCGGGATGCGGCGCGGGACGGTCGGCGCACCTCAACTCTGCCCATGCCAGGGGCAATTCATGCCGAGTTGGTTCACGCTTCAAGTGTGCGCGAGCGTTCACCGCTTGTCGGCGGCGTCGTCGGCGTCGGCGTCGGCGTCGTCGATCGGTCGCGCGGCCACGGCCGTCCGTCCAGTCGCTCCACGTCACGGTTGAGCCGGCTCAGATGGGCGGCGAAGTCGGCGACCTCCTCGGCCGTCCACTCGGTCATGATCTTGCCCAGGCCCACCCGGTTCTCCGCGCGGTCGGCTGCCAGCCGGCGCCGGCCCTCCTCCGTCATCGCGAACTTGCGCGCTATGCCCCCCTCGGGGTCGGGGATGCGTTCGACGATCCCCGCGCGGACCATCGCGGCGGTCTGCCGGTTGAGCGTGGACACGTCCAGGCCGAACGCGGCGCTGAGCTGGCCGATGGACATCGGCCCTTCCGCCTCGATGCGGCTGAGGACGATGTACGCGCTGCGGTCGAGCCGTCCCACCATGCCCCGCGAGGTGGGTGAGAGCAGGTGCATGTACCGCCCGAGGAGCATCATCTCGAACTCGATCCGATCAACGGGTTTGTCCATGGGCTCGTCCATGCAGCTGCTTCCTCCGGCTCCTGAAGGGCCTCCCCTCGGCGGGCCCCCTGCCAAGTTAATGCTTTCCGTGGGGATGTGCATGATGCACTTCTTGTGTATCGTGCACATCGCGTCGTCTTCATCCTCCGAGGGAGCAACCCAGTGGACAGTTCCAAGCCCGACTCCGGCCCCGGCTCAGGCTCAGGCCCCGGCTCCAGCAGGGTCGTCGGCATCCTCGCCTTCGCCGGCATCGTGGCCGCGATCACGCAGACCCTCGTGGTCCCGCTGATCGGGGAGCTGCCGAGCATCCTCGACACCTCCGCCTCGAACGCCTCCTGGGTGGTCACCGCCACCCTGCTGGCCGCGGCGGTCGTGACCCCGGTCGCCGGCCGGCTCGGCGACATGTACGGCAAGAAGCGCATGCTGCTCGCCTCGCTCGTGCCGCTCATCCTGGGCTCGGTCGTCTGCGCGCTCTCCTCCTCCGTGCTCCCGATGATCGCCGGGCGCGGACTCCAGGGCATGGGCATGGGCGTCGTACCCCTGGGCATCAGCCTGCTGCGGGACGTCGTACCGGCGGAGAAGCTGGGTTCGTCGATCGCGATCATGAGTGCGTCCATGGGGGTCGGCGGCGCCCTCGGGCTGCCGTTCTCCGCGGCGATCGCCGAGAACGCCAGCTGGCGGGTGCTGTTCTGGGTCGTGGCCGCGCTGTCCCTCGCCGTCGCCGCGCTGATCTCCCTCTTCGTGCCCGCCGGGCGTGAGAACACCGCCGCCGGGCGCTTCGACCTGCTCGGCGCGATCGGACTCGGCACCGCGCTGATCTGCCTCCTGCTCGCCGTGTCGAAGGGTGCCGACTGGGGCTGGGGCAGCGGTACCACCCTCGGGCTGTTCGCCGTCGCCGTGGTCGTGCTGCTGGCCTGGGGCCGGTGGGAGCTGCGCAGCGCCGAGCCGCTGGTCGACCTGCGGGTGACCGCCCGTCCCCAGGTGCTGATGACCAACGCGGCCTCGATCCTCGTCGGGTTCGCGATGTACGCGCAGTCCCTGGTCATCCCCCAGCTGATGCAGCTGCCCAAGGAGACCGGTTACGGGCTCGGCGAGTCCATGCTCGCCATGGGGCTGTGGATGGCTCCGGCCGGCCTGATGATGATGGTCATGTCGCCGCTCGGCGCGATGCTCTCCGCCAAGTCCGGCCCCAGGATCACGCTCTCCGTCGGCAGCCTGGTCATCGCCGTCGGGTACGGCATCTCCCTGCCGCTCGTCGGCTCCGGCTCCACCTGGGGCCTGCTCGCGGTGACCATCGTCTGCAACACGGGTGTCGGCTTCGCCTACGGCGCCATGCCCGCGCTGATCATGGGCGCGGTTCCGCAGTCCGAGACCGCCTCCGCCAACAGCTTCAACACCCTGATGCGTTCGATCGGCAGCTCGGTCTCGGCCGCCGTCATCGGCGTCGTCCTGGCCCAGATGACCACCGACTTCGGCGGCTTCGCGCTGCCCTCCGAGGCCGGATTCCGGTCCGCCATGATGATCGGCTGCGGTGTCGGTCTCGCCGCGGCGGTGGTCGCCTTCCTCATTCCGGTGCGCCCGGCGGGGGCCGCGTCGGCCGTGGAGGCGGAGGTCGCCTCGGGGGACGCCCCCGACGTGTCCGAGGTGAAGGCCTGACCGTCTTCGCGACGAGCCGACCTCCCCGGGTTTCCGCCGGGGAGGTCGGCTCGTTCTGTTGTGTCCTGCCTCTTGTCCTGTCGCGGAAGGGCGCGTGAAAGTAGGGGGTCTGTCAGTCTCGCCCATCGGGCGCCTTTGGCCGTGCCGAAGGGCGTCCCACGCATGGCCCGATTCGGCCGCCGGGGCGTCGACATGAGGAATTTACAAGGTTTACTTCGTCCGCCGACGGTGTTTCCGAGGCGTGAGGCGGAAGTGAATTCAACCCGGTATCCGGCAACTCCCTGACGCCCGGAGGCGGTCGCCGGGGGCTGCGGTGACGTCGCGACTGAATGGAATTGGACGGTTTTTCGCGAATTGGGTGGCTGGTCGGTGCTGGCCGAATGGAATCGGCCGCTTACGGAATGTTCCACGCCATGTTGACTCGCGAGTAATGTCGGCGCTAGCTTCCCGGTGGTTTCCCCCTGAGGTGAAGTGCTTCCGCGCCACACAAAACCCCCACCGTGCAGTTTCACCGAATATTTCGGAGAATCATGACGTCTGCCGTGCGCGCCGTAGACATGATCATCGGAGTCACCCCTTTTTGTGAGCCCGACGCCCGGCTCGCCACCGCCGTAAGCCGGGCGGGCGCCCTGGGAGTACTCGACCTGGGCCTCGGTGACCGCAGAGCGAGAGACGCCCTGGCGAGGATGCGCCGCCTCGCCGCCCGCGCTCCCGCCTCCGCCACCACCCCCGGCTTCCGCTACGGCGTACGAATCGACCCTCGCTGCCGACTCACCCCCGCTGACCTGGCCGGCGACGACGGCCCGGACACGCTGATCCTGGCCGCCGACGCCCCCAGTGCCCCCGACACCCTCTGGTCGGTCCCCGACCTCGCCGCCCGCCACCGCGTCCTCGTCGAGGTCACCGACCTGGCGGAGGCCCTCGCCGCAGTCCGCGCCGGTGCGCACGGGCTGATCGCCCGGGGCAGTGACGGCGGAGGCCGGATCGGCGAGCTCAGCACCTTCGTCCTGCTGCAACGGCTCCTCGCCGACCCCGGCATCGAACTGCCCGTCTGGGCCCGTGGCGGCATCGGCCCCCGTACGGCCGCCGCCGCTGTCGCCGGGGGAGCCGCGGGCGTCGTCCTCGACAGCCAACTCGCCCTGCTCGCCGAGTCGTCGCTGCCGGAGGCGACCGCTGCCGCGCTGCGCTCGATGGACGGCTCGGAGACCGTCGTCGTGGCCGGCCACCGCGTACTGCACCGGCGTGGCCCCGACGCCCCGCCCCTCCCGGCCGGGGATCCGGCGGCGGTCGCGGCGCTGCTCGGCGCCCAGGACCCGCGCACCCAGCTCCTCCCGGTCGGCCAGGACGGCTTCCTCGCCGCCCGCTTCGCCGACCGCTGGGGCGACACCGCCCGCACGGTCCACGCCCTCACCGACGCGGTACGGGATGTCGTACGGGATGTCGTACGGGGTGACGGGACCGTACGTGCGTTGCGCGCCGGCTCCCCGATGAGCCGGGCCCTCGGCACCCAACTCCCCGTCGCGCAGGGCCCGATGACCCGCGTCAGCGACCAGGCACGGTTCGCGGCGGCCGTCGCCGGGAGCGGCGCGCTGCCGTTCGTCGCGCTGGCCCTCGCCACCGGCGAGCAGACCCGGACCATGCTGGCCGAGACCCGGGAAGCCGTCGGGGACGACCGGCCCTGGGGTGTCGGCGTCCTCGGGTTCGCGCCCGAGGAACTGCGCAACGCCCAGCTCGAAGCCGTACGGGAGCTGCGGCCCACGCACGCCGTCATCGCGGGCGGCAGGCCCGCCCAGGCCGAGGCGCTGGAGCGGGCCGGAATCAGCACCTTCCTGCACGTGCCGTCGCCGGGTCTGCTGAGGCAGTTCCTGGAGGCCGGGTCCCGCCGGTTCGTGTTCGAGGGGTCCGAGTGCGGCGGGCATGTCGGACCGCGCGGCAGCTTTCCCCTCTGGGAGGCCCAACTCGCCGTCATTGACGACTACTTGGCCGGAGCTGGAGCCCCGGACAGTGAAGCCGAGCGGATCGAGGTGTTCTTCGCGGGCGGGGTCCATGACGAGCGGTCGGCCGCGATGGTCGCCGCCCTCGCCGCTCCGCTGATCGCGCGCGGTGGGTCCGTCGGGGTGCTGATGGGCACCGCCTATCTGTTCACCGAGGAGGCCGTGGCCTGCGGGGCGGTCCAGCCGCTCTTCCAGCGCCAGGTCGTCGACGCGACCAGCACCGCGCTGCTGGAGACGGCACCCGGTCATGCCACCCGGTGCGTACCCAGCCCGTTCAGCGACAACTACCGTGCGTTCGAGGCGGAGTTGAGGGCGGGCGGGGTGCCCGAGCGGCGGATCTGGGAGGAGCTGGAGCGGCTCAACATCGGGCGGCTGCGGATCGCCAGCAAGGGCATCGAGCGGGACTCCCAGGGCGAGTTGACGGCCGTGGACGAGCAACGGCAGCTCGCCGAGGGCATGTTCATGGCCGGGGAAGTGGCTGTACTGCGCTCGGCGACCACGACCATCGACGCCCTGCACCACTCCGTCGCCGACGGCGCCGCCGACTTCCTCACCGGGCGGGCGGAACGGCTGCGGGAGCAGCTCGGTGTGCTGCCGCCCGAGGAGGCCCCGGCGCCCGCGCCCCTCGATGTCGCCGTCGTGGGCATGGCCTGCATGTTCCCGGACGCCCCCGACCTCGCCTCCTTCTGGGCGAACGTCGTCGGCGGTCACGACGCGGTGGGGGAGGTACCGGCCGACCGCTGGGACCCCGCCGTGCACTACTCGGAGGCGGACGGGGACGGTGGCGTCACGCCGTCCAAGTGGGGCGGCTTCCTGCCCCGCATCCCCTTCGACCCGCTGTCGTACGGCATTCCGCCCACCTCGCTCGGCAGCATCGAGCCCGTCCAGCTGCTGGCCCTCGAAGCCGCCCGGCGAGCCCTGGCGCACGCCGGATACGGGGACCGGGGGCGGGAGTTCGACCGCTCGCGCACCTCGGTCGTCTTCGGCGCGGAGGCGGGCAGCGATCTGTCCAACGCGGGCACGCTCAGAGCCGTACTGCCCTCCTACTACGGCAAGGTGCCCGACGGGCTCGCGGACCAGCTGCCCAGGCTGACCGAGGACTCCTTCCCCGGGATGCTCTCCAACGTCATCTCCGGCCGGATCGCCAACCGGCTCGACCTCGGCGGCGCCAACTACACCGTCGACGCCGCGTGCGCCTCGTCCCTGGCCGCCGTCGACGTGGCCTGCAAGGAACTGGTGGGCGGGACCAGCGACGTCGTGCTGTGCGGCGGCGCCGATCTGCACAACGGCATCAACGACTACGTCCTCTTCTCCTCCGTGCACGCCCTGTCCCCGACCGGGCGCTCCCGCGCCTTCGACAGCTCGGCCGACGGGATCGCGCTGGGGGAGGGGGTCGCGTGCGTCGTCCTGAAGCGGCTGGCGGACGCCGAGCGCGACGGCGACCGGATCTACGGTGTCATCAAGGGCGTCGGCAGTTCCAGCGACGGACGCTCGCTCGGGCTGACGGCTCCCCGGCCGGAGGGGCAACGGACGGCGCTGCGGCGGGCGTACCGCAACGCCGGGGTGTCACCCGCCGAGGTCGGGCTGGTCGAGGCGCACGGCACGGGAACCGTGGTCGGCGACCGCACCGAACTGACCATCCTGAGCGAGGTGTTCAGCGGGGCCGGGGCCAAACCGGGTGCGGTCGCACTCGGTTCGGTCAAGTCGCAGATCGGGCACACCAAGTGCGCCGCCGGCCTTGCCGGGCTCATCAAGACCGTGCTGGCCCTGCACACCGGGGTCAAGCCGCCCACCCTGCACGTCAGCGAGCCCAACTCCGCCTGGGAGGAGGGCAGTAGCCCGTTCGTGTTCCACGGGCAGGCGCGGCCCTGGGCGACACCTGCGCACGAACGCGTCGCGGGCGTCAGCGCGTTCGGCTTCGGCGGGACCAACTTCCATGTGGTGCTGGGTGCCTATGCCGACTCCGCCGCGCCCGCGCACACGCTCGACACCTGGCCCGCCGAGCTGTTCACCTTCCGGGCCGCCGATCCGGCGGGGGCGCGGCGGGCCATCGAGGACGTGCTGAAGGCGGCGCAGGACGAGGAGTCGTCCTGGAGGCTGCGCGATCTGGCGCTCGCCGCCTCGCGCCGCTCCGACGCCCGGCACGAGCCCGTGCAGGTCGCGGTCGTGGCGACGGACCCGGCGGGGCTCGTAGGGCAGCTGCGACGCGCGCTGGCGGGGGAGCACGATCCGCGCGCGGGGGTCCATCTCGCACAGGGGCAGCAGGGGCGGCAGGGGCAGCAGGGCCGGCAGGGCCGGCAGGGCCAGCCGAGCCCGCAGAGCCCGCAGGGTCAGCAGAGCCCGCAGAGCCCGCAGGGTCAGCAGAGCCCGCAGGGTCAGCCGAACCCGCAGAGCCCGCAGAGCCCGCAGGGTCAGCAGGGTCAGCAGAGCCCGCAGGGTCAGCAGGACCAGCCGAACCCGCAAAGCCCACAGAGCCCGCAGGGTCAGCAGAGCCCGCAGGGCCAGCAGGACCAGCCGAACCCGCAGAGCCCGCAGGGCCAGCAGGGCCAGCAGGACCAGCCGAACCCCCAGAGCCCGCAGGGTCAGCAGAGCCCGCAGAGCCAGTGGAACCAGCAGGGGCAGCGCCACCAAGAGCCCGGGCGTGAGCCCGGACAGGAGCTGTCGGGCCAGGTCGCCTTCCTCTTCCCCGGGCAGGGCAGTCAGCGGACCGGGATGCTCGCCGATGTGTTCGTCGCGTTCCCCGAACTCCAGTACTACCTGGAGCTCGGCCGCGACCAC
This sequence comes from Streptomyces sp. NPDC047042, assembly GCF_040644035.1. Taxonomy (NCBI): domain Bacteria; kingdom Bacillati; phylum Actinomycetota; class Actinomycetes; order Kitasatosporales; family Streptomycetaceae; genus Streptomyces; species Streptomyces sp. NPDC047042. The sequence continues at coordinate 65,557 of NZ_JBEYVP010000016.1, read as the reverse complement.
GCCGACGTCCTCTACCCGCCCACCCCCTTCGACAACGCCACCCGCGACCGCCAACACACCGCCCTCACCGACACCCGGGTCGCCCAGCCCGCCCTGGGCATCGCCGGGCTCGCCGCACACGCCCTGCTCACCACGGCCGGCGTACGCCCGGACATGGCCGTCGGGCACAGCTACGGCGAACTCGTCGCCCTCAGCGCGGCCGGCGCCCTCGACCCGGAGACCCTCATCGCGCTGAGCGCACAGCGCGCGACCGCGATCCTCTCGGCCGCCGGTGACGCGGGCGGCGACGACCCGGGCACCATGGCGGCGGTGTCGGCGGGCGCCGAGGACGTCACGGCGGCCCTGCGCACAGCAGGCGCGCCCGCCTCGGTAGTCGTCGCCAACCACAACTCGCCCACACAGACGGTGATTTCGGGACCGACAGAGGCGGTCGACGAGGCCGTACGGCTGCTGCGCGCGGCCGGGCTGGGCGCGAAGCGCATCCCCGTCGCCTGCGCCTTCCACAGCCCGCTTGTCGCCGGGGCGGGTGAACGGTTCGCGGAGTCCCTGGCCCAACATCCCGTGCACGCACCCGAGTTCGCGGTCTGGTCGAACCGTACGGCAGCCCCGTACGCCGTCGACGCGGATGCGGTGCGCGCCGAACTCGCCGCCCAGATCGGCGCCCCCGTCGGCTTCGTCGCCCAGATCGAGGCCATGTACGAGGCGGGCGCCCGGATCTTCGTCGAGGCAGGCCCCGGGTCCGTACTGACCCGGCTGGTCGGCCAGATCCTCGGCGACCGCCCGCACCGCACGGTCGCCTGCGAACCGCGGCCCGACAGTGGACTGCGCGGCTGGCTGGACGCACTCGCCCAACTGGCCGTCGCGGGGCTGCCGGTGCGCACCGGATGGCTCTTCCACGGGCGGGACGCCGTCGACGCGACCCGCACCAAGGCACCCAAGCGCCCCGGCTGGACGGTCGACGGCCACCTGGTCCGCACCGCCGCCGGCGACCTCCTCCCCGGTGCCCTGGCACCGGCCCGACGCGTAGCGGAGACGACGCCAGTGACCGCGAATCACCAGGACGCCACCCCGGGCACGGACGGCAGGGACGCGCTGATCTCCGAGTTCCTGCGCACCAGCCGCGAGATGGTCGCCGCCCAACGGGACGTACTCCTCACGTACTTCGGCGCGACGCCGGGGCAGTGGATACCCGGACCGGCGGCGACGGGGGAGCCCCTGGGGGTCGCGCAGCCGCACCCTCAGGTTCAGCAGGCCGAGCCTGTCCCCGCCCCCGCCCCGGCTGCCGTGGGGTTCTCGGAGGCGGATGTGTTGGGAGTGGTGCTGGAGATCATCAGTGAGCGGACCGGTTATCCGGTCGACATGATCGAGCCGGATCTTGATCTGGAAGCGGATCTGAGTGTCGACTCGATCAAGCGGGCTGAGATCGCTGGCGAGTTGGCGCAGCGGCTCGGTGTCGGGGGTGGTGGTGACCTCACCGTCCTCGACGATGCCGAGTTGGAGGAGCTGGCCAGGGCGCGTACTGCCGCCTCGGTGACGGCATGGCTCGCGGCGCGGTTGGCGACGGCCGTGCCTGCGGCTGCGCCTGAAACGGCTCCCGCCCCGGCTGCCGTGGGGCTCACGGAGGCGGATGTCCTGGCGGTGGTGCTGGAGATCATCGGTGAGCGGACCGGATACCCCGTGGACATGATCGAGCCGGATCTTGATCTGGAAGCGGATCTCAGTATCGACTCGATCAAGCGGGTGGAAATCGCCGGTGAGTTGGCGCAGCGGTTCGGGGTCGGGGTCGGCGGCGACGCCACTGTCCTCGATGACGCTGAGCTGGAGGATCTGGCCAAGGCCCGTACGGCGGCCTCGGTGACGGCGTGGCTCGCGGCGCGGCTTGCCGGGCCGACCGGAACCGATCAACAGCCGACGACCCCACCGCGGCCCCTACGGCCGGACGCTGCCGACGTGCCGTCGGAAGTCACCGGCGAGGCACCGAAGCGCTTCCAGTCGCGGCCCGTCCTGCTGGAGCAACAGGACCAGAACGCGACCGGCGACCCCGCCGCCGTCCTGGCCGGCAAGCGGTTCGCGCTCCTCGGCGACGACGACGCCGGTGAGGTGGCCCGCGAGGTCGTGGCGAGGCTCGCCGGGCATGGCGCCGACGCGGTGGTATTCGGGCCCGAGCAGCTGCTTACCGGGGCGGAGGGGCCGATCGACGGGGTGCTGTATCTCGATCCGCTGGCCGTGTCCCGGCCGCCGGTGCTGCCCGACGCGTTCCCCGTCCTCAAGGCTGCCCTCGGACTCGGCCCGCGATGGCTGTTCGCGGTACGCGCGGTCACGGAAGGCGGCCCGGACGGCGCCGAGTTGAGATCGGCGGGCCTGCACGGGCTCTTCCGGACCGTCGTCCGGGAGTACCCGGAGACGGACGCGCGGATCATCGACCTCGCCGCCTCCGAGGCGGGTTCCTCCGAGACGGGTGCCGCTGCTGTCGCCGACGCGCTGCTCGGCGAGCTGCTCGCCTCCGACCGCACCCCGGTGGTCCTGCGAACGCCCGCCGGACGTCACGGACTTGAGCTGGTCGAGACTCCGCTGGGCGCCCTCGGTACCACCGGTGCCGGACCCGCCGGGGACGGTGCCGCGGAGGCCGCCGCCCTCGGGCTGGACCGGGACAGTGTGGTGCTGCTCGTCGGCGGGGCGCGAGGCATCACCGCGAAGTTCGCCGCGGCACTGGCGTCCGCCTCCCGTTGCCGGATCGAACTGCTCGGCCGGACACCCGCACCCGACGGACCGGAGGCCCCGGACACGGCGTCCGCCCACACCCGGACCGAACTCCGCGCGGCCCTCGCCGCCCGGGGCGGACTCACCCCCGCCGCGATAAGCCGCGAGGCCGAACTCCTCCTCGCCCAGCGGGAGATCACAGCCACCCTCGAGGAACTCACGGCCCTCGGCAGCCCGGCCCGCTACCACTCCGTCGACTTCAGGGAGCAGGACGCGGCCCTCCAGGCCGTGAAGGAGATCCACGCCGAACACGGCCGCCTCGACGGGGTCGTCTACGCGGCCGGGGTGATCGAGGACCGGCTCATCGCCGAGAAGACCACCGAGTCGTTCCAGCGTGTGTACGGGACGAAGACCACCGGCGCCGAAACACTGCTCGCGGCGTTGGAGCAGCTCCCCAACAGCCCTGCTTTCGCCGTCCTGTTCGGCAGCATCTCGGCCGTGCTCGGCAACCGGGGCCAGGTCGACTACGCCGCCGCCAACGACGCCCTCCAAAGCCTCGGCGCCGCCTGGGCGGCCCGGACGGGACAGCGGGCCCTGACCGTGCACTGGGGACCGTGGGCGCCGACCGGCGGCCACACCGGCATGGTGACCCCCGAACTCGGGCGCGAGTACGCCCGGCGCGGGATCAGGCTCATCGACCCCGAGGAGGGCACGGCCGCGCTGCTCCGGGAACTGGCCTGGGGCGAGGAGTCGGCGGGCGCCGTCGTCTACACGTCGTCGGGCTGGTGACGGACATGACAGACATGACGGACCATCAAGCAGATCGTCGGCCAACAGCCCTGCCGGTGGCCATCGTCGGCATGTCGGTGCTGATGCCCGGCGCCGCCGACCTCGACGCCTACTGGCGGAACCTGCTCGCCGGCACGGACGCCATCACCGAGGTACCGGACGGGCGTTGGGACGCGGACGCCTACTACCGGCCGGACTCCGCCGGTGAGCGTGCCGTCGCCGACCAGGTGTACTGCCGGCGCGGAGGGTTCGTGGACGGGCTGGCGGAGGTCGAGGTGACCCGGTTCGGGATCATGCCGAACTCCGTGTCCGGCACCGAACCCGACCAGCTCATCGCCCTCAACGTGGCAGCCGCCGCCGTCGCCGACGCGGGCGGCGACGACCGCCTCCCCGACCGGCACCGCATCGGCGTCGTCCTCGGCCGGGGCGGCTACCTCACCCCCGGACTCGTCCGGCTCGACCAGCGGGTCCGTACCGCCGGTCAACTCGTCCGGACACTGGGGGAGTTGCTGCCGGACCTGGATTCCGGCCAACTCGACCGGGTCCGTACGGCGTTCACCGAGCGGCTCGGTCCCGACAGCCCCGAGTCGGCGATTGGACTCGTCCCCAACCTGGCCGCGTCCAGGGTCGCCAACCGCCTCGACTTGCGCGGACCGGCGTACACCGTGGACGCCGCCTGTGCCTCCTCGCTGGTGGCCGTGGACCAGGCGGTGAACGAACTGGCGTCCGGGCGCTGCGACTTGATGCTCGCCGGGGGAGTCCATCACTGCCACGACATCACCCTGTGGAGCGTCTTCTCGCAGCTGCGCGCCCTCTCGCCCAGCCAGCGCATCCGGCCCTTCCACCGGGACGCCGACGGTGTCCTGATCGGTGAGGGCACCGGCGTGGTCGTCCTCAAGCGCCTCGCGGACGCCGAGCGCGACGGCGACAGGATCTACGCCGTCATCCGGGGCACCGGTGTGGCCAGTGACGGCCGCGTCGCCGGACTCGTCAGCCCCGACCCCGGCGGCCAGACCCACGCCGTACGCCAGGCCTGGCGGGCCGCCGGACTCGACCCCACCCAGCCAGGCTCGGTCGGCCTCCTCGAGGCCCACGGCACGGCGACCCCCGCCGGTGACGCCGCCGAACTGGCCACGCTGACCGAGGTGTTCGGGCCCAGGGAGAGCGACGAGGCGGGGGGCGCCGGTCCGGCGGTGATCGGCTCCGTGAAGTCGATGATCGGGCACACCATGCCCGCCGCCGGGGTCGCGGGCCTGGTCAAGGCCGCCCTCGCCGTCCATCACGGCATGCTGCTGCCCACCCTCCACTGCGAGGACCCGCACCCGGCCCTCGCGGCCACGCGGTTCCGCCCGCTGGACCGGGCGGTGCCCTGGGAGACGACGGACGGGCAGCCCGTACGGCGGGCGGCGGTCAACGCGTTCGGGTTCGGCGGGATCAACGCGCATGTGGTGCTGGAGGAGGCGCCGGGAGCGCGTCCAACGAGGCCGGCCTCCGCGAGGTCTTTTCCAGCACCCGTCGTCAGCGTCGTCGAACCGGAGCGCGTCCTGCTGCTCGCCGCCGACACCCCCGAGAGCCTCGCCGCCCTCCTCGACGCCGACGACACGGCCGTACTCGCCGCCGGTCTCGACGCGACCCGTACGCATCCGCAGGCCGGGCGTACCCGGCTCGGCATCGTCGACCCGACCGCGAAGCGGCTCACCCTGGCGCGCCGGGCGGTCACCAAGGGGCGGGCGTGGCACGGCCGTAGCGACGTCTGGTTCCGCCCGGAGCCGCTACGGGCGGATGCGGCAGGTGAGTTGGGCGGGCTGGCCTTCGTCTTCCCCGGCCTCGAAGGCGACTTCGAACCCCGTGTCGACGACATCGCCGCCCACTTCGGTCTGGACGACGTGCTCCCGGCCGGTGAACGGGCCGAGGTCGGGGACGTGGGCCGGCACGGGTTCGGGGTCGTCGGGGTCGGGTTGCTCCTCGACCGGGCGCTGCGCCGCATGGGCGTCGTCCCGGACGCGGTCGCCGGACACAGCGTCGGCGAATGGACGGCGATGACGGCCGCCGGGCTGTACGACCAGGACGAGGTCGGCGCCTTCATGGCCACGTTCGACCCCGACACGGTGACCGTGCCGGGGCTGGCGTTCGGGGCGCTCGGCGCACCCGCCGAACGGGTCGTGGCGACGCTGGCCGAGGAGGGCTGGGCGGACGCGGGCATCGTGCTCTCGCACGACAACTCGCCGGGCCAGTCGATGGTGTGCGGCCCGGCCGCGGCGGTCGAGGGGTTCGTCCGGGCGTTCCGTGCCCGGGGTGTGCTCAGCCAGGTGCTGCCCTTCCAGTCCGGCTTCCACACCCCGATGCTGGCGCCCTACCTGGCGCCGATCGAGCAGGCCGCGCGCCGTTTCCGGCTCCGGCCGCCGACGGTTCCGGTCTGGTCGGGGACCACGGCGGCGCCCTTCCCGGCGGGCGAGCCGGAGGTGCGTGAGCTGTTCGTACGGCATCTGCTGGAGCCGGTGCGGTTCCGGCAACTGGTCGAGGCGATGTACGCGGCGGGCCACCGCACCTTCATCCAGGCCGGCACCGGCCAACTGGGCTCCCTCATCGACGACACGCTGTCGGGCCGGGACCACCTGGTCGTCGCGGCGAACTCCCCGCACCGGGATGGTCTGTCCCAACTCCGCCGCGTGGCAACGGCGTTGTGGACAACGGGAAGAGAGACGGCGCCGGCACTGCCGTCGCCGACAGCCAGCAAGGCCACCCATCGCGCCACCTCAGGCATCCCCACATCCCGGGCCGCCGGTGCCCTTACCGCAGGTGCTGCGGCTTCCGGGGCCGCTGCTCTCTGCGCCGCTGGTCCCCGTGACGCCGGTGCTTCCGCGTCCCGGGCCGCCGGTGCTCTTACCGCAGGTGCTGCGGCTTCCGGGGCCGCTGATCTCCGCGTCGCTGGTTCCGCTGGCGCTGGTGTTTCCGCGTCCCGGGCCGCCGGTGCCCTTACCGCAGGTGCTGCGGCTTCCGGGGCCGCTGATCTCCGCGTCGCTGGTTCCGCTGGCGCTGGTGTTTCCGCGTCCCGGGCCGCCGGTCCCCTTACCGCGGGCGTTGCCGCTTCCGAGGCGGCTGCTCTCTGCGCCCCTGGTGCTCATGCCGCCGACGACTCCGAGTCCCGGCCCCCGGGCTCCCCCCTCGGCGGTCCCCATGGCGCCGTCGGCTCCGCGTCCCGGGACTCCGGCCCCCTTACCGGCGGTGCTTCCGCTCCCGGGGCCGCCGGTTCCGATGGCGTCGGGGATTCGGAGTCGCACGACGCCGGTTCTCGGGGCGCCGTTGGCTCCGCGCCCAGGGCTTCTGGTCTCCGCGCCGCCGGTCCCCCCGCCGACGACGACTCAGCACCCCACCTCGCCGGTTCCCGCGCCGCCGGTCCCTCCGACCGCTCCACGGAACCGGGCCGTGCGACGGCCCCCGTGCGGAGGGGTCGGCCGTCCGGCCTGCCGCCGGTCCGTCTCGACCTGGGCGGCGCTCTAGTATCCCTCGACGAACAGACGCTCACCCGACTGCGCGCGGAGCTGAGTCCGGAGCGGCGCCTCGCCGGGCGTGCGGCCACCTCACCGCAGGTTGTCGCCGCGCTGCCGCCGGGCACCGTTCCGTCGTCCGGCACCGTCCAACGGCGGCGTGCACCAGGGGTGTTGGGTGTCATGGAGGACTCCGGCACCACAGAGCCGACCTCTTCACTGGACCTACTGGCCGCCCGTTTCCCCGTCGCCGCCGAACTGGGTGCCCTGCTGCGGGAGACGGCGGACACCGCAGCCGAAGTGATCGGCGCGGGTCGCCGCCGGCCGGGTTCCGCCGGGGCCTACGCAGGCGCCGACGCACAGGATCCGGGCGCCCCCGCAAGACGCACCGGCCCGGCCGCCCCGCCCGCCACAACCCAGGCCGCCGCCCCACCCCCCTGGCGCACCACGGTCCACGTATCCCCGGACACCATGCCGTACCTCCTCGACCACTGCTTCTTCCCGCAGCGTCCAGGCTGGCCGGACGTCTCCGACCGGTGGCCGGTCGTCCCGGCGACAACGATCGTGCAGCACATGCTGGAAGCGGCCGAGCAGGCAGCGTCCCAGCCTGCCCTCAGCCCCAGCGCTGCCCCCGACCCGCGCCTCCGACCCAGCCCCACTCCCGCCCCCGGCGACCGCCTCCACCCCGGCCCGGCCCCAGCACCCGGCCACCCCCGCGACCCCAACCCCACCCCCAGCCACCCCAACCCCCCTCACCCCCACCCAACACCCGTCACCCTCGCCATCCACAACGCCCGCTTCGAGCAGTGGCTCACCGCCACCCCGCCCCTCGATGTGGACGTCACAGTCACCCCCGTCCCCGGCGCCCCCACCCACCGTGCCGTCTCCTTCGGCCCCCGGGCCCGTGCCACCGTCGAACTCGCCGCCGCCTATCCGCCCCCGGCGACCCGTCCCACCCCCTGGCCCACCGACCCCACCACCGAAACCGAACGCATCCCCGACCACACCGCCGCCCAGCTCTACGCCGAGCGCTGGATGTTCCACGGCCCGGCGTTCCAAGGGGTCACCGAACTCACCGCGCTGGGCGAGGCGCACGTACGGGGAGTGATCACGACCCCGCCCGCGCCCGGCTCGCTTCTCGACAACGTCGGGCAGATCCTCGGGTACTGGATCATGGCGACACGCACCGAGCGGACGGTCGTGTTCCCGGTCGGAATGCGCGAGATGCGCTTCTACGGGCCGCACCCCGAACCAGGCACCGACGTCCACTGCTTCGTACGGATCACCTCGCTCACCGACACGCTCCTCGAGGCCGACGTCCAGCTGACCGTCGACGGCCAGGTATGGGCCGTACTGAACGGCTGGCAGGACCGCCGCTTCGACAACGACCCGCAGACCCGCCCGGTCGAACGCTTCCCCGAGCGCAACACCCTCTCCCAGGCCCGCCCGGGCGGCTGGGTCCTGCTCCACGAACGCTGGCCCGACCTCGCCTCGCGCGACCTCATCATGCGTAACTCCCTCGGCCGGGAGGAGCGTGCGCAGTACGAGCGGCACGCACCACGCGGTCGCCGGCAGTGGCTGCTCGGCCGGATCGCGGCCAAGGACGCCGTACGACGCCGGCTCTGGGACCGTGAGGGAGAAGGGGACGTGTTCCCGGCGGAGATCCGCGTGCACAACGACCCGACCGGGCGGCCGTACGTCACCGGCCTGCACGGCCGGACCCTCCCCCCGCTGGACATCTCCCTCGCCCACCGCGCCGAGGCGGCCGTGGCGATCGTACGACCGCACAGGCCCGGTTCCGCCCCCGGTTCCGCCCCCGGTTCCGCCCCCGGGCCCGGCATCGACATCGAGGAGGTCGTCGACCGCGACGCCGCGACCCTCGCCACCGTCCTCACCCCGTCCGAACTCGCCCTCCTCCGCGCCCGATCGTCCGCGACCGGCGACTCCGAGGCGCTCTGGTTCACCCGCTTCTGGGCCGCCAAGGAAGCGGTCGCGAAGGCGGAAGGCACCGGACTCGGCGGCCGGCCAAGGGACTTCACGGTACGGGAGGCCATGGACGAGGGCGCCACGCTCACTGTCTCCGGGCGACTCGCCCCCGACTACATCGTGCACTGCGAGCAGACAGGCAATCCCCCCGGACTGCCGACCAGACAGTACGTCGTGGCCTGGACCACCGGATCAGCCACAGAGGAAAGGGAGTTGGAGCGATGACCAGCCTCAACGTCAACGGCCACACGACTTCAAGGGCAACAGCAACAGCAACCGGAACCGCAACCGCGTCCGCGACCGGTGTCCACAGCGAGGAGGCGGTGCTCGCCGACATCACACGCATGCTCGCGACCCTCCTCGACGAGTACGGCCTCGACGACGTCGAGATCCGCATGGACACCACCTTCAACCGCGACCTCGAACTGGAGAGCATCGACCTGGTCACCCTGGCCGGGCTGCTGGAGGAGCGATACGGCAACCAGGTCAACTTCGCGGAGTTCCTGGCCGACATGGACTTCGACGAGATCATCGAACTCACCGTCGGACGGCTCGTCGAGCACGTCGTCGCCAGTCTCAAAGCGGCGGAGGCGGGCTGACCATGGCGATCGTCGACCTCCGCGGCGGCCTCAGGCTGCACGCCCAGCGCATCGGCCCGCGCGGCGACCGCCCGGTCACCGCCACCGCCGTACTCGTCCACGGCCTGCTCACCGACAGTCTGGCCAGCTACTACTTCACCGTGGCACCGGCGTTCGCCGCCTCCGGCATCGACGTCGTGATGTACGACCTGCGCGGCCACGGCCGCTCCACCCGCCCCGCCACCGGCTACACCCTCGACGACAGCATCGACGACCTGGAGGCCCTCCTCGACCGGCTGGAGGTGACCGGCCCGGTCCATCTCGTCGGCAACTCCTACGGCGGAACAGTCGCGTTCGGCTACGCCGCCCGCCACCCCGAACGCGCCACCAGCGTCTCCCTCATCGAGTCGGAACCGGCCACCGCCGCCTGGGCGGGCAAACTCGACGGCATCCTCGGCCGGGTCATGCACGAACTCGCCCACAACGAGGCCGACGCCATCGCCTGGATCACCGCCAACCGCAGCCAGAACACCGCCCGCCTCGCCAAGGGCGCCGCCCGACTGGCCCGCGAGACATCCCTCGCCCAGGACATCCCGGCCAGCCGGGTACTGACCGAGGACGAGATAAGTTCCGTACGCTGCCCGGTACTTGGCGTGTACGGGGGCGACTCCGACCTTGCCGAACTGGCGCCCTGGATGGAGTCGGTGCTGCCCGACTGCCGGACCGTCGTCGTGCCGGGCCATGAACACTCCGTGCTCGTCGAGGCGTCGGGGACGGTCGGTGGGCACATCCTGTCGCTCATTCTCGGTGCCGACGCCCCGGTTCAGCTGGCCAGGGCGGGGGCGGGGGCGGAGGCGCGGTGAGCCGTTCCAGGATTCTGTTCGTCGTACCGCCGCTCGTCGGGCACATCAACCCGGCCGTCGGAGTCGCCGCCGAACTTGCCTCTCGCGGCCATGAGTTGGCCTGGGCCTGCGCCGATCCGGGACTTGTGCGGCGGCTCGCCGGAGCGGACGCCACCGTCTTCCCGTGCGCGGGGCCCGTACCCGGCTCCGGTGCCGGCGTACGGCCGCCGGACCTGCGGGGACCCGAGGCGCTGAAGTTCCTCTGGGAACGCTTCCTCGGTCCTCTGGCAGAGGAGATGGCACCCCAAGTCGAGGCTGCCATGCGGGCGTTCGGGCCCGATGTCGTCGTCGCCGACCAACAGGCCCTCGCCGGAGGCCTCGTCGCCGAGCGGCTCGGCCTGCCCTGGGCCACCTCCGCCACCACCTCCGCCGAGTTCACCGACGTACTGTCCGGCATGCCCAAGGTCGCCGAGTGGCTGGACGAGCTGCTCACCGGGCTCCGGGCCCGGATCGGCGATCCCGCCGGCACCGCCGACCCGCGGTTCTCCCCGCACCTCGTACTCGCCTTCAGCACACCGGAGTTCGTCGGACCCGACGCTCGGACGGGCGACCAGATCCGGTACGTCGGACCGTCCGTCGCCGACCGGCCAGCCCCGTCCGACTTCCCCTGGGACTGGCTCGACCCCGCCCGCGCCACGGCCCTCGTCACCCTCGGCACGGCCAACACCGATGTCGGCGCACGCTTTCTGACGGAGTGTCTGGCGGCTGCCCGTGAGCGGGCCGACCGGATGCAGACGGTGATCGTCGATCCGGCGGGCGTACTCGCCAGTGACGAGAAGGAGGGCAAGGGCGTACTGATCGTCCCCTCCGTCCCCCAACTCCCGCTTCTCGAAAGGGCCGACGCCGTCGTCTGTCACGCCGGGCACAACACCGTGTGCGAGGCGCTGTGGCACGGCGTACCGCTGGTCGTCGCGCCCATCCGGGACGACCAGCCGGTGGTCGCCGGGCAGGTCGTGGAGGCCGGGGCGGGCATCCGGGTGCGGTTCGGCCGGGTCACCGCGCCGAAACTGGGCGCCGCGATCGACGCCGTACTGCACGAGCCCGGTTACCGCTTCGCGGCGGGGCGGATCCGTTCCGCGTTCCGGGCCGCCGGAGGCGCGTTCGCGGCGGCCACCCACCTCGAGCAACTCGCCATCGACGCGCCCGCGAAGGAGACGGCATGAGCGACGAAAGGCAAGCGCAGGAGAGCGACCAGAAGGCCGACAGGTCAGGCGAACGGCAAGCTCCCCCCACTCCCACTCCCACTCCCGCCGCCGATCCCACCCCCGCCCCCACCCGTACCGAGCAGGTGGCCGCCCTCCGGCCCACCTACCAGGGTGACCTGGCCTTCGGCCTCGAGCGGTTCTTCGAAGCCCCGCGCACCAGATGCCCCTGGTGCGGCTCGGCCGAACTGGAGACGCGGCTGCGCACCACCGACCTGCTCCAGCACAAGCCGGGACAGTTCGTGCTCGACCGCTGCCAGGAGTGCCGGCACACCTTCCAGAACCCCCGGCTCAGCGCCGCCGGGCTGGAGTTCTACTACCGCGACTTCTACGACGGCCTCGGCGAGAAGCAGCTCGGCAACACCTTCGCGGGCCGCACGAAAATGTACGAGCAGCGGGCCCGTGCCCTGCTCCCCTTCGACGACGCGCCCAAGAACTGGCTCGACGTCGGCACCGGACACGGCCACTTCTGCGAGGCCGCCCGGGTCGTCCACCCCGGCACGACCTTCGACGGGCTGGACTTCACCGACGGCGCCGAACTCGCCGAGCGGGCGGGGCGGGTCGAGCGCGGCTTCCGGGGGAGTTTCACCGAGCTGGCCCCCGAACTGACCGCCCGCTACGACGTCGTCACCATGTTCCACTACCTGGAGCACAGCACCGAGCCACCGCTCGAACTGGAGGCCGCGCGCCAGGCCATCCGCCCCGGCGGACATCTGCTGATCGAGGTCCCCGACCCCGACAGCCGTTACGCCAGGCTGCTCGGCCGCTGGTGGCTGCCCTGGCTCCAGCCCCAGCATCTGCACTTCGTCCCCGTGGACAACCTGCGGCGACGGCTGACCGAGCTGGGCTTCACCGTCGTCCTGGAGCAGCACGCCGAGCCGCACGACCCCGTCGACCTGCTCGCCGCCGTCTGGCTGGCCCTCGACAACGCCGCCCCGCGCGACAACCTCCCCTGGCTGCCGCACCCCCCGAACGCCCTGCGCCGCATCCTGCGCGGAGCCCTGCTGCTGGCCGGCGTCCCGGCGCTGATCCTGGGAACCTTGCTGGACCGCTTCGCCGTCCGCCCGCTCTCCCACCGACTGGGCGTCTCGAACGCGTACCGTCTGGTCGCCCGCCGGGACTGAGACGCACCACCCGGGACTGAGACGCACCACCTGTCACCGGTGCTTCACAGCACCCCGCGTCACAGAACCTTGGACCGCACCAGCATCGACAGCACGAGGGCGCCCGGCAGCAGCGGCAGCCAGACCGTCAGGACGCGGAAGCCGACGACGGTCGCGGCGGCCAGGGACAGCGGGGCGCCCAGCGCGGCCAGCGCGAACACCAGGGCCGCGTCGACCGGGCCGATCCCGGCCGGCGCGGGTACCGCGCCGACAGCGGCGCTCGCGGCGAGATAGGCGAACAGTACGTCCGGCCAGGCCACCGGCAGCCCGAGGGAAGCCCCGACGCTGGCCAGCACGGCCGCCTGGCACAGGGAGAAGCCCGCGGCGCCGCCCCACAGCGCGATGACCCGGGCGGGCCGGGAGTGCAGCAGCCGCGCGTCGGTCAGGGCGGTGCGCAGACCGTTGAGCAGGGGGCGCCGCAGCGGACGTACCAGGGCCACCACCAGCGTCACGACGACCACCGCGCCGGCCACACCCGCCGCGATGGGGACCACGGTCCCCTCGTCGGGGAAGAGGTCGGTGGTGCCCAGGGAGGTCGGGAAGGTCGCCAGCAGCGCGAGGATCACCAGGAGCTTCGCGACCGGCTTGACCAGCGAGTACAGGGCGAGGGAGGCGGTGGCCCGGGCCAGTGGGATGCCCCGGCCGGTCAGGAAGCGCAGGGTGACGGCATGCGCGCCGAGACCGGCCGGAAGGACGTTGTTCGCGGCGCCCGCGGCGAACTGCGAGGCCAGCAGCAGCCCGGGCGGCAGCCGCTCGGGGATCGCCCCCTGGCGGGCGAAGGCGGCGGACACCCAGCACAGGAACGTGAACGCGGCCCCTACCGCCAGCCAGCCGGGGTCGGCGGTGGTGAGCCGCTGGGCCCCGTCGTGCAGCACCCGCCAGTTGTCCGCCGCCCAGACCCCGATGAGCAGGATCGGCAGCAGACACAGCACCCGCCGGGCGTGCCGGGCCACGGGGAACCGGGAGAAGAAGGAGGCGCGGACAGCCGCGGCGGAACAGTCGGCGGTGCCGTGGGAAGGGGCCTGGACCGTCGAAACGGGCGGGGCTATGGGGACTACCGGCAAAGAGGACACAGCGCGCGTCGTCCTTCCACGTTGCGCCCACGCGCTGCGGGGGCGGACGGGGGGATTTGAAGAGCGAAGCAAGGGGGACGGCAGGAGCGTTCCCAGTCCGCGTGACGGGGTGGTGTCCGGGCAGAGACGGTGTGAGGGCGGACGGGCGACACAGATGATGCCTGAAGTGTTCCGAGTACATTTCGGTGTGTTCCGAAGTGCTCTGTCAGAGTCTCCCCTCCTCATCTCCTGTCAACCTGTTCCTGTCAATCTGTCAATACGTCCCTTTCACCACGTGCGTTCAACGACGCCGACCGGCCCTCGGTTCCCACCGCCCCGCCGAACTCGCTCAGCGCGCCCTCCACGATCGCCTCCAGCCGCGCGTGGTGCGCGCCCCGCCAGTACAGCCGCTCGCAGTCCACGCACTGCGCGAACACGTCGTACGTACGCCGCGTCCCGTCCTCCAGCCGGTCGCCGACGGTCTGTTTGTCGGCCTGCTCCAGCCGCCCGTTGCAGGCGGTGCACCGGGTCCACGGGGCGAGCACGGGCGCGAACCGGTCCAGTACGTCCCGGAGTTGGTCGTCCGGCCGGTCGCTGTAGATGTACGCGCCCGCCCACAGCTCCCGTCGCCGCAGCAGCCCCCGGTCCCGGGAGAGCAGCACGCGCCGCTCGGCCGCCGACAACGCGGCCAGCGCGGGATCGCCGATGTCCTCGCTCTCGTACGCGGCGTCGACGCCCAGCAGCCGCAGCCGGCGGGCGAGCGTGCCCAGATGCACGTCGAGCAGGAAGCGGAGCGGCGCCCCCGGGACCGGCTGCGGCCGGACGACGGCGCCGACCTCCACCCGCTCGCCGGCGCCCGGCACATGGGACACCGTCGCCTCCCGGCCGTCGACGAGGAGCCGCCCGGCCTCGGTGAGCGGCACGCCCAGCGACTCCACCACGTGCCCCAGCGAGGACGATCCGTCGGTGACCAGGGCCGTGGGCCCGGCCCGTCGCTCGGACGGCACGAAAAGGCGCAGCTCAGGGGCGAAACTGATGACGATCTCAGGTCTGCTCACCCGGCCAGGATGTCATCCCTCCGCACGCACAAATCGCTCGTAGGGGGCTACAGTGGAATCGCTTGAAGGAAGTGATCCCGTTGTCCGTCGCCTGGGACGCCATCGGCGGTCTCGTCGATGCCCATGAGCGTTTTCTGGCCGGCGCGCGGGTCGACTCGGATGTACGGGACTCGGTGCTCGACTCGTGGAAGCGGTGCCGGTACGCCGGGGTCGAGCCGGACCGGCTGGTGGTCCCGTACGCCCCCGGCGTGGCGCTCGATCACCGGTTCCTGCACGCCGCCGAGCCCGTGCTCAAGCGCCTCACCGCCTCCCTCGCCGAGCTGAACACGACCGTCGCGCTCTGCGACGGACAGGCCCGTATGGTCCAGCGGTACGGCGGTGACACGGCCCTGCGCGCCCGCCTCGACGCGGTCAACTTCGCCCCCGGCTTCGACGCCTCCGAACGCGTCGCGGGTACGAACGGAGTCGGCACCGCCCTCGCCGGGCGCAGCCCCGTCTACGTCGCCGGCCGTGAGCACTTCGCCGACTGTCTGCAACCGTTCGCCTGCGCGGGCGCGCCGATCCGCAACCCCCTCAGCGGCCGGATCGAGGCAGTCCTCGACCTGACCTGCATGCACGACGACGGCGACCCCGCGATGATGCGGCTCGTCCGCGAAGCCGTCCGGGACATCGAGACCAGGCTGCTAGAACAGGCCACCGACCGGGAGCGCGCGCTCCTCAACGCGTACCGCCGGGCCGACCACGGCAGCCACGGCCCGCACGGCACGCACCGCGCGAACGAGGGTCCCGTCGACTGGCCGCCCCGGCTGCGCACCAGGCCGCCGCACATGCCCGCAGGTCAGGATCCCGGCCGCGACGCCGACGCCCTCGGCCCGATCGACCTGGCGGTCCTGCGCGAGAAGGCGGAGGCGCTGATCGCCGCTCCGCACCGCACCCTCGACGAGGTGCTGCTCTCCGGCGGCCGTACCGCGACCCTGCTGCGCCGCCAGATAGAGGGAGCGGCGGGCGAGACGGGCGTGGTCGTCGAGGCCCGGGTCCTCGGTGGCCCCCGCCTGCGCCACGCCGCTCCCGCCGTCGTCACTCCGCCCGCCCCGCGACCGACCCGGACACCCCCCGTAGTCCTGCGCCCGGTCGCCGACCCACCGGCTCCACCCCTGCCCCCGCGCCCCGCCCAGTCCCCGAAGCCCATCGACACCGACACCGACAGCAACGCCGACACTGACACCGACAGCAACACCGACAGCGAACCCGACACCGATGCCTGGCTGCTCCTCGTCGGCGAGCCCGGCGTGGGGCGGCTCGCCGTGCTGGCCCGGCGGCGGCTGGAGCTGCTGCACGACGCCGGGGTCCGGATCGGCACCACCCTCGACGTCACCCGCACCGCCGAGGAGCTGACGGAGGTGGCCGTCCCCCGCTTCGCCGACTTCACCGCCGTCGACCTGCCCGACTCCGTACTGCGGGGCGAGGAGCCGGGACCGCTCGGCGCCGACACCCCTCTGCGCCGGGTCGCGCTGGGCGCCGTACACGAGGAATCCTGGCTGTACGGGATCGGCGACGAGGTCCGGTACGTCGCCGCCACCCCGCAGGCCCGCGCCCTGGAGAGCCGACAGCCCGTCCTCGAACCGGAGTTGACCTCGGACAGCGACTGGATCGCGCAGGATCGCGTACGGGGCGAACGGGTGCTGCGGGCGGGTATCCACTCGCTGATCACCGTGCCGCTGCGGGCCCGGGGCACGACGCTCGGCGCGGTCCAGTTCTACCGCTCGGAGCGGCCCGCGCCCTTCGAGGACGACGATCTCTCCCTGGCCCAGGAACTGGCCGGACGCGCCGCGATCTGCGTCGACAACGCCCGCCGCTACACCCGCGAGCGCAACACCGCGCTCGCCCTCCAGCGCAGCCTGCTGCCCCGGGGCCGGTCCGAGCAGAACGCCGTCGAGGTCGCCTACCGCTATCTGCCCGCGCAGGCCGGAGTCGGCGGCGACTGGTTCGACGTCATCCCGCTCTCCGGCGCGCGCGTGGCGCTGGTGGTCGGCGACGTCGTCGGGCACGGACTGCACGCCGCCGCGACCATGGGACGCCTGCGCACCGCCGTACACAACTTCTGCGCGCTCGACCTGGCCCCCGACGAACTCCTCACCCACCTCGACGACCTGGTCGGACGGCTCGACCGGGGCGAGGGCTGGGCCGTGGAGAACACCCACCAGGACTCGGGGATCATCGGCGCCACCTGTCTGTACGCCGTCTACGACCCGGTGTCCCGGCGCGTCACCCTCACCCGCGCCGGGCACCCGGTCCCCGCCGTCGTCGCCCCCGACGGCACCGTGGACTTCGTCGACCTGCCGCCGGGACCGCCGCTCGGACTCGGCGGCATGCCCTTCGAGACGGTCGAGCTCGAACTGGCCGAGGGCAGCCAACTGGTCCTCTACACCGACGGGTTGATCGAGGACCGGCTCCGCGACATCGACGTCGGCATGGACCGCCTCCGCACTGTCCTGGCCTGCGCCGGCCGGGCCCCCGAGGACACCTGCGAAGCGGTTCTCGACGCCCTGCTCCCCGCCCGGCCGGCCGACGATGTGGCCCTGCTGGTCGCCCGTACACACGCGCTGGGGCCGGATCAGGTCGCCCAGTGGCCGGTGCCGCGCGACCCGGCGTTCGTCTCCCACTCCCGGGCGGCGGTCATGGACCAGCTCACCGCCTGGGGCCTCGAAGAGCTGGCGTTCAGCACCGAACTCGTCGCCAGCGAACTGATCACCAACGCCCTGCGCCACGCCTCGGGCCCGGTCCAGCTCCGGCTGCTCCGCGACCGCGCGCTGATCTGCGAGGTCTCCGACGGCAGCAGCACCTCCCCACGACTGCGCCGCGCCCGCACCGAGGACGAGGGCGGCCGGGGCCTGTTCCTCGTCGCCCGCCTCGCCGAACGCTGGGGGACGCGCTACACGGCCGACGGAAAGATCATCTGGACGGAGCAGCCACTGCCGTGACAGCGTCCCCGGAGCCCGGCCCCGGTTGACTCCGTCCGCCACCGCGCCACCGCGCCACCGCCTCGCCCGAGGACGACCAGCAAGAGCAGGTCGCCCAGTACGCTCCGGATCGGAGGGCGTGGTAGCCGGCTCACCGAGTCTGCGGGTGCCGATGATCGCGACCGGCCATCCCTGCATCGAGGGCACCCGGCTCGCACACCTGCCCGCCGGTGTGCCGGGGTCGCACTACATCACCCTGAACCATGCCACCGCCGCCCTGGACGTTCACCGCAACGTCCAGATCTCGAGGAGCCCCGCCGAGGTCGGCGCGTCGCTCACCTCCGGCGCGTCGACCCGCGAAACCGAGAACCGGGTGATTCCCTGAACGGCCCGCGCGTCCCACGACCCACCCCCCCCGCAACCTCACCCTCACCCCCACCCGTCCGACAGCAGGAGCAGCCATGCCCCCTCCATCCCGCACGCGTCGTCTCGCACACACAAACCCATGACCGCGTCGGTAGCGCTGGGAGACGACTCCCGTCCGGTCCGCCGGATCACCGTCGACGCCGCAGGACTGACCCTGTCCGCCCTGCTCAGCGAACCGGAACACACGCCACCGCGCGCCGCGGTGGTGGCCCTGCACGGTGGCGGACTGAACGCCGGGTACTTCGACGCACGGGCGCGCCCCGGCCTGTCGCTCCTGACCCTCGGGTCGAGCCTCGGCTACACCGTCCTCGCCCTGGACCGCCCCGGCTACGGCGTGTCCGGCGAGCGTCTGCCGCTGGGCCAGCGTCTGGCGGACCAGGCCGCGTCCGTCGTCGCGGCCCTCCAGGACTTCGCCTCCCGCCATGACACCGGCGCGGGCATCCTGCTCCTGGCGCACTCCTTCGGAGCCAAGGTGGCGCTCGGCACGGCCGCGGCCCTCGCCGACGAGAGCCTGCTCGGCCTGGACCTGTCGGGCATCGGCCATGTGTACGACGGCGAGCGGCGCGACCTGCCCGAAGCAGTGCGGAACGGGGGCTGGCGGCGGAACTGGGGCCCCCTGCACCTCTACCCGCCGGGCGCGTTCCGCCCGGGAGCCGTCCCGGCCGAGCCGATGCCGACCCACGAGAGCGCGGACGTCGCCCACTGGCCCGACCGCTTCCATGACCTCGCCCCACGTGTCCGCGTACCGGTACGGCTGACCTTCGCGGAGCACGAGTCGTGGTGGCGGCACGACCCCGACGCGCTCACCGAGCTGACCGGCGCCTTCACCTCCGCACCACGCGTCGTCGTCGACCGCCAGCCGCACGCCGGTCACAACTTGAGCCTCGGCTGGGCGGCCCGCTCGTACCATCTGCGTGCTCTGGCGTTCCTGGAGGAGTGTCTCGTTCCCCGTGAGATCAACCAGGGCCTGTCACCGTGCGGGACGACCGGGGGCATCTGAGCAGGGCGCCGTACGGGATCAGCGCCACGGCGCCTCAGGCTCGCAGACGAGCCTGAAGTCGCTGAAGTCGGCCGTGAAGCCGGCGTCCACGAGATCCATGGCGTGGATCCCGGCCATCGCGCCGGTGAAGCGCAGCCTGGAGCCGTAGTCGTCGGAGAGCCGGCTGAAGTCCAGTGGCGGGCCCACGGGTTGACGGACGCCGTCCTTGACGTACCAGAACGACGCGTCGGCGCCGTCGACGGTCACCCCGAGGGTGAGCGGGCCGCTGGCGTCGACCTCGACGACCGCCACCTGCCGTGTGGCGTCCTCGTCGCGTTCCCGCAGGCTGAGAACGGTACGCCCGGCGCCCTCGCGCCACTGCTGCCCGCGCTGCGGCTCACCCTCCGGCTCCGCCCACGTCAGGTCGAGGCTCAGATACGCCTCGGCGCTGTAGTGGAGGACCAGCCCGGCGGCCTGCGTGAAGGTCAACGGCCGCGCCTCGACGGTGACTTGGGCTTCCGCCCGGTGCTCCGTGAGGCGCTGCGCGAGCAGACTGTACGCCCACCGGGACTCGGGACCGTGCCGTCCGCGCAGCCGTATCCAGCCGGGGCGGGAGGCAGTGTCGGCCCAGGACGGGTCCGGCGCGCCCCGCAGGGTGCTCCAGGGCCAGCCCAACGGCTCTTCAACGGAAGGGAGTTGGGACACAGCCTGAGCGGGGGAGGCGGTCGCGGGCGTGGGCACATCGACCTCGACCGCCGGATGATGACCGCCCTGCCGCAGCCGGGGCCACCCCTCGGCGTCCCAGGTCAGCGCCTGGACCGCGGTCTCCCGGCCGAGGGTGCAGCGCATGCCCTCCGGGGTACGCAGTGGCCGGGCCGTCAGATGGCTCAGCACCCAGTCACCGCCCGGTGTCTCGACCAGTTCCGCGTGCCCCGCCTTCTGCAGCGGCACCGACGGGTCGTCCCGCGTCGTCAGCAGAGGCCGGCTGTCGAGCTCGTACGGGCCGGTGATCGCGCGACTGCGCGCCACCCGCACCCCGTGCTCGAACCCCGTACCACCCTCGGCCAGCACGAGGAGGTACCAGCCGCCGTGCCGCACCAACTTCGGTCCCTCGATGAGCCGTTCGTGCTGAAGCAGCAGTTGCGTGTCACCGGTCCGGGCCAGCGTCTCGCGGTCCAGCTCCGTGAGCACGATCCCGGCGAACCGCTGCCCGCCCGGGCGATGATCGCTCTGCATGTTCAGCAGCCACAGCCGGCCTTCGTCGTGGAAGAGGGCGGGGTCGAAGCCATGGCTCGCGACCCGCCGAGGCTCCGACCACTTGCCGTCGACCTCCGTAGCCGTACTGACGTACGTGTCCAGGTCGAAGTACGGCGTGCCGACCGAGCGCACGATCGAGTACACGACCCAGAACCGCTCGCCGTCCCAGCTCAGCGAAGGCGCCCAGACGCCACCGGAGTCGGGCACCCCCACGAGCGAGTCGCCGGGGGCCGCGCCCCGCACGTGTCCGGCGTACTCCCAGTGCGCCAGGTCCCTTGAGCGGTGGATCGGGATCGTCGGGAACCACTCGAAGGAACTGGTCGCCACGTAGTACCAGTCACCGACCCGCACGAGGGACGGGTCGGGAGCGAAACCCCGGATGACCGGATTGCGCACGGTCGTCAAATCAGTGCCGGGCATGGTCACTTGAGGGCTCCCATCGTGACGCCGGTGCGCCAGTAGCGACGCATCGCGATCATCATGATCGCCATCGGGACGATGGAGAGGAGTGCGCCGGTCAGTACCAGGCTGGTGAGGTCGATGCCGGACTCGGCGCGCTTGCCGGACCAGTTGTACAGGCCCAGGTTGAGCGTCCAGTTCTCCTCGCCGCGCAGGACGGTCAGCGGCAGGAAGAAGGCGTTCCAGGTGTTGACGAAGGCGAGCAGGAAGACGGTCGCACCGCCCGTGGTCATCATCCGCAGCACGATGCTGAAGAAGATCCGCAGCTCACCGGCACCGTCGATACGGGCCGCCTCCAGCAGCTCGAACGGGATCGTCGCCTCGGTGTACACCTTGGCCAGATACACGCTGAACGGGTTGATCAGACAGGGGATCAGCATCGCCCACGGGGTGTCGACGAGCCCGATCTCCGAGAACAGCAGATACAGCGGAAGCGTGAGCAGCGCGATCGGGATGAGGAACGAGCCCACCACGGCCGCGAACACCGCACCGCGCCCCGGGAAGTCGAAGCGGGCGAGGCCGTAGCCGGTCGCGAGGGCGATCAGCGTGCCGCCGAGGGAGCCGACACCCGCGTACAGGAAGGAGTTGGCCGTCCAGCGCAGGAAGATGCCGTCCTCGTAGGTGAACACCTGACGCAGGTTGTCCCACAGATGCCAGCCGGAGAACCACAGCCCGTTGGACTGGTAGAGGCCGGTACGGTCCTTGGTGGCGGCGATGATCAGCCAGTACACCGGGAACAGGCTGTACACGCTGGCCAGCACCAGACCGACCAGGACGAACCGCTGCCCGCCCCGCGAACTTCCCCTGGGATCAGGCCGGTTGAGACGCCGAGCGCCGGACGCGGCACTGGTGGTGGTCCTTTCGGCACTGGTCGTCGCGGTGGTGGCCATCAGTCGGTCTCCTTCGAGGTCAGCCGGTAGAAGAGGAAGGAGGCGACGCCGAGAATGAGGGCGAGCAGGACCGAAAGGGCGGCGGCGTAGTGGTAGTTGCCGGCGTTGAACGCCTGGTTGTAGATGATCATGATCGGGGTGAAACTGTCGTCGACCGTCTGCGGAGTGATGTTCCGGAACAGCGCGGGCTCGTTGAAGATCTGCAGCATCTGGATGATCGACAGCATGCCGGTCAGCACCAACGCCCCTCGCACGAACGGGATCTTGATGCTCGTCGCGATACGCCACTCGGTCGCGCCGTCGAGCCGCGCGGCCTCGAACAGCTCACGCGGCACACCTTGCAGCGCCGAGTAGATGATCACCATGTTGTAGCCGATGCCGTGCCAGGTCAGCAGATTGCCGATGGACGGCCACACCATCGACGGCGCGAAGAAGTTCCAGCTGAAGCCGAGCAGATCGCCCAGCGGGGTGAGCGGGCCGACGTCCGGGCTGTAGAGGTTGATCCACACGACCGCGGCGACCACACCCGGGATCATGTACGGGACCAGCAGCATGATCCGGAACCGGCTCGCCGCCCGTGAGGTGAGCGAGTCCAGGAACAGGGCGAGGACCAGACTGACCGCCAGCATGACCGGGATCTGCACGCACGCGAACAGCACGACCCGCAGCACGGAACCCATGAACTTCGGGTCCGTCAGGCCCTTTTGATAGTTGTCGAGGCCGGAGAACTCGTCGGTGGTGCCGCCCAGGCCGAGCCCCGAGGACTGCGAGTGGTACAGCGACTGATAGACGGCGTATCCGATCGGCAGGAGATAGAGGAAGACGAAGCCGAGCTGGAAGGGCACCGTGAAGGCGGCGCCCTTCCAGCGCAGGGAGCGAATCATCGGGATGTGCCTCAGCCCTTGACGTTGATACCGCGGGACTTCAGGTCCTTGACCGTCCACTCCTGCATGTGCGCCAGGAGTTCGGTGACCGTCTGCTTCTTGGCGACCACCTGGCCCCACTGGCTCTGCAGCTCGGAGAACATCGCGGTCCAGTCAGGACCGAAGGTCCAGTCGGTCGTCACGGTCGACAGGCTGTCCTTCACGACCTTCTGGGCCGGCTGGTAGTTCGAGCCGAGCAGCTTCTCGGAGATCGCCTCGGGGATGTAGGAGTCGCTGTCGGCCAGCGCCGGCATCACGCCGCTGCCGGTCTCCGGGCTCGCCATGGTCTTGACCGCGCCGGTGTCGGTGGACATCCACAGCGCGGCCTCGGCGGCCTGCTCAGGGTGCTCGCACTGCTTCGATACAAGGGTCAGATTGCCGCTCTGATTGGTCCCGGCTGGCGTCTTCGGAGCCTCACCCTTGTACGTCGGCCACGGCGCGATCGCCCACTTGCCGAAGGAGTCGGTGAAGTTCTGCACCATCCCGGACATCTGCCAGGTGGAGATCTGCCGGGTCGCGGTGCCGCCCTTGTCGTAGTTGCGCTGCACGGCCGCGTAATCGGCGAACGACAGCGTCGAATTGAGATCGTTGTCGATGATCTCCTGGATCACCTTCGCGGCCTTGAGGGTGCCGGCGTCCTGGAACTCGACCTTCCAGGCATCGCCGTCGATGGCGTACCAGTGGGCGCCGGCCTGCATGGCCAGCACCTCCAGGGTGCTGGGGTCCTCACCGGCGTAGTTGGTGATCTTGATGCCGTGCTTCTTCAGAACCTTGCCCGCCGCGATGAACTCGTCCCAGGTCGCCGGCGCCTTGAGCCCGTACTTCTTGAAGAGGTCGGTGCGGTAGATCGTGAAGGCGGGCGCGGAGGCGGTCGGCACGCCGTACGTCCTGCCCTGGACCTGCCCGACGGCCCACGAGCCCGGATTGAACTTGTCCTTGCTGGACCCCACATAGTCCGTGATGTCGGCGAGCGCACCCTGCGCGACCCAACTCGTCACGTACTCACCGGTGTTCTGGAGCAGACAGGGAGCGTTCTCGGCTTTCACGGCGTTGCTCAGCTGCTTCTGCATCGTCAGCTGATCGGTCACCTTCGTGTACTTCAGCTGGACGTCCTTGTGCGACGCGTTGAACGCCTTGACGACCGCCTCCTGACCGTTCGCCCAGCCCCAGAAGTCGAGGGTGACCGGCCCGGAGGACCCCGAGGCGCCATCCCCGGACCCGGACCCGCCGCAGGCGGAGACGGTGAGCGCGAGAGCGCAGACAACTCCGGCGAGTGCGGGGCGCCTGAATCTGACGGACATGAGCGTGCTCCTTAGGCCGGGCCATGTAACCGTTTGCCGTGCTGGACGGTAGGCCGCGTCCGGACGAGACGCAAGAGGTCGTGAGATTCCTGTTTCGCGCATCTTGCCCACAGGTAACAACAAGACGCCCATGACCTGCGGTTTCCGCTCCGGTATCAGTTCGGGAAAGTCGCAGCCCCCTGATCGCACTTCTGGCGTTGCCATTGACCGACGCGAGGACGTGGTCATAGCGTGGAATACGTTTACATGAGTCAGTCAGTCAGTCAGTCAGTCCGTCAGCCGTTCCGGTCCCAGTGCGCCCGCGCCGAAGCAGGAGTCCCATGCCCTCCGTGCCGCCCCAGCCCCCCGTGGCCCCGTCCCACCTCCCGGTCGCCCTGTTCGCGATGGACCCGGTACACCTGCCCGAACTCTTCCCGCCGGCGTTGCTGGCACGACTCCGGGAACTGGCCCGAATCGACCCGACCTTGGTCGTCCAGGACTTCACCAGGCCCGAGGCGACCGCCGCACTAGCGCAGACAGAAATACTGATCACAGGCTGGGGCTGCCCACCCATCGACGCGGACGTCCTGGCCGCCGCACCCCACCTGCACACCGTCCTCCATGCCGCGGGCAGCGTCCGGAACCTGATCGGCGAAGCGGCGTGGGAACGAGGTCTCACCGTCTCCAGCGCGGTCCGGGCGAACGCGCTCCCGGTGGCCGAGTACACCCTGGCCGCCATCCTCCTGGCCGGAAAGGACGCCTTCGGCCTGCGCGAACGCTTCCGCCGCGAGCGGGTCTACCCGGCCCCCGGCGAGTACGCGCACGTGGGCAACCTGGGCCGCCGGATCGGCGTGATCGGGGCCTCAAGGGTGGGCCGCCGGGTATTGGACCTGCTCCGCCCCTTCGAACTGACGACCACGCTGTACGACCCGTACGTGGACGCCGCCGAGGCCCGCTCGCTGGGCGCGACCGCCCTCCCCCTGGACGAACTGCTGCGCACGAGCGACATCGTGAGCCTGCACGCGCCCGACATCCCGGAGACGTACCGCATGCTCGACGCCGACCGGCTCGCCCTCATCCCGGACGGCGGCGTACTGATCAACACGTCCCGGGGCGCCCTGGTGGACCCCGAGGCGCTCACCGAGGAACTGGTCTCCGGCCGCCTGGGCGCGGTACTGGACGTAACGGAACCGGAACCGCTGCCCGCGAACTCCCCCCTCTACAACCTGCCCAACGTGTTCCTGACACCGCACATCGCAGGCTCCCTGGGCAACGAACTCGCGCGCCTGGGCGGCACGGTGGTGGACGAACTGGCCCTGCTGGCAGCGGGGTTGCCGCCCGCGCACCGGGTATGGCACAGCGATCTCGCAAGGAGTGCGTAGGTTTCAGTTTTCATGTTCCATGTTCCATGTAGATAGGCGTGTAATCGTTTCCACTCGGAGAGGAGGGAGTTGCTGCACAGCGACCGGTTGACGCACCGGCGATGCAGTAACGTCGGAACGTGACGGAGAACGGAAGCGAAGCCCGGAAACCGGGCCCTCGCGCCACCTCGGGCAAGCGCAGACGGAACACGGGCGAGGGCGACCGCCCCAGCACGATCCGCGATGTCGCCGCCAAGGCGGGCGTATCGGTGGCAACCGTTTCCAGGGCGTTGGCCGGCAGCCACCCCGTCTCCGCCGAGACCCGCGCCCGTGTCATGGCGGCGGTCGAGTCCCTGCACTACGTGGTGAACGTCCACGCGAAGGCCCTGTCCGGCGGGGTGGCAGGCCCCGTGGCCCTCGTCATGGACCAGATCATCGGCCCGTCGTTCGCCGATGTGGCCGCGGGAGTCGAACAGGAGGCCGCGGCCCGAGGCCGACTGAGCCTCGTCTGCACGACGCACGGCGACCAGAAACGCGAACACGACCTGGTCCAACTGATGCGGGAGCAGCACGCGGCGGCGGTCATCCTGGTCGGCGGCGCGGTACTGGACGAGGCGTACCACGAACGCATGGCGGACTACGCGCGTGCGCTGGACGCGGCCGGCTCCCGCCTGGTCCTGTGCGGCCGCCCACCCCTGCCGGGCGACCTCCCGGTGACGGTCGTGGAGTACGACAACAGGGGCGGCGCCTTCCAGGCGGGCGACCACCTCCTGTCGGCCGGCCACCGCCGCATCCTCTTCCTGGGCGGCGCCCCCACGATGAGCACGGCAGAACAACGCCGGGCAGGCTACCTCCAGGCGTTGCGCGCCCACGGCGTCCCGTACGCCGAGGAGTTGGACATCCCGGGCAACTACACCCGAGCCTCGGGCTACGACAGAATGCGCGAGGCCCTGAAGGCGGGCCTCGACTTCACGGCGGTCTTCGCGGGCACGGACATGGTGGCCACGGGGGTCCTGGCAGCACTGAGGGAGGCGGGCCTGGAGGTCCCCGGCGACATCTCGATCATGGGCTTCGACGACGTGCCTTTCGCGGCGGACTTGTCGACGTCGCTGACGACTCTCAGGGTCCCGTACGAGGATTTGGGCCGCACGGCGGTACGGCTGGCCTTGGACGGGGAGAGGCGGGCGGCGGGGGGCGATCACGTGATTTTGGGGACGCAGTTGGTTGTGCGGCAGTCGGTGGGGGTGCCGGGGGCGGCGGGGGCGGGGCGGGGGCGGAGGAAACGGACGTGACGGGGATCGGCCCCGCGTTGCGGCCCAACTCGTCATGGGAGTACGCCGGTTGGGCCCAGCCGGGCCGGTTCCAGGACTGACCGCCCGGTGACCGTGCGGTCCCGCAGGACGGCCTGGGCTAGCCCTTCGCTGCCAAGGACCAGCGTGCCACCTGGGATGCGCGGGAGAGGGTCACGCGGAGTGCGCTCAGCCTTGGTCCTGTTGCTTCCGGGCTTGATGGATCTGGTCCCGTAGAACTTGGATTTCCTCATAGGTGGCGGGGCCGTGTTCGGCCTCCGCCAACGCGATGAGTTCGTTGAGGTTGTCCCGCTCGACCTGGCGGGCGACGGCTGCAGCGACGTAGGCGGACAACCCAGAGGAGCCGCTTCGCGCTTTGGCGGCTTCGGCGATGTCGCGCGGCATGGTGATGGTGATCGAGTACTTGCCGACAGGCTCGCTCATGCTACTTATCCTGCCCTGCGTCTATCCAGCGTCGTATGGGGCCGCCGGAGGGGTTCGCCGTGGGCCGCTACACCTTCCGTGGGGTGCAGCCGGGCGAAGCGGCCGGTGATTTCGCGAGTCTCCTCGTGATCCTCGCCGAAGAGGACGGACCTGTCCTCACCGAGGGCGTCGAGGACTCCCTTGGCGAGGAGGACACCGATGCTGCGGCGCAGGACCAGAGCAGTTTCGGCGGCGTCTCCTACAGCAGGTGGTCGGCCTTGCCAGCCTTGATGTCTGTGATGAGGGTGCGCAAGGCTTCGAGGGAGTCGGTCAGGGGGTGGTCCTCTTGGCCGTTGACGGCTATGTAGCCGTTGCCGTCGGCGTCGGTGCCGAGGCGGAAGCAGGAACTGCCTTCGCCGCAGAACGGGGCGTCCCAGGTGATGTCAGCCATCTTGGCTTCTCCTCATAGTTGTTGGGCGATCTGGCGAATGAAGTCGCGAGACTGCTCCGGGGACAGTGCCAAGTCTTCCAACAAATCGATCTGTTCCCGATATTTCGCGAGCTGGCCGTCAGCATGCAGGAAGAGAGGACCATGTGAGTTGTCCACCTGCACGGTATCGAGCTGCTGTACAGGGCCCTCGGTGTAGACGACCGTGTGTCCCGCTCCGGGGAAGGCACCGTGGCTGAAGGGGAGAACGAGCACGGTGACGTTTTCCCACTCGGAGAGCTCCAACAGGTGTTCCAGCTGGGCCTGGGCAATGTCTTGTCCGCCGAACTGCATGCGAAGCGCCGCCTCGTGGATCACGGCTACGTACGGGGCCGGGTTGTCACCGGTGATCACCTTCTGGCGCTCCGAACGGTGTGCCAGTCGGAGAGCGACCTCATGCTCGGGAAGCTGTGGGACAACTGCACGGAAGATGGCCATGGCGTGCGCCGAGGTCTGGAGGAGCCCCGGCACGTGTACGGTGTTCGCGCCCCGCAGGCGCACTGCGCTGGCCTCCGTTTCGGAGATGTCCAGCAGGCCTTGAGGCAAGCTGCCCCGGTAGCGCTCCCACCACCCTGCTTCGCTCGGCTCCGCCATCTCGGCCAGGGCGTTGACGTACTTCTCGTCGGTGCAGTCGCAGTTGCAGGCCAGCGTACGCAGCCGTTCGGCGCTGATTCCGCGCAGTCCGGACTCCATGTTGGAGATCCTGCTCCGATCGACGCCGAGGAGCCCGGCGGCGTACTCCGCTGACATGCCGGCCGTGGTGCGCATCCTGCGCAGTTCACTTCCCAGGCGCTTCTGCCGTTGGGTGAGGATCGTCCTAGGTGGCATGTCTTACCTTCCGTGGCGCGAGGCGTTCGTCGCATGGGTCCGATGAGCACCAGTTCACCGTATTGAGGCCATTGTTGCGAATCACATGGCAAATATGGCCCCTAATGTCCTACTGTCGGTATCGCGCACGCTACACACCGCAATGCCGGAAGCGCACCGCGCGAGCATGCCCGACCGCCCTGGGACGGGTGCGCCCGCGACCAGGGCGTAGGCCACCGGCGATCCCAAACCCCTCACACAGCCGTGGAGTTCGCCATGCTCGAGATCCCCCTCGTCCCTTCCCTCTGGCGCTTCCCCGCCCACCCCACCTCCGTACGTCGGGCCAGGCAGGCCGTCGCCGAATCGCTACCGGACGGCCTTCGTCCCCAACTCGGTGACGACCTGCGCCTGTTGACCTCGGAGCTGGTCACCAACGCCATCCGCCACGGAGTCTGCCGGGAAGACGAGGACCTCATCGAACTCGTCTTGTGGCCCGCCGACGGGCACTACTGGCTCGCCGTCTCCGACCCGGGTACGGGTAAGCCGGTACTGGCTCACCCGGACGCGAACTCCGAGAACGGCCGGGGCCTGCTCCTCGTCGACCGCCTAGCAACCGCCTGGGCGGTCAGGCCCCGCCCCATGCGCGGGACATCAGTGGTCGCGGGTCTCCCGTTCTGCCAGGACAGTTGACCCGGTGTAGTAGCCGGTCGGGAAGAGGCGGAAGGCCGCGCGGGTCAGGCCACTTCGTCGTGGCTGTCCGAGTCACCCAACGTTGCAACAGTCCTCCGCGATGACCGGCGCAGGAATCACGAGGTCGCGGGGATGGGCGCTGTCGTACCAGCAGGCGCACGCCGCATGGTGGGCATCGTCGGCGTCCGCCAGGGCCGCGAGCGGGCCCGTGTCGACCACGATCACTCGCTGAACCCTGTTCGAGTGACGGCCGCGATCAAGTGGTGAGGTCGTAGTTCCGCTGGTGAGTGCGTCAGGCGGCATGCCGGAAAATCATCCGTCGGGGAACCGTGACAGGTACGGATACTGGGCCGGTGAGCAATGTCATGGCTGAGTCGAAGCGGTTACTGAGCAGTTGATGCGAAGGGGCTACCTCGGCCTGCGGAGGACGATCTCGACCCTCAGGACGTCGTCGCCCTCGCCTGCGAACTGCTCGACTGGTTCCACTGCACCGACGCCGTCCTGGAGGTTGTCGAGCGGAATCCGGCCGAGGTGCCGCGGGCGGAGATGACCGCCCTGGCCCGGCGCGTCCTGGACGACGTGGGCTTCGATCCCGGCTTCGACCTCGCCCCCGAGCGTTTGGCGACGCTGCGCGCCGCGCTGCGAATCGTGGCCCGCGATCTGCCCACGCGTGGGATCGAGGGCGAACCGGAGATCGAGATCCTGGAGGACTGGTTCCCGGTGGGAGCCGGTGTCCGCCTTGCCGATGGCGAACGGCTCAACTGGGGCGGCCCCGTCCTGCCGAACATGTGCGACGACCCGGCCATGACACTGACCAGCCTGGTGATCATGATCCAGGAGAGCCTGCTCGAATGGACCCTGGCAGGTCTGGCCTGTGTGCCCCCGGCATCACCTCGGCGTCCACGGCTCGGAGCGGGACGGTGCGGCCGTGTGGTGGTGCGTGGGCGATGGCGGACACACACTGGCGCCGGTCGGTGAACTCGCGCGCGCTCGCGGCCACCGTCGCCCCAAGTAGAGCCGGCGGTGGGGTGCAGTTCGTTTCGGACGACCGCCTAAATCAGGCGGTGGGGACGTGCTACTGCGCTGATGGCGGGGTCTTTAGGCACTTCATTCAAGGTGCCCCGGCAGGATTCGAACCTGCGCATGCGGCTCCGGAGTGATTGTGTCGATCAGTCCAGATAGTTCTCTGACCTGCGGCGGAGCCCATCAGATAGTGGCAGCGGCACAGAGTGTGTCGCGCGCATGCCAGTCTCGGCCTGTTGGCGGGGCTTACCAGGGCCCAAACTGCTTACACAGGGAGCAGCGTGCTGACCTGCCGCACCGCCTGCCGTATGTGTGGCACGGCCGCGGCAGCGATGGTGCCGTCGTCCATGTTGGCCACCGTGGAGCGTTCATGCACGGACCCAAGGCAGTTTGGGAGCGGGTTTTGGCGTTGGGCCCCGGATGCAGGCTCGGCAGGGTAGCCAACCTTCCTACCAGACGTTCGACCAAACCGCTGTTGCTGTCGGCGCGAGAAAACTACAGTGGGCGGGTGCTTAAGAAGCTTCGACTGACTCACTTTAAGGGCTTCGCTGAGTTCGAAATTAATTTCGGCCAGCAAGCGGTTCTCGTCGGCCCCAATAATGCTGGTAAGAGTACGATTATCTCTGCCCTCCGCCTTGCGGCCGAAGAAGTATCGTTCGCGCGGCGCAGGAATTGTCAAGACCGGTTTGATCTAGATGGAAATCGGTGGGCTCTTGGGCACCACCTTTCTAGCGGGATCGGCAACCCGTCTGGTTTCGTAGGCGAGAACATTCGGCATGAATTTCGAGAGTCAGAAACGCGACTTGAGCTGACCTTCAGCTCTGGCGCGACCCTTAAATCCGTTTGGCCGGTGGATGAGTCTCCCTTCTTCTGCTTGGTCAATGGAGATGGGTCCGTCGTGAGTACAAGTGCTGTTGCGCGATCCTTGACGCCCTCGATTGGTGTTGTTCCTACGCTGACGCCCGTTCAGCACCGGGAGCTCATTTTGACCGAGAGGTATGTTAAAGAAAGCCAGACAACGCGACTATCGAGCAGTCACTTCAGAAACCAGTTGTACTATCTCAAGAGGGAGGATGCTGACGCATATTTTGATCTGACGTCATTCATTCTAGAAAATACGCCAGAAATACAAGATCTCAGCATCGAGGCTAGCTCGGCAGGTGAGGCTGCCGAACTCGACCTGTATTTTACTGAGACAGCTACAAGGTCAGTCAAGGAGCTTTTCTGGGCTGGTGACGGGCTGCAAATTTGGCTTCAGTTTCTGCTTCACCTTTTTCGTCACAGGGCTGCCAAAACGCTCGTTCTGGACGAGCCGGATGTATTCCTGCATCCTGACTTGCAGCGCAGGCTGGTTAATGTTTTGGAAGAGAGGAGTCAGCAGTGGATTCTTGCCACGCATGCCCCTGAGATTCTTGCTGAGGCCCGACGAGACTCGGTGACCCTTGTTGATAGGACCCGAAAGCATGCTAGACGCCTCCGTGACTCCAAGTCTCTGGAGCAAGCTAGTCAATCGCTAGGGACCGGATTTAACTTGGGTCTTGCGCGAGCTCTACGTTCCAAGGTAGCCCTCTTCGTCGAGGGGCAAGATATGAAAGTCTTGAGGAATGTTGCGCGTAAGGTCGGAGCTAAGAGGCTCGCCGGAGAGAAAGGGGTTGCGGTTATTTCGCTCGGCGGATTTGACCAGTGGGCCCAAGCTGGCTCTTTTTCCACTCTCAGTGAGAGCCTGCTTGGCGACTCCGTGAAGGTGTATGTAATTTTGGATCGAGACAATCGAACAGAAGGGCAGGTGTTCGATGTAACTAGTGTGCTATCGCAGTCGGGAGTGCACTGCCATGTCTGGTGCAAGAAAGAACTTGAGAGCTATTTCCTGGTTCCCAGCGCTATTTCTCGCCTGTCTGGCGCTGATGTGGCGGTGATTCATGAGCTTCTTGATGAGGCTATCCAAGAACAGAAGATCGATACGCAAGCGCAGTTCCTCTATCGTCGACAAACAGACCTGGTGAGCGCAAAGGCTCACGCTATGGACGTGACGCGCGCCGCCATTCCAGAGTTTGAGACATGGTGGAGCGATAGGGAGACCAGGACGGGAATGGTGCCACCCAAGAAAATCCTATCATCCCTTAACGGCAAATTGGCAGCGAAGGGGCACAAGACCGTCAATGTGCGTGCAATCTCAAACAACATGAGGGCCGAGGAGGTTGTTCCCGAGTTGAGAGACATCCTTCTGGAGATCGAATCAGCTATCGACGGATATTGAACACGAAATATAGCGCTAAGACGTCATCTCATTTGGCGATCGAAAGAACATGAAGTCGCTGGTGAGAGTCGGCGATTAGGCGGTTGAGTGATGTCGTGAGTGATCCGACCCAAGTGAGATGACGTCTAAGGCGCGGGAGGCGACCACCGACCGGCCGGTCCCGCCCATCCTGGTCGCGATCTTCCAAAATCACCTGAAGTTCGGGAGGGCGAAAGAGGGGCGTGTCTTCGGCAACGAGCGCGGGGGAGTGGTCGGCTCATCCACGTACTGGCGGGAGTGGGAGGAGGCGCGGGAGTACGCGCGCCCGCCTGAGCGCGCCGCTTCGCCGTTGGCCGGACGCCCGTACGATCTCCGGCACGTCTCGTCACTCGGTGGTTGAACGCCGGGGTGCCCATCGCTGAGTGGCTCGGCGGTTTGGCAACCCCCCGAAGTGATCCATCGGCGATATAACGGCTGCATTGATGGTCACGAAGAGGCAGTCAACCTCAAGATCGATAAGGCGTTAGTGGAGGTGGGCGACTTGTTGTAGCGAACATCCGTCTGTGACGTGCAGCAATGCTCAAGTGTGCTGCGACTGGTGGCACGGTGGCTTGGTGTCGCATGCAACCCAGCCGAAGGTTGAGGGCCTACCGTCGCAGATGGGGTGAGCGCTCCTACACGGTTGCGGCCCCGGGAAAAGAGGCGCAATCTTCGCTTACGTTGTGATTGCGGTGAACACCCGCCCTGCGGGTACGCCGAGTGGCAGAGAGGAGTCATCGGTCCTACAGTGGAATTAGTAGGGGCCGTTCTCACTCGGTGGGCCAATATGACTACCACCATAGAGCGCATAGCGACAACCGCCAAGGAAAGAGTGGATTGGGATTTGGCGGCCAATGCTTATCTTCAGTGTGTTGGGTTTGTGAGCGATGAAGGCGCATACCTGCCTGATATAGCAGCCAGTTTTCTAGCTGAAGCTATGACGCGCTTGGCTGTCAATTATGACAGTCAAGAGGAGCAGCTAATTTCCGACACGTTGGCGGTCTGGGGTATGACCGAGGGGCGGTCGGGACGGCCGTCGGATGTTTTCGCAGAGCTTTACTTGGATGAAAGGTATCAGGCGATATCCGCTTACGATGCCTCCAGTGGAGCTGGGCGTCGTAGGCCCACTCCATTTGAAGCCGTAGTAGAGACGGCTCGTAGACTCCGTGATCTAGATGAGGTCAGGAAGTGTCTGATTGATCAGCAGACTGCCGGCATCCTGGCGGGCTCCGTTAGCTATGGGAGCTTCTTCAACGTGACTGGTGCTGCTCATGGCGCCCGAGCATCCGATCTCGACATCTTGGTAGTGATTCCAGGATTCGATGATCTTCAGCGGCTGTCAGGCTCGCTGGAGCATCTAAAAGGTGCAGAGGGTGCATCAGCATCGCTTTTTTCGAATCGAGCGAAGTCCTTCCTCAGGGAACGTGCGTATCCAGACGAGCACGTCGTGTTTAGCGGGAAAATTGATATGTGGACTGACATCGAGGATCCCCTATTGAAACACACTCAAATTCTCGGTGCCTACCTTGCGAGCTTCCATTTTGTCACCCTTGCCGGGCTTAGCTATTTGCTCGCTTCTGACTCTAGCCATCTTAGCTGGACCTCATCAGGCCCCACTCGCCTCGTTCGTGATTACAGGGAACAGCGGCCGACGCGTGAAGACCACCAACGTAATTTTAGTGGCAAGAATATTAGGCTTTCGATCTCCGTCAAAGAGGCTCCGGGAGGATATGAGCGACAGAGTCACGCCTACTATATTGATGATGAAGATCGCTACTATCCAGGTATGTTCCAAAATTTGGTCCTCCCGTACTTTCACTTGCGGTGGAACTCGGTTGGTAATGCTGTTCCGAGGAAACTAGACTCTTTCCACTGGAAAATAATTGAGCGGATGCGGTACGAGCGTAGACAGCGTCCTTATGAGCTAATGCTTACGAGTCTTTCGCATACTCGAAGTCAAATGTTTGCGCCGCATATCACGTGGATGGCGGACAGCGAATCCATATTTCCGGTGTGAGGTGCCTGATCGTGTCAACCCGCTCCGCATCGCGTTCGCCGCGGATGCCGCAACGTGTGCGAAGCGTGCGCCGACGTGGCGGGTGTTCCCCGCCAGGCAGCCGTATAGGCAAGGTGTGTCGGAGGTGTGTCGCGAGTGCTGAGAGACAACGAGAGAGGGCGGGAGTCAGTGAGACTGACTCCCGCCCTCTTCTCTCGGCATCCACCCTGGTCAGCTGTTGATTTCTGCTGATCCTCGGCGAGTGCCCCCGGCAGGATTCGAACCTGCGCACACGGCTCCGGAGGCCGGACACTTCCCAGACGTTTTCGCAGGTCAGCGGGATATCTGACGAAGTATTAGCCGCGCCGTCCCGCGTATGTCCCGCGATCTAGAAATGTCCTATTCTGACCTGCATGCCTCGATTGTAGGGTCCCGGAGATCTCCGGGACCAGGGTGCGGAGTACCCGGAAATAAATTCGACAGCCCCTGCTGTTGAGTGTCGGCCACACTGGCTGCACGGGAGGGGCGGTGCCGGACCTGAAGCTCTACAACACCAATGGCGGCGTGACGGAGGTCGCGCCGCGTCTTGCTGATGCCGAGGCCGATGTGCAGAGCATCGTCGAGGGCAACATGGAGAAGTTGCTCGGGGTCCGGTTCCTGGCAAGCGAGTACAGCACCGGCCCGGTCCACGGCGGCCGGATCGACTCGCTGGGCCTCGACGAGAACGGGGCTCCCGTGGTCGTCGAGTACAAGCGCGGTGTGGACTCCGGCGTCATCAACCAGGGGCTGTTCTATCTCGGCTGGCTGATGGATCACCGGGCGGAGTTCCAGCACCTGGTCCGCGACCGGCTCGGGGCCACGACCGCGGCCCAGGTGCTGTGGAGTGCGCCCAGGTTGATCTGCGTCGCCGGCGACTTCACCCGCTACGACGTCCACGCCGTACGCGAGCACCGCCGCAGCATCGACCTGGTCCGCTACCGATTCTTCGGCAAGGACCTCTTTGGTCTTGAGACCGTGGCTTCCGTCACCGGGCGCACGCCGGCGGCCAAGCGGGTACGCCGGCGAGCGACCGGGCTGCTGCCGGTCCGCGGGCACAGTGGGGCGCTGGCGGAGCTGGCGGAGGCGGTCGATGAGGTATTGCTCGGCCTCGGGGACGGCGTCAGCCGGGTGCAGCGCAAGCAGTACCGCGCGTATCAGCGCCTGCGGAACTTCGCCTGCGTCTGCCCGCCGCAGAAGACCAAGCTCCTCGTCTACCTCAAGGCCGACCTAAGGGAGGTCGACCTCGTCCCCGGCTTCACTCGGGACGTGACGGGGCTCGGCCACCACGGTACGGGCGACCTGGAGGTGCAGTTGCGGTCCGAGCGGGACGTGGAGCGGGCTGTGGACCTCTTCCGCGCGAGCTACGCGGCGGGGTAGCCGCCTTGTGCGGCTGTGACGCGGATGCGTGCGGGACTGGGTAGCTGTGGATGTTGTGGTGGCGGTGCCTTCCGACGTACGGGCAGGTAGTGGCGGTGGAGCATCAATGATGCGGAGGATCGCCGGTTTGGCCAACCGGCGATCCTCGGCTATGTTGCCCCCCGTTTGCCACCGCGTTGCTGCCCGTGCGTCTGTGCGAGTGACCTGGCCAGTTAGCGGAGGGCTGGAGCCTTGTCCGTGATTCCCGGTCGTTGGGCCTCTGGGCTTATGAGCTGCAAGGAATTTCTTCCTTTATTGGCCGATCCCTCCTGGGCTTATGACGACGGGAGTGGTGGACGTCCGTCCTCAACACCCGCATGTTGCGAACCCTCCTAGGTCGATGAAGACGCTCGTGATCCTCACCGGCGTGCACGAGGACCTCATGTTTCGAACCCTGACGACCCCGGCGGGCAGAAGCGGCTCGTCGATGTCGCGGAGAGCAGCGCGCGGGCCCTCGCCGTGGTGTACGCGTTTCGAACCCTCCTGGGCTGATGACGACAAGGACGGGCTGATCGTCGCGGTATTCCGGCACTAGTTTTGAACCCTCCTGGGCTGATGACGACGGAACTCCTCGGCCTTGAGCCCGGCACCTCCGCCACGTTACGAACCCTCCTGGGCTGACGACAACGCGGAATCCGAAGACCGGGCTGAAAGTCCTGGTCTCGTTTCGAGCCCTCTTGGGCTGATGACGACCTCGACGGCCCAGCCGACCCGCTCAAGTTCAACACGTTTCGAACCCTCCTGGGCTGACGACCGCTGGAAGACGGTGGCGCCGGACAGCGCGGTCTTCCCGTTTTGAAACCTTCCTCGGCTAATGACAAACACCACCGCAGCGACCCGGCTGGCGTGGGCGTGGCAGTTTCGAACCCTCCAGAGCTGACAACGACCGGCTTCGCGCTTGAGCTGTGGATGGACGTCTACGGGTTTCGATCCCTCCTGGGCTGATGACGACAGGAACCTGCTAATTCTCGTACCAGTAGCGTTTCGAACCCTCATGGCCTGGTGACGACGCCGTTGGTCGCCGCGCGGATGGCCGACATGGAGCTGGGCCGAACCCTCCTGGGTTGATGAGGACTTCGAACGTGCCCACAGACGGCGGCTTCCTGATCCCGTTGCAAAAAAAACCCTTCAGGGCTGATGACGACGACGGTGGGCATCGCCTACAAGGGCAACAAGTGCTCGTTGCGAACCCTCTTGGGCTGGCCCCGACAGCCTTTCAGATCCGGACGATGCTCACGTTTCGAACCCTCCTGGGCTGATGACGACCGACGGAAATCGCGCTCGACAAGGGCCGCCAGGTCCTATTTCGAGCCCTCCTGGGCCAATGACGACCCCAGTTCGAACCGACCTTGTGGTCCGGATGCCACTGTTTCGAACCCTCCAGGGCTGACGGCGACTCCACGGCAACGGTGAGACCGACCTGGAGGCGACCGCATTTGGAACCCTCCTGGGCCGATGAGGACCTCGACACGGTACGCCACCAGTACAAGCACCACCGGTTTCGAACCCTCCTGGGCCGATGACGACCCGTGGGTCTACAAGGCCGTCGACACCCTCAAGGCGTTTCGAACCCTCCAGGACTGACGACGACGGTGCGCCAGAACGTGCCCACCAGCCGCTCGTACTAGTTTCGAACCCCCAGGGCTAATGACGACGGGCATAGCGTGGACATCCAGCCGTACACCAGTACGTTTCGACCCCTTCTGGGCTGATGATGACGGTGTGGGAGGCGATCCTGTCGTCCCCGGCTTGGCCGTTGTGAACCCTCCTGGGCTGATGACGACGAGTCTGAGGCGTTCACTCGGCTGCTGCTCATCATGTTGCGAACCCTTCTGGGCTGATAACGACGCGTCGGTGGCTCCGGCGCCCGCGCGACGCTGTACGGGTTGCGAACCCTCCTGGGCTGATGACGACGACATTCGTGTGGAGGCGATCCCTGGCGGCATGGTGTTGCGAACCCTCCTGGGTTGATAACGACTGCAGCGGGACACCGACCAGTACGTCGAGCTTTTCCAGTTGCGAACCCTTCTGGGCTGATGACGACCGCGATGACCGCCGACGGGCAGGCCCGCGCCGCCGCGTTGCGAACCCTCCTGGGCTGATGACGACGGAACTATTCGGCCTTGAGCCCGGCACCTCCGCCACGTTTCGAACCTTCTTCGGCCGATGACGACGATCGCCAGCATCATCGCCGTGGTCTTGCCGCGGCCATTCCGAATCCTCTTGGGCAGATGACGACACGCTGCCTTCATCAGGCCATGCGCACCACCGCAGTTACGAACCCTCCTGGGCTGATGACGACTGGGGATATCGCCATACGCCGCCGCACGCTCCAGGTGTTTCGAACCCTCCTGGGCTGATAGGGCCAGAGCCCGCGGTCGGCTCCTCCGCCTGCACCCGCAAGTTGCGACCCTTCTGGTTGATGATGACGTCTGCGGCTATGCCGGCCGTCGGTGTGGCACCGGTTCCGAACCCTCCTGGGCTGATGAGGATCCGCTCCGAGGGCTACGGGCTGGCCTTCCTGGAGTCGTTGCAAACCCTCTTGGGCGGATGACGACGCGGCAGGACACGGCGGGCGCCGCGCTGTGGATCCTGTTTCGAACCCTCCTGGGCTGATGACGGCGTGTTCACCGTGCTGCCTCACGGGCCGCTCTTCCGGTTTCCAACCCTCCTGGGCTGATGGCGAGGCGGTGCCCCGTGCCTGATCCGCTGGGCCCGCTCTTGTTTCGAACCCTCCTGGGCTGATGGCGAGGCGGTGCCCCGTGCCTGATCCGCTGGGCCCGCTCTTGTTTCGAACCCTCCTGGGCTGATGGCAACGTCTGACAGAACCCCTCGGCCACGTCTCGGGGCCGATGTTTCGAATCCTCCAGGGCAAATGACGATCGACCGGCTGCGGCAGGAACTGACGCTCCACTATCTGTTACGAGCCCGCCTGGGCTGGTGACGACCTGATCGAGGCCAAGGCCGCGCCACTCAAGAACCGGATTTGAACCCTCCTGGGCTGATGACCGACATGCTGCGAGCCCACCTGGCTCGACCCCGAACCCGAGTTTCGCCCCCTCTTGGGCTGATGACGACTCGGAGTACGCCGCCCAGTTCGCCGCCTCCCGCACG
Organism: Streptomyces sp. NPDC047042; assembly: GCF_040644035.1. Classification (NCBI taxonomy): domain Bacteria; kingdom Bacillati; phylum Actinomycetota; class Actinomycetes; order Kitasatosporales; family Streptomycetaceae; genus Streptomyces; species Streptomyces sp. NPDC047042. The sequence continues at coordinate 26,545 of NZ_JBEYVP010000016.1, read as the reverse complement.
TTTCGAACCCTCCCGGGCTGATGACGACCGCTGTCCGACGTGATCAGCCACGCGATCTCTGAGATGTTGCGATCCCTCCTGGGCTGATGACGACCCACGTCCACGTCACCATCGCCAACGTGGCGCTGTGGTTTCGACCCCTCCTGGGCTGATGACGACGTAAGGGTTGGCCTGGCTCCTGGGGTACGCGCGCCTGTTTCGAGCCCTCCAGGGCTGATGACGACCGGGTGCAACCTCGGCCGCCACCAGTGCCCCGCCTGCGCGTTTTGAACCCTCCCGGGTAGAACACGAGTTGCTGTCTAGCTTCCACGCCCACCCTCCTAGGCTGGTTTCGAACCCTGATGGGCTGATGACGACGCGGGCGGCAGCCTGGTGGTTCGCGCGCGTTTTCCCGTTTCGAACCCTCTTGGGCTGATTTCGACACGCTGTCTTCATCAGCCCACGCGCACCGCCTCAGTTGCGAACCCTCCTGGGTTAATAACGGCTGGACGAGATCGCCAATACCGTCCCGCTTCCGGTGTCCCGAATCCTTCTGTGCTGATACGCCGCATGCCGGTGCCCCGCTGTCGGACGACCAGGCCACGTTTCGAACCCTCCTGGGCTGATGACGGCCCGCAGCCGGTCGCCGGAGCTGCGACTCGAACCCTCCTGGGCAACGACTACGGCGTGAGTCCCGTCGCATCTGGCTGCGCTGATCAGGTTGCGATCCCTCCTCGCCGATCAAGCCAGCTCTTCCTTCCGGTACGTGGCACCCGGGTCGCGTACGGCGGTGAGCCCGTGTTCGCTGCTGTAGGTGCCGTTGATGACGTACACCTTCAGCTCCGTGTCGTAGCGCGCTCGGGGAACGGCGCTGGCGGGCAGTGGGATGAGGTAGTCGTCGGCGAGGAGTCGGCCGGCGCGGCCTCGTGCTTGGTCGAGTGCGGCGGCGTAGTTGTTGCGGTCTTCGGTGAGGATGGCTTCGGTGCCGTCGAAGAGTTCGTCGAACCGCTCTGCGAGGTCGTCGCGGCTGTCGAAGGGGTAGGTGAAGTCCAGGAATGTGGCGGCGAATTGGTCTCGGTGGAAGATCACGTCCTTTCGCCATGCTGTGCCCCAGTCGGTGGCGTAGATCTGGTTGAGCCATCCGGTGATGTCGTTTTCGTCGACGGGCTGTCCGTCGTGTGCGGTGAGGATGTGCCAGGCCGCCTGAGTGGGGGCTTGCGGGTAGATGCCGTCGGCGAACCATTCGCCTGGTGAATTCTGGCGCGGGGTGTAGCGGGCGGCGTGCACGATGACGTCGGCCGGGGGCCGGGCGGCGATCCGGTTGGCCCGGCCGAATCGCTGGGCGAGGGCTTCGAGGTCGGCGGCGGCGGTGAACAGGACGTCGAAGTCGACGTCCATGGAGACTTCGAGGACCTGTGTGGAGACGACCAGTCCGGGCAGCCGGTCACCTTTTCGGGTGCGGTCGACGCTGTGGCGTTCGGTGATGTGCTGTTCCAGGCGGCTGCGGTCGCGGCGCTTGAAACGGGAGTGCAGCATGGCCGCGGCCTGCGGGCCGAACAGCTGGCGTGCGATGGGGCCGAGTTGGTCGTAGAGCTGCTGTGCCTGGCGGATGTTGTTGGCGACGACGAGAGCGGATTCACCGTTGTGCAGGCGCTCGGTGATCTCGGTGATCGCGGCCGGGTCGGTGAGGTGGTGGGGGCGGGTGCGGATGCGGTGCCGGGCTGGTTGGTGGCTGTCGGCGTCGTCGGTGCGGGTCACGGTCCCGGCGAGGGTGTCTTTGTTGTCGATGAGTTCGGCGAGGGCGTCGGGGAGGGTGGCGGATAGGACGGCGAAGCGTCCGCCGAGCTGTTCCAGCAGGCGCATCATGGCCAGGATGTAGCCGAGCCGTTTGGTGTCGTAGGCGTGCAACTCGTCCATGATGAACACCGAGTTCGCCGCGTCCACGAGCAGGGAGGAGTGGGCCGCTCCGACCAGCGCGGCGCGCAGCAGCTGGTAGGGAGTGGTGATCCTGACTGTCTCCTTGAACAGCCGGGTGGCTGCCTGCCGGGCCACTGCTTTTCGCGCAGCGGTCACCCGTTCCGCGTCCCCGTCCTCCGGGCACACCGCGTTGGCCAGGTGGTAGGCGGCTGCTCGCCCGTGCGCCACACCGACCTGGCCGGCTGAGCCCAGTTCCCGTGTGGTGCGGTCCGCGTTGGCGTTGATCGACGCGAGGTAGGGGAGCGTGTAGAAGACACGGGGCACACCCTGTCCCGCGGCGTGCATGGTGGCGGTCTGGCGGCAGGCCCACAGCCAGGCGGCCTCCGTCTTACCGCTGCCGGTCCGGGACCTGAGCAGCAGGTGGTTTTCAACCGCCGCTGCGCGCCGCTGGTGGGGTCGCAGGCTGTAGCCCTTGGCTGCGATGGCCTCCTCCAGGCGGGCAGCGAAGGCAGGGCCCATGGGCTGGGTTAGGTGCAGCCTGCCGTGGGCGGAGGAGAGGTGATCGGCCATGGTCACAGCACCCTGCAGCAGTACCGCTACCAGTCCCTCCTCGGGGTCAGCCCCGTACTCCCAGCGGTCCAGCAGCTTATTCAGCTCCGTGTGGGCCTGGGCGACCCAGTCCGCGCCGGCGGACAGCGGCTTGACCGGCAGTCCCGCAGCGGTCGCGGTCTCGTACAGCCATGCGGCCAGCTCGTCCGCGGCGGCCTGGTCGACGGGAGCAAACCGTGCCTGCCACTCCCCGACCGGCGCTGCCCCGTACAGTGCGGCGAGCGATCTGGGGGAGTTCGTCAACGGGCGGTGGTGGGTGGCGACGGCGGCCGATACCCATGCCCGCAGCTCGTCGTCCGCGACCAGCTCGACGAATCCCAGGGAGAGCACCTCGTGGCGCTCTCCCCAGACCGGCCCCCCGGCGAGCATGGCCTGGCAGCCGTCGGGGATCTTCCCCGCATCGTGCAGCAGATCGGCCAGGGCAACCGTGTCCCAGAAGCCGGGCAGGATCCTGGTGACGATGGCGATCTGGCCGGTGCGTCGGGCCACGAGCCGGGCCGCGTCCAGGGCCGCGCTCAGGTGCACCGTCAATGGTTCGGCCGGCCAGTCGCCTCTGGTGCTCTTGGCCAGCACCTGGGACAACACGGGGGGCCCATCAAGTCCTTGTGATTCTGGTGGGGGTGATGACGGCACGAGCCTTTATGCCTCTGCGGTTGCGGGGTGGGCGGGTGGAAGCAGGGTGACGGCCTGTCCGGTGGGGGTGCTGTAGCTGTCGGGAACGGTGGCGGTGGTGGTGCCGGTGGCGTCGTAGCGGTAGGTACCCCACACGGTGCGGGCCCTGTCCTTGCGGATCGCCGTGGGCAGACGCAACGCGGTTCCGGCGGTGCCGGGCCGGTCCTCGACCAAGGCGCCGCGCTGCGCCCCCGGATGTCGCGCCAATTCGGTGATGTGGAGGTGGAGACCGACGAGGTCCTGGCTGCGGCCGAGACGCAGGGGCCAGGCCGGGCGGCGCAGGACGCTGCGCCACCGCTCGGGCTGGTCGGTGATCCAGACCGTCAGAGTGGTGAAGGTCAGGAACTCGCGGTCCTTGGGCCCGGGGTTGGTAGGCCGGCCTTTGGCGTCGAGGGGGTGGTAGGTCTCCAGATCGACGCCCTTGCCCCGGGCGTGGAAGGCCATGGCGAACTGGAAGGTCTCGGAGACGTGCTGCCAGCCGCCGGCCGCAGCGGCGAGCATGCCGCCGACCGTGGACGGCGGCGGGCAGGGCAGGCCGACCTGAACCCCGGAGTACAAGGGGTTGCGGAAGCTGGCGACCGGGGCGGTGAACGTGGCCTCCAGCGCCGTCACGGGTGCGGTGGTCATGCCTTGGCGTCCTCGAACCAGGTGTCGTGGGTGCCGTCCTCGATCTCCTTGGCCAGGTTGTTGAGGATGGTGCGCGGGTGGTCGATCACGACGGTGTTTGCGGTGATGAGGTCGGCGAGGTCGCGGCGGGCGCGGTCACGCTGGTCACCGAGGAATCCGGGGGCCCATCCGATGCGTACCGGGCCGTCGAGTTCGTCGTGCCAGGCGGCAATCTCCTCGGTGAGGGTGTCGGCGGCGAAGACGGGCTTGCCGTCCTTGTTGGCCAGCACGCGGGTGAAGGGATTGACGCCGCCCTTCATCGGGGCGAGGAGGAGGAACGCCGGGGTGCGGTCGCCGTAGTGCGCGGCGGGCTTGGCTCCTCCGCGCAGCGCGGCGAGGGTACGGAGCACGAGGGCGGTGCGACGGCGGCGCTCGGCGATGTCGAGGACGAGTGCCGACACCCCGCGGAACGTGGCCTCGGTGGCGCCCGATGCGACGGCTTCCTCGGCGGCCTGCGGGGGCAGGGCGATGCGGATGCCCTGCCCGTCGGTCTCGAAGGTGCCGACACGGGGGAGGTCGAGGTTGATGTCGCCGGCGCACACAGCGGTATAGAACTCGTGCTCGTGGATGACCGGGTTGTCGCCGGCTGCGAAGCCGCGGGTCATGGTGCCGTAGTCGGAGGCGATCCGCTGGGGGGTGATGCTGACGAAGGTGCCGGTGGCGAGGACGGTATCGCGCTGGCACGAGCTGTCCGAGCCGCTGATGGCGACCATGTAGCCGAACAGGTCGTCGTCGACAAACAGGTCGGGCCGGCCCTTGGTGTATGCCTGCTGCTTCTTGCCCTTGCCCTCGCGGATGACGGGCGAGACGGGCTCGGCGGCCGGGAGGCTGTCGCGCAGCCAGCGGCGCACGGCCTGGGGCGAGATGTAGGGGTAGGTATCGCGGCCAACCTGCATCTTCTTGACCATGCCGACGTTGTCCTGGCCGCGGCCGTTGTTCGGGGCGCCAGCCTGGATGTCGAGGGCGAGCTTTCCAGCGAGGTGCGTCACTGGGTGATTCCTTCCTCAAGGGCTTCGGTGTCGGTGGGGTCGATAGCGTCGGGGTCGAAGTCCTCGACGACGGTCTTGGCGTCCTTGGGCTGCCAGCCGCGGCGGTGCAGCTCGGCGAGGACCGAGGTCAGCAGGTACTGGCGGAAGAACCAGGCGTTGCCGTCCTGGCTGGGCGAGAACAGCAGCTCGAACCCGTTCTCGGTGATCAGCGGCGCGCCGTCGTCAGGCCGGGTCAGAACCCATTCCACGGAGTGACGCTGCAGCCAGTTGCGCAGGTCCGTGCCGCGACCGGCACGGAACAGGGCGTGGAAGCCGGTGAGCTTGCCCCCGGTGTCATCGGGCTTGAACAGCGCGGCGACGCGCTGTGCGGTCTGGCGGATCTCTGCGAGATCCTTTTCGTCCATGTGCATCACCTCGTGCAGGTAGGAGCGGATCAGTTCGGCGACGGCGGGGGACTCGGGCACCGGCATGCCGCGGGCTTCGGTGCGGTCGGCCAGGTAGGACGCGAGAACGGCGGGGATGGTCTCCGGCCGGTTGAACACACGCCAGGCGAGGTTCTGTGCGCCGCTGCCCTTGGCGGTGCGGCAGGAGCGCAGCAGGCACGCGAGGCCCGTGCGCCGTTCGGGCAGCCGGGTGGTGGTGCGCAGCCACTCGGCGAGCGGCTGATCCACCGCGTGGGTGGACAAGGACTGCTCCTGGTTGTTATTGGTGAATACCAGGAGTTCCACCCCGGCCGTGACGCGGTGCTCGTAACCGCGAAGCGCGGCCAGTGCGATCACCTCTGGCTTCGGGCTGGCCGGTTTCGCCCCGGCGGTGATCAGTAGCCCGTTGCGATGCACCTGTCGGCGGGCGGTGTGAGCGGCGAGGCGTTCGTCCCAGGTGTGCACGATCGTGCTCGGGCCGCCGGAGAGGTGGCTGCCGAAGGGGAGCGCGTGGAAGGAGCAGACGCATGGCCAGCACAGGGCGAGGCCGGCGTGCCCGCGTGGGGTGGTGTTGCGGTAGGCGATCGACTCGGTGAGGACGATGTCGCTCTTGCCGAAGAACCCGACCGCCGCTGCACGGCACAGTGCGCAACCGGCCTCCGGCCAGCTATCTGGCGCGGGGACGGTGCGCCAGGCCCGAACAGCCTCGGTAACCTCGACGTCGGAAAGCTTCTTGTTCCGCGGGTGGTTCATCTTGCTGTTCGGCCACAGGCTGTAGGAACACTTCAGCAGGAACCCGGCCTCGGCTTTGGTGTCCCTCACGAGGGCAGCCTGCACGGCAGCCGCGGTCAGCTTGGCGGTGGCATCGTCGAACAGCGTGCCGACCACCTCGTCCGGGACCCGTACTCCGGCCAACGCAGCCAGGGCGAAGGCCCCGACACGCTGCAAGGGATGAGGCGAGAGCCGTAACGCGCTCTGCTCGGCAGGCAGTTCACTCACGCGACCACCCACCCGAACCCGGCCCCGGTCTGCTGGCCCAGCCCCGCCGACCACAGCGCGGCCAGTGCACCGGCACCGCCGCTGACCTCAACCTCCACCGGCGCACCGGTCCGCTGCCCGGAATGGCCCCGACCGGTCACCCGGAACGGGTGGCGCGGACCAATCCACGTGATCCCCTCAAGCCGAATATCCGGCGCGTGCCCGAAGGTCTCCGCACGGCGGTTGAGGTTGCGCTCCAGCGCCACCGGATACGCCGGGTCCTCAGGCAGCAGCGCACGCACGGGCGTGTGCTCGCCGCCGGGCTTGGGCCGCTCGTACTCGGAGAGGTGGAGCGGGCTCGCGGTACGCAGCCGGGCCCGGCCACTGGTGAACTTCGGTGGCTGCTGGACAGTGACGCTGCCGACCTGCAGCGCGATTCCGCCCCAGTCCAGCAGAGTCCGAGCGGGGTTCATGAAGTCCAAGGCCAGCGCCTGCACCAGCTCAGGCAGCGGGCTGCCGAACTCCAAGTAGCCGGTGCCGCCTACCGCGTACTTACCCCGAACACGGCGTGCGTTCGGGAACATGGGAGCGCTGTGCCCGAAGGGGGCAATGCCGTATGGCCCCCACCCGTTCTCGTGGATCTTCTCGGCCAGCTCGGGAGCAGTCCGGTACAGGGCGTCGTAGATGATGCCGCGGCCCGGGGCGAGGACATCTCCCCACGGGATCTCCCGGGCCCGCGTGTTGATCTCTAAGCGAAGTCGCACTATCTCCCTCGTACTTCCCCCCAGCCGGGGCGTATGACGGCAGGTCAGGACACGCCAAATCACCACCCTCGCAGGGATGTTGACGTAGATGAGAACGTACAGGGAGCCACTGACAACGCTCATCGAGCGAGAACGTCCAGGCGTACTGTGGTAGTTCTGATGTACGTCGGAGGGCGGTGTCGTCATCAACCCAGGAGGGTTCGGAACTGGGTGCGGTCCCAGACCGGCGCGTCCGGATGATGGGTCGTCATCAGCTCAGGAGGGTTCGGAACGAGTTCGGGCTGGACGGCTATGACGAGCTGCCTCTGGTTCCCCCCAGGAGGGTTTGAACGGTGGCGCAGGGCCCGGTCCGCAGACGGCGTCGTCGTCAGCCCAGGGGGTTCGAAACCCGCGCCGCCACATCATCGAGTGGTGGGCGGTCACGGTCGTCATCAGCCCAGGAGGGTTCGAAACTGGGAGGTGATGCGCACGGTGTCCACGGCGAGCAGTGTCGTCATCAGTCCGAGAGGGTTCGAAACGCCAGCGTCGCCCGGCGCAGCAGGTACAGGCGCTCCTGGTCGTCATCAGCCCAAGAGGGTTCGAAACCCGTAGCAGGTGTCCCAGGAAGCGATGCAAAAGCCTTGTCTCATAAGCCCAGGAGGGTTGGGAACCGGCGTGGTGCTTAAGGAACATGGCGCTGGATCGGGTTGCCGTCAGCTCAGGCGGGTTGGAAACATGAATCCGGCCGTTACGTGGACGGTCAGGCCCAATGTTGTCATCGGCCCAGGAGGGTTCGAAACAGGAATCACACGCTGTATCCGTCATGCGCGAGCGGTCGTCATAGGCCCAGGAGGGCTCGGAACATGCGATCCACAGAGGACCGCTCCCTTCTGGCTGAGTTTGATCAGCCCTGGAGGGTTCGAAACAGACCGTCCCTGGATAGGTCTGCGGCCGTGCCTCGTTTTTCATCGGCCCAGGAGGGTTCGAATCACCCAGGCGGTGGCTGGATGTCCAGCGCCATTCGCGTCGTCAGCCCAGGAGGGTTTGCAACGGCGTAATCCACGGCTCCATGTGCCCGGGGTCGAACGTCCTCATCAGCCCCGGGGGGTTCGCAACGTCAGCAGGACATAGGCGACGGGCATCGCGGCGTGCGTCCTCATCAGCCCAGGAGCGTTCACAACCCGGCCCCCAGCCCCCGCTCCGGTCGGCCTCCCGTCCTCATCAGCCCCGGAGGGTTCGCAACAGGCCGTCGGGGTAGGTGACCGCGCCGGCCGGTCGTCATCAGCCCATGAGGGTTGGAAACACCAGCAGGTATCCGCCGTGTCCGACCGTGCGGCAAGTCGTCATCTGCCCTGGAGGGTTCGAAACCGCCACATGTCGACGGGGATGCGGGCCTCGTCGACCGGTCGTCATCAGCCCAAGAGGGTTCGAAACGATCAGTACGCCCTCGGCTGTCAGGTGAGCGACGGCGTCGTGATCAGCCCAGGAGGGTTCGAAACATGAGGACGCGCAGCGCGACCAGCGGGCGGGTAACTGGTCGTCATCAGCCCAGGAGTGTTCGTCAGGTGACGCCGAGGTACTGGGCGCTGCCGAGGGCATGGTCTTCATCAGCCCGGGAGGGTTCGCAACAGAGCGGCGAGGCCGCGCTCAAGAGGGGCGATCGCGGTCCGCATCAGCCCAGGAGGGTTCGCAACGTGCTGGCGGCCATCGCGACCCGGGCGGCGGCTTCGGGTCTTCATAGCCCGGTAGTGGGATCATGAACGGGGCGCGGGGGCGAACTCCGGAGGTCCCCGTCCGTGGCCCGCCCCACCATGGCGCAGGGTGCCGCCATGGCGAAGCGCGGGGCTGACGCGATCGACCTGAAGCTCGCCAGCGTCGACTGGCTCGTCAATCGGCCGCGGCTCGCCGCAGCCCTCCTTTAACAGCGATCGCGTCGCCTACCCGCTGGCCCCGTCCTGCGCGATGACGACGGCGGGCACTTCAGGGGACTCCGTGTCGGTCAGTCCGTGCATGTTCCCGCTGTTCGGCAGCAATGCCTGGCTGTTGTCAGTGCCCGGGCGGAGAATCGGCGGATGGCTCTCGAACCGATGGCGGCCGGCGAGTCCGAGTTCCTCGCCGCGGCCTTACGCACACACCTGTCCGAGACCCGCTTCTCCTTCGCCGGCCTGACCGGCAAGGAGGCAACCCTGTGCATCACCCGCGCAGTGGCGGAGTGGGCGACGGCGTCAGGCTGGAGGTGCAGACGGGAGGCGCCGATGCGCTATATCGACCCGCCTCGCCGGATGAATGGGGGTTGCCGCATCTACTGGTCTCCGCCCTGGTCTGCCTACCTGGATCTCCGCCTGGTTCGCAAGGACGGCCCTCCGGTCGCTGTGGAGATCGACCGTGCGGACGACAGCACCGCCGTGGACAAGCTCCGCGACGAGGCCCTCCGCGGACGTCCCGCGCTGTGGATCCGCTGGCACGGAGCGCTGCGTGCCGAGCTGCCGCCCGGTGTTGCCCGCTTGTACCTGCCGTCGCGTTCCAGCCGCTCTCCCATCCGGTACTCGCTCACCCATGTCCCCGGTACGGCGGCGATCACGGTTGGTGGGGCTGTCACCCCCGAAGCCCGATCGGACGCGCTGAATCGGGACCAGCAGCGGATGGCGGATGAGGAGCGCGCTGCTGCCATCCCCCGGGAGCCGGGCCCCGTCCGGTGCTTCTAAGCGGCTACGGCGAAGTCAACTGAAGTGCTGAACCCTCTAGGCGTCCGAGCTCTCTACGAGGCCGAGCGGCAGCTCCGTGCTTCAATGGTCCTCGTGACCCAGGGTGCGACGAGGGATGGATTCGATCTCCGAGCGAAGATTCAGCACCTGTAGAATGGCGGCCGGGAGTTCGGTACCGGGAGCGACAGCGGCTGGGGCGAATTGCTCGGGTGTCAACCCTGCGGCGTTCCTGAACACGGTGGTCCCGAGAATCGTGGCGTCCTCAAACCGGGCTTCGTGCATGCTCACGTCGGAAAACAGCACATCTACAATTGACGCTCCGCTCAGATCTGCTTGTTTCATCGAGGCTTCGTCTATGCGCGTCTCGTCCATCTGCGTGCTCCGGAGACTCGTCTTCTCCAGCGATAGGTTGTGGAACCTTGCGCCCGCGAGCGAGGCTCCGTCAAAGGTCACCCTCGACAGGTTGCACGTCGCCAGAGTTGCCTCCTCAAGAACCGCCCCGTTCAGCCGCGCCGATTTGAGGTTGCAGTCGACGAATGTCGCTTTGCGTAGGTCGGCCTCTGAGAGATCGAAGCCCTGCAGTCGGCCACCTTCGATGTGTACCTCGTGGAGAGTCACGTTGCGCAGATCAACGCGGTGAGCCTCGGGTCGGTCCGGGCGACGGCAGAGGACCTCGAAGGCCGCTACTCCGTCTCGGGTCGGTGGATTCGAGACAGTGAGGGTGCCGTGCTCGCCGTCAACCTCAACGATGTGGGTGTCGTCCTGGCGCTCACAGTGGTTGCGCACAAACGATGCAAGAACCTCGACTACCGTCCAATGGTCCTTCTCGGAGTCCTTCATGATCCGTTCGAGGGCGTAGATGCCGCCGAGTCGTTCTGTTTCGTTGTCGGAGCCGAGCAGCTTGATTGCCTCCACATACCGCTCCGTGACCTGGCCTTCACGCGTGAGTTCGGCCTGTTCCCGGTCCTTATCGCGCGTGTGCTGAAGGTTCAGATGGGTGTACATCAAGCCGAGGCCCGCCACTAGGGCAGCGCCGAGGGCAACGAGCATCGTTCGGAGCCCCGTGATCACGACACCGTCGGCCGGCTGCAGGTCCCTCTCCCGGATGTGAGAACCGTCGAGCCACCACGGCCCCTTCCAGAGCAGGAGGGCGTAGCCGATCAGCCCGAGGAGGACGGCTACACCAATTGCAAGGCGACGTACTCGAGTTCGGACCCGCAGCTTCCACATACGCCTCAACTGAGTGATCACCTACCCACTGTGCCCGGGGTGGGCGGTGTCAGTGGCCCCTCCGTGGACATCAGAGCGAAACTTGAGGTGACCACGTGGGGCACGGATCACTCGCCGTTCGGCCTCGTAGGGGGCTCGGACGCCGAGAGGGATCAGCACTTGACTTCGCCGTATCCGCTTAGCCAGCGGAGGGGCTGTGCGGGGGCGTCTGACGCGTCCGCGCCGCACGTGGTCACTCGGGGTGGCCCTGCTGGTCCGGCGGCGGATCAGGCAGTGGCCAGTACGCCGTGTCCCGCTTGCCGTCCAGCGCTTCGAGTAGGACGTCCTCGGAAAGCTGCAGGGCCGGGGCGCAGCGCAGGAGCTGGGAGGGTGTGACGGGAGTACCGTCGAGCCAGGCAGTGACCAGGGGCTCGGGGAGGATGGCTTCCTCGGCGAGCTGAGCACCGCTCATGCCGAGGTGGCGGTTGCGGTGGCGCAGCAGGCCGGCTGCGGTGAGATCGCGTGCGAGCTCGCGCAGGCGAGCGGGCAGCACGTCGTAGAGCTGGGGGTCCAGGGGCGGGGCGGGCGGGCCGCCTCGAAGGCGGTCCATGGCGGTGTGCCCGTGGTTGGCCAGGATGTACTTGGCGCAGTCCTCAAGGAGGGCGACGGCCCACTGGCGTGCCTCGCGGTCCGTACGGTCGGCGCTCAGGCGCCAGGTGCGCGTGTATCCCTGAAGGCAGAAGTCGGGGTCGACGAGCAGCAGCCCCGTCTTGACGGCGCTGGCGCGGGGGTTGAGCGGCCAGATGTGGAAGGGCACCACGGTGTCGGTGTCGAAGAGGAGGGTGAGCAGACGGTCCAGGCTTGCGGCCATCGCGATGGCGCACGGCTCGTCGAAGAAGCGGCGCTGGGCCAGGCCGGTGAAGTGCTCGAACTCGTCGCGGAGCCCGTCGGGCAGCACGGTGGACGTGTCCGCCTCGGCGGATGGAAGGGGAGCTTCGGCCAGGGCCGGGGTGCTGTCGAAGAAGATGTCGGGATCCGCGTCGGCGAGGCGTGCGCGGTCCTGATCGGTCAGGGGGCGAGGAGCGCGGGGGCGGATGTTGCCGAAGGGCGCGAACCAGGCGCGGGGGCGCAGGTCTCCGGTGCCAGCTTGCTGGCTTGCCGGGTGGTCGGGGTCGGCGGCGATGGTGGCGAGGGCCTGGTCGTAGTGGAACAGGACGTCTTCGTCCTGCAGAAAGGCTTCCCGCCAGTGGTCGAAGGTGCGGTGGCGGACGGTGAACCGGTCGCCGGTCGGCAGGCCCACGGTCTGGGCGTATCCGTCGTTGTCGTCGAGGTACTCCAGGACCGCCTGGGCCTCGGACAGGATCAGGTGGAACGCGAGTTCCTCGGCGGTGCAGGTGGGCAGTGGGGCACGTCCGGAGCGCAGGTCATCGGCCAGGTTCTGCACTGCGCGCACCATGGCCAGGCGCCAGGCGGCGGACTGGCCGTCGCACAGCGGCGGCAGTTGGAGGAGGAAGGACTCCTCCAGCTCCCAGGCATCGTCCTCGTCGTCGGGGCGTGCGAAGACGCGGTCGCCGTGGGCGAGCAGGTCATGCCAGCCCCGCTCGGCCACCATCTCGGCGGCCACCGTCAGCAGCCTGGCTGCCAGCGGAGTCAGGATGTCCGCCATCGTTCGCAGCCGGGGGCGCAGCACATCGCTGTCTGCCGCTTGCCAGGGGTCGAAGTCGTCGCCCAGCCCCAGGAGATGCACGGCCCGGTCGGTGCTGGGCAGACCCGATGGTGATGGGCTCTGATCGGGCGTGTCAGCCCAGTCCGGGTGGCCTCGCTCGACGTCCCGAGGGCGGGTGATGCTGTAGGGGGAGAACCAGTAGGCGGGGGCGTCGTCCCAGCCGCCGTCGGGCTCCGCAACCGCGCCAGCCCCATCGGCACCGTCCGCATCTTTCTCGGTGGAGGCTGGCGGCGTGGCCTCGGGGATGGTGTTTTTCGCGTCCTCGATGACGAACGCCAAGGCTTCCTCTTCGAAGTACGGGGTCCGGTAGGAGGATTCGTTCGTGCCCGAGGGGACGGGCACGCCGAGCGCAGTCAGTTCCTCGTCGTTGGCGGCGCACATGCGGGGCGCTGCGTCCAGCATGACCGTGAGTGCCCAGCTCTCGGCCTGGCAGCGCGGTAGCGGGGCCTGCCCGGCCGCGAGGTCGTCGGCCAGGTCCCAGAAGGCGTGCGCCACATCCCGGCGGAAGGTGTGGCCCTGGTCGTCGCACGTCTCGGGCAGCAGGTTCAGCACCGTGGCGGCGGCGTCTTTCTCGCCGCGGTCGAAGGGACGGTCTGAGTAGTGCGCGGCGTCGCGGTAGGCGCAGACGGCCAGCATTCGGCCGGCCGCCATCAGCAGTCCGGCCTCGAACGGCCGCAGGTACTCGTCGAGATCGCCGTGGGGCAGCTCGTCGAAGAACTCGGCCTCTTCGGTGTAAGCGCCGAAGGGGTCGTCTGTCGTGCCGGCCATCTCTCGCCCGTCCTGCCGTCCGCCCTGAGTAGCACGGACAGTCTTGCAGGACAGCAGCATGGGAGTACCGGTACGGCGGCAGTCCACCCGTACGGGACGGAGCCCCTTGGGTTGATCATCAGCGTTGGAGTTTCACGCGTTTCCGTCTGGCTGAAACGGCGGTTAGAAGGGACCCGCTGCACAGCCTTGTGAGCTGCAGAAACACCCGTTCGGTCAAGCCCCGTCAACGGGATCGGCTGGGCTGTGCCGTGGTGGCTGTCGGAGGTGGCACCGTGGGGGTGGTGGTGAGGTGCACGGTGGGCTTGACCGGGGTGTGCGTCCGGATTCCGGTGCCATGGGCGAGGTTCTCGGCGAGGTCGGCCAGCAGCGCGGCGGGTGTGTAAGGGGAGGCCGTGATGGTCCAGGTGGGCTGGTCGATGGTGGGGCCGGCCCAGATGGTCCAGGTGGCGAGGGGGCTGTTCGGTTGCTGGGCGGCGAAGGCGTCGAACTGGACACCGGCATCCTGGGAGGCGTTCGTCCAGCGGAGCCAGCGTCCGTCCGCGGAGTGTTTCCATCCGGCGCCAGCGAGGGGTTTCGTGGCGGCGGTGACAGTCTTCTCGTCCACGGGGCTCCCCAGGGCGGTGTCCCATCCGTCACCGTCGGCGAGGTGGTTCAGCAGAGTCTGGAGCATGGGGGCGGGGGCAGTGCCCGTGGCCGTCAGGTGCCACATGCGGTCCGACACCGGCGTCTCGTAGGCGGCCACGGTCCAGGCGGTCTCGCGGGGGTGGGCTTCGTGGACCCGCTCGATGCGCAGAGTCTGCGATTCGTGGATCGCGTGGGTGGTCGCGTCTGACCAGGTGCGCCACTTCTCCCATTCGCCGTGTGTGTTGAGGAAGGTGTCGAGGAGGGCGTCGTGGTCGCCGGCATCGGCCAGGTAGGCCGCAACGGTCTCCGGCTCCGGGCGGGTCGGTTCGGGCTTGGCTGCGGTGGGGGCGAGCGGGGTGCGGGCTTCGGCGGCGGCGCGTTCGGTGTCGGTCAGGGGTGCTGGGCCGGGGCGCATGTCGGCGCGGTGGACCTTCTCGAAGGCGAGCATGGCCCCAGCGGGTGAGTCGAAGGTGTCGGCGACTTGCCGCAGGTGGTTCTCGCCGTGGAGGTAGACGGACTTGCCGTTGCGGCCGAGGTAGGTGCCGACCGCGACAGTGGTGTGGCCGTCGTGGGCGTGCGCGTGGATGAGGAGTTGGCCGTGGCGGATGTCGTCGTGGATCTTCTGCGCCTCGTTGGAGACCTCTCGGATTTCGCTGCGGGTGCACCAGGGCATCGGGTAGTTCGCCCAGGTCCATTCTTCGTCCATGGCCTCCTGGAGCCGAGGGGTGATGTCGACGGTGATGCCTTCGGCGGTCAGGTGCTTGGCTGCGTCCTGGGCCCAGTAGGGCTCCTCGTGGTCGATGCGGACCAGGACCAGGACGTTGTCGGCGACGACGGTCCAGTCGGCGGCCTCCAGGCCCAGGTGGGCGATGTGGGCCTGGGTGCCGGTCAGGATGGCGGTCACGGCGCTGGGATGGGTGGGGTGGGTGTCGAGGTGGACGTGGGCGTCGATGGGGAGTGTGGTGGTCACGTTGAGGTGGTCGTCTCTTCTGCCGGTGGCCGGGCCACCGGCGTATGCGGGGTGCTATCGGGTTGCTCGTGCGGCGCGGGTGATGTGGGCGGCCGTGGTGGTTGGCGGGCCGGCGCGGGTGGTGGGCGCGGGTCGCGGTCGTGACAGCGGGACCGTTGCGGTGGCGTGCTGCCAGCGGGTGCGGACGGCGCCGATGTCGGCGAGGGATCGGCGGGCGCCGGCAACGAGTTGGAACGGTGTGTTCGCCGGGTCGCCGGCGTACGCCTCGATGCGTCGGCCGGTGTGATCGGCGGTGGCCAGGAGGGAGCGCTGCAGGGCGCGCTCGCCCCAGTACTCCACGGAACCGGCCGGTTCGGCCAGCAGGCGGAGCACCTCGCCCGGTTCGCTTCCGTCGTTGAGCAGGCCGCGCTGTTGGGCCTCCCACAGGACGGTGACGGGGTCGACGGGCTCGCGGCGGCGGGCCAGGGCGGTCAGGCAATGCCACAGGCCGGCGTGCAAGGGCAGGGTGAGGTCGTCGGGGAGCAGCCACCCGACGGACTCGATATCGGATGGGTGGGCCGTGGCGGTCGCGAGCAGCAGCCGCTCCTCCTCGACTGCCTCGGTGTAGTTGGGCGGGATGGCTGGCGGCGGTGTGGGGGTGCGGGGCAGGACGCCGGCGCGCGGTGGGAACCGGCTCGCGATGTCGTCCACGACCGCGGCGAGCGCGTCGGCCTCGGCGAGCACCGCCTGGACGGGGTGTGGGTGTGAGGCATCGTGGACGGTCTGGACGAGGCGTTCGGCTGCCTTCTGCAGGCGGCGGCGGGCGTGTTCGGCCTCGACCATCCGCGCGTAGGCCGGTGCGTGGCGGGGCCAGGGGCAGACCTGGATGAGGGTGTGCAGGTAGGAGGCGGTCAGTCCGCGCGCCTGCTCGCGCCCCGCGGCGAGCACCTGGTCGAGCCACTTGGTGTTCTTGGCGTGCTCGGCCGGGTCGGGCGGGGGCAGGGTGCTGATCGCTGCGTACAGGGCGGAGTGCGCGGCGGTGGAGAACGAGGTGCCGGCGATGCCGGTCACGTCGGCGAGACGGTGGGGATCGAGGAGGAGGGCGCCGAGGAGGGCCTGCTCGACGTAGTGCACGGGCGGCGGCGGATGCGTGTCGGGCAGGTCGTCGAGGTCGCCGTCCTCGTCAGGTTGGGGGGTGCGGGGCATCAGGCGGTGAGGGTGAAGTCGTTGGGGTCGAGGGTGACGCCGAGGTGCGGGGCGAGGAGGTGTCCGGCGAGCAACGGCGGTACGGCGTTGCCGATCTGGGAGAACTGCTGGCCCTTGTTGCCGGCCCAGGGGTAGTCGGCGGGGAAGGTCTGCAGGAGGCCGGCCTCGCGGGCGGTGATCCGGATCGGCTCCGGCACTGCCGCCGTGTCCGTGTCGTCCGTCGGTGCGAGGGCCGGTGCGGCGACCCAGGTGCACTCGTTCGCCCGGTGACCGAAGAACAGCGTGCCTGCCGGCTCGGACAGCGGACGGATGGTGGCGTTGGCCTGGTTGTTGCTGCGCAGGGACCAGGACCAGCGGTGCGCCTCGGCGGTGAACGTCGGCGCCGGGGCGGTGGCGGTCCGGTTCTCGCGGGTGCCGTGCCGGGCGGCCCATCCGGCTCCTTCGCGGCGGGACTGCAGGACCACAGCCTCCGATCGCGGCATCCAGGTGCCGCGCTCCCGGGCGTCGGAGAGCGTCTTGCGGGAGCCTGAAGGGAACGGTTCGGGCCCGCCGCCCGGTCCGCCGCCCGCGCAGACGGTAGGGACGGGTCGGTCGGTGGCGCCCCAGCCGAGCGCCTCGGCCATCGACACCCATCGGTCACGGCCCGGCCCGAACAGGCTCTCCGGCTCGGCGGTCTGGGCATGCGTGGGTGGTGGGGGCTGGGCGGTGCGGACGCGGGAGGCGAGAAGGATTGCCCGCCGCCTGGTTTGCGGTACGCCGAAGTTGGCGGCGTTGAGGATCCCGTACCAGACCGAGAACCCCCATCCGCGCAGCACGGAGGCGTACTGCTTCCACAGCGGCAGGACGTCCGGCACTTCTTCCATGGCGACCCAGTCGGGCTCGCCGACGGTGTTGAGGGCGTGGAGGTAGCGCATGGGCTCGGCGGCCAGCAGCGAGCGTTCGTCCCGGCAGGCGGTCAGCAGCTTCTCGCGAGTGTCGCGTCCGGCGGCGAGGTCCGCCACTGCCTGGTGCACGAGCGGCTGGTCCACCAGGCCGAGGCGCTTGCCGGCCATCGACCATGCCTGGCAGGGCGGGCTCGCGATGAGCCCGGCGGTCTTGCCGAGGAAGGGCCAGACGGGATACAGCGCCACGTCGGTGCGAATGGTCAACTGCCCTGCCGCCGCACGGGTCTTGCAAGCCCACTCATCCCATTCGAGGCCCACGTCCCGTGCGCCGAGGACGTTAAGCGAGTGGCTCCATCCGCCCGGTCCCGCAAACAGGTCCAGGATGGTCAAGAGGCCAGCCCGAAGTCGTCCTGTGCCGACTCGACTTCACCGCGGCAGGCCCACGGAGAACAGCCGTCGGTGACTCCTTGCTCCAGCTCCTCCAGGTCCGGTCCGCTGTCGGTGAGTTCCTGCTGCATCGCCGCCCATTCAGCGGCGGTGACATGATCGATGGGGGCCTCGCTGAGAGGCACGCGGGAGCGGTGGAGAAACGCCTCGCCAAGCAGCCGGTTGCCGGTGGCGTTCGCGCGGGCATTTCCCTTTCGGATGGCCGCGTCGAACTCCACCACGTCCTCCCATTCCCCCGGAGAGTTGTCGCGGATGTTGCGCCACTGGGCGTTTCCGTGGAAAGGGCAACCCAAGCAGCTCGATTTCGGAGTGTCGGCCAGGCCAAGCGACGTCAGATAGCGGACGCAGTCGGACCGTGACCAGCCCATATCTATGAGCGGGTGCCGGTTGCGCATGTACTTGACGTCGGCGTCCTTGGCCCGGTGGAATTCGTCGGTGGAGATTCCGACCCACTGCTCGACGAAGACGCCCTTGGGGATGCGTGTGGGATAGGGGTAGCCGAGTAGTTCGCGGACCTTTTTCTTGATCGGCTTAATTTTATATTCCCCGGTACATTGCCGCCTGGTCATCCCCGGATTTCCGTCCTTGTTCAGGATGTAGAGCGGCATCGACGCAAACCTGTGGTCGGGGTCCAGGGCATCGTTGCGTATGTTTCCGGACGATACGCGGAGAACGGGTATGCCTGCGGGTCTGGCTATTTCTCGCTCCAGCCGGTCGAGATGGGAATAAACGGCTCTCGGTTCCCAGCCCGTGTCGGCGAAAATTGCGTAGTCGACCTTCGGGAGTATGCCTTGTGCGGAGAGGGCGAGCATGGCGCTGGACTGGATACCGGCGCCTAGTGAAATTGCCCGGAAGGCAGGGAGTTCGGAAATGATCGGTCCTGGGGGTGAGGAGGGTGGTGGGGGCTCGGTTCTGCGGCGAGGCGGGCGATGCGGTCGCTGATGAGCGCGGGGTGGCGGATGGGCAGCGCGTGCGTGGTGCGGGGGAGGATCTCCAGGCGGACGGCAGGGAGTTGGGCGGCCAGTTGCTTGGTGTGGGCGGCGGGGATGTGCCGGTCGTCCGCGCCGGCCATCAGCAGCAGCCGGTCGCCGAACTGGTTGAGCACGGTGGCGTCGCGCGGCTGGTAGCGGCGCAGGCACTGCCACAGGTCGGCGAGATCGCGGGTGTGGGTGTGGCGGATGCCGTGGCGGCACCGCGGTGGCCCGTCGGCCGGCCGGTCGGGGTGGGGCGCGAGGCTGTAGGGGTGTGTGGTGGGCAGCCGGTGCCGCAGGAAGTCCACCGTGCGGGGCGCCCGGGTGCAGGTCAGGGCGGCGAGGCTGCGTCCGGCGGCCAGGAGCCAGGCGCGCGGGTCGCGTCCTGGCAGCACGGTCGCACCGCGTGCGGTGGCCGACAGCAGCACCATGCCCCGGATGCGGGCCTGGTGTTGGGGGTGCAGGGCGGCGAGTTCCTGCAAGACGAGGGCGCCCAGGGAATGGCCGGCGAGCACGAGCGGCCCGGCGGGGACGACGTGGGTCAGGATCTGGTGCAGGTCGTCGGCGAGCTGCCGGATCGTCAGCGGTGCCTGGCCGCGCGGGGTGTGACCGTGCGCGCGCTGGTCGTAGCGCACGACGGTCAGGCCCAGACTGGTCAGGTGCCGGGCGTGGACGCGCCACAGGTCCGCGGTGACGGATGCGCCGTGCACCAGCACGACCGTCGCGCCGCCGGGACGCGGGCGCGCAGGGGTGTCGCGGTAGGCGGACAGGCGAGTGCCGTCCGCGGCGGAGACCGACAACACCTCGGTGGCAGAAGGCGGGTTGCGCACAGGTAGGACTTCCAAAGGGGGGATCAGTAGGGGGGCAGCCGTTCGCCGTCCGGGCCGGGTTGGTGGAACTGGCCGTTCGGCAACTCACTGCGCTTGCCGCCGTACTGGGGGCGGGCGGATATCGGGGAGGTGACCCCCAACGGCCGGGCGGGAGAGTCAGCGGCGTGATCGTGTGGGGCTGGCAAGGCGCAGGTGCGCCGGTGTTCGGGCCACGGGTACAGCGCTGACCGTGACCGGGCGGCGGCGCGGGCAGCTTGCGTTCGGAGGCCGGCCGCCGCAGAGCGAATGGTCAAAAGGGCAGGCGGCGCTTGCGCATGGTGCAGTGCTCCGGGGGAAGCGGGTGGTGGTCAGCGGCTGCGCCGCTGGACCTGTGTGGTGGGCGGCGGTGCGGGGGCGGCACCGGGGCGGGATGGTGCCGGTGGGATGTCCTGCGGGGTCGCGATGCCGAGGCCGATGTGCACGCTGTTGCCGTCGGCGTAGAGGTGGGCCTCGGCGCGGACAACGGCACTGAGCGCGTCGCGTTCACCGAGTCCGGGTGGCAGTGCGTACTGTTGCTTCTCCCCCGCTGATATGAAGCCGTGCTGGGCGAGAATGGCGTCGGCCTGGCCCGTGGCCGCGGTCGCGGTGACCGCGTGGTCGGTGAAGCGGATGGTCACGTCGGGCTCGCGTGACGGGGGTGCGCCGTCCTGGCGGGTGGTCCAGGAGAGGTCGACGAGGTCGTGGGTATGGGCCAGGAGCCCGTACATCGCGATTCCAGCGCGCTCGTGCGCGTCCTGCGCGGTGCTCGGTGGCAGCAGGTAGAGCGTGCGGCCGAGGTGTTCGCGGGTGAGGAATCCGGCATCGGTCAGCAGCCGGTCGGTGTCGCGGATGCGGCGGTTGAGGACGACGAAGGTGTGCCCGTCGTCGGTGGACCCGATGAACACATCGGGGATGTCCAGAAGAGACAAGGTGGTCCAGGGGTTTTCGGTGGGCGGTATGCCGGGCGGCGGGTGGCGGGGTGATGACCCGATACGGCTTCCTGTGCCCTTAGCTCCGTACTTCGCGGGCGAGCGGGGACGGATTGCCTGGGAACGCAGGGTGTTCAGCGGCGGGGTGCGCAGCGTGGTGTGGGCTTCACGTCCGGGGGATTGCGCGGCGGCCCGGCCCTGGCCGCCGATCAGCTGAGGCAGAGTCTGGGTGACGGTGACGATGGCCTTGATCGCGGTCTACCGAGTGAACTGCGCCTTCCAGAACGGCTCGTGGTGGGCGACTGGTCACCGCTGCCCTCTGGTGCGGCGGGAGGTGAAGCTCACGAACAGGGTGCCCTCGGGGCTGCTGACAGTCCGGTCACGCTCGTGCTCGTTCGGCCAGCCGAAGAGGCGGATCAGCGGGTGGATTGCGTTGGCGAGCGGGTCGGTCCCGGCGCCCGCCAGATGGCGAGGGAAGACCAGGACGCGATCCTGGGGCGCGAAGTGCGTCACCGGCGCGCTCTCTGCACCGCAGGAGTCCTGGGGACGGCTTTCGCGGGGGTAGTCGCAGTGGCTGCGGGGCGCGGCTTGGCCAGGGCCTGCCGCCCGTGCTCGGTGACGGTGATCTTCTGCCCGTGGACCAGGGAGGTGCTGGTGTCCCAGTCGATGAGCCCGCGCTTGTTCAGGGCCCGGAAGGTGGCGATCGAGATGCGGGTGCCGTCGTCGGCGGTGACACGGGTCACGCCCAGCCCCCGCTGCGAACTCTCATACAGCCGCCCTCCGCCGAGGGCGAGTGCCTTGAGGGCGTCGTACTGGGCGCTGGTCAGCGGAGGGCCGGCAGATCGCTGCGCGGTAGCCGCTCCCTCCCGTGTGGCGGCGAGGTCGCGGGTGATGCCGGTGGCGACGTAGTGGCACCCGGTCGCACTCAGGTCGAGCTGGTGGGCGGCGTCAGCGAGGTGGCCGGTCATCTTCGGGATGGCCTCGGCGTGGCGAGCGGTGCGCACCGACGCGTCGTCTGCCGGATAGCCGGGGAACGGCGCCCCTTCATAGGGGTTGGCGTGCAGCGCGCTGGCGAGGTCGTTGCCGGCCAGGGAGGAGGCGACCACGACCGAGGCCAGGCACTCCAGGCTGGCGCGGCTGTCGGCGACGCTGGTGTACGTGCTGGAGTCGAGCGCGCCCAGGCGGACGAGGACGGTGGCCGTCAGGTCCTGGGTCATGAGCAGGAGCGGGCTGATCTGGCGCAGCGCGTCGGTGCCGGGGGTGTAGGAGACGTCCCGAACGCGAGCGTGCAGGGCCTCGAAGTCGCGCGCCAAAGTGCGGAGTTGTTGTGCGTGTTCTGCCAGGTCGAGCAGGGGCATGGGGTGGTGTGGCTCCGGAGGGTCGGTCAGTGGCTTCGGGTGGCCGTCGTCGCGGCGGTGGGGGCGGGCGAGGGTGTCGTGCCAGGTGGCCTGGCGGTGGTCGGGCGGCTGATGGCAGCGGCCAGGGCGGTGGTGCCGGCGGCGGTGAGACGGACTCGGTCTTGAAGCGGTCCGCCCGTGTAGGCGGAGGTCGCGGAGTTCGGGACGCGCTCGGCCAGAGCGTTCGCCTCCAGCGCCCGCAGTGTGCCGATGAGTACGCGCTCGTCGCGGTAGTGGACGTACTGCCGTCCCAGGGAGCGGGTGGCCACGACGTGCCCGCAGGCGATCTCCCAGAGGGCGGTGCGCTGCGTGGCGGTCAGCTGGTGGTCTGGAGCATCGGTGGTGCTCCAGCGTCGGCGTCGGATTTCGTGGGCGATGCTGTCGGCGCAGCTCATGGCGGCTTCGGGGGCCAGGGCGGTCAGGGTGCGCGCCATGGGAAGACGGTGGTCCGTGGAGGCGCTGCTCAGGAATGCGAGCTGCTGGAGACGGACCACAGCGTCCGACAACTCGTAACTTTCGTAGAGGCGTTCGTCGGTGACTGCTTTGATGGCGGTGCGGGTCGCGGAGGCGAGTCGCTGGGCAGAGGCGACGTGGGCGTCGGGTTCGGATTGCGATCCGGCTCGCAGGAGGCGGTCGAGCGTGTCGTTGTGTTGCACGTACTGGTCTGCGAGCAGCATGAGCCGTTCAACCGGCGTCGGTGGCGGGGCCACTTCAAAGAGAAGGCCATCGGCGGGCGGTGCCGTCATGCGCGGCGCCGGATAGCCGGGGCGGGCAACGGGGCTGGGGTGGGTGCGCTCGCAGCAGCGGGGGTCCGCGGCACCTCCAGCGCGGCACGGGCTGCTGCCAGGGCCCGCCTGGCGTCGTCGAGGTGGATCCGCAGGCGGCTGTGGTGGTCCAGCGAGTCGAGCTGTTGCTGGAGCGTGTCCTGCGCCGTGGTGGTGAGGGTGATGAGCGGGGCGAGGGCCTGGGTGTAGTGGGCGATGGCCCGCCCGACGTGGCCGGCGCTCGCGCCGAGGATCTCGGCGGGCGGGAGATTGGCGATGTTCGGGGCCAGTTGGTATTCGACGTCGTCGGCCATGACGGCGGCGAGGTGGCACAGCAGGCCGATGTGCCGCGCGGCGTTGAACAGGCCGGTGCCGTCCACGGTGATGTGGTGGTCGCGGATGTCCGCGGTCACGGCGTCTACGGCCTGGCGCGGGGACATCTCGTCGAGGTCGGCGGGTTCGTAAGTGTGCAGGGCGTCTCCAGGCATGTGGTTCAGGGGGCTTGCCACACGAAGCGGGCGATGTGGTCGGTGCCGTGGCCGGCGGCCCGAGGCCGGGAGGGGGTGTGCCATCCGGCCCGGGGCGGGCGGCCGGCGATCAGGCCCCATCCCGCGCCGCGCAGGGACGCGCCGCTCACGCCCGCCTGGGCAAAGGTGATCAGGCGCTGGTAACCGTGGGCTTTCGCCGCGCGCCACGATGCTCCGTACCGCACCGAGTTGGCGTTGCGTGCGCCGTCGCTGGCGGTCCGGGTGACTTCGAGGATGGTGCCGTCATCAAGGTGGCGGGCAACCGGCCGGCCGACGATAGCCACGGCGCGCAGCGTGCCGGTCTCCTCGCGGCGCCGACGGCGAAGATCTGACCTGCGGGCGGCGGGTGATGGCGGTGCCAGGCGCGCACGAAGTCCATCGCCTCACGTGAGCACCGGCACCAGGTGCAGCCGGGCGGCGTTCACACGGCCTTCCCGAAGTCGGACTGCGTCGGCGCGTGCTTCGCCACGGCGCGGGCGGTGATCGCCTTGGACGCGCGGGCCGACGCTGCGGACAGCTCCTCCGCTCCGGGCTCCAGGTACCACGGGCGCAGGTCCAGCATGGCGGCCCGCATACCGGTGGCGAAGCAGAGCGCGGTGCCCTTGGGGAGGGCGCGGATGGCGTCGGCGGGCAGGATTCGTTCCTGCCGCATGCTGACCGAGGTCGACTTGCCGGACTCCGAGTGCGAGGTGGAGGTCGTCTCGACGTCGTGGTCGCCGATCAAACGGCTGAGCTTGTCCGCGAAGTCCGGGTCGTCGATCCCGGAGCCGATGACCTTGACGGTTGAGGCGGACCACATGGCGTCCATTCCGGCGTCCGACCACACTTTCTGGCCCTGGCGGTAGGACTGCAGGATCGTGATCGGGATGATGCCGCGCGACCCGAGGTGCGAGTACAGGTCCGGCAAGTCGCTGATTTTGCAGACGTTGGCGGCCTCGTCGAGGATCGCGAGCATGGGCGGGTCGAGGCGCCCGCCGGCGCGTTCGGCCTGTGCGGTTGCGGCACGCATCACCGAGTCCGCGCACGCGGCGATCAGTGCCGAGGCGCCGCCGCCGCCGTCCTTGCTGAGCAGGAAGAGCGTGTCGGTGGAGGTCACGAACGCGGACGGCTTGAACTCGGCGGTGTCCTTCTGCGGGGTGACCCACGCGGCGATCTCGCTGTTCAGCAGCGCGGCGGCGTACTGGCGGGCGGTCTCGTAGATGCCGTCCCTCGTTTCCGGCGGTCCCTCCACCGTGCCCTTGAGCTGGGCGGCGACGGCGGCGAAGCCGTGGTCGCGGAGGATGTCGAGCGGGGTGCGGTCGGCAGGGAAGGCCAGCCACTGCATGACGTCGGTGATCGGCCGCTCGTCGAGGGCCGCGGCCAGGAACAACTGCGCGAGGATGTTGGACCCGGCCTTGGACCAGAAGTCACCCTGCTGGCTCGCGTCCACCGAGGCGGCGAGGAAGTGGCCGGCCAACCGCCCGGCTCCGTCCAGGGTTTTGGCGTCCGCCAAAGGGTTCCACCACATCTCGCGTGCGGCGTGCGCGATCTGCTGCGGGTCCATCGACCACACCTGTCCGACGCGGGCGCGGGCGTCGTAGGTCGCGGTGAAGGCGTCGCCGGCGGCTTTGTTCGAGGTCAGCAGGACCGGGCCGGGCGCGGCGAGAATGGAGGGGATCGCGAGGCTGGTGGTCTTGCCCGAGCGGGGCGCCATGATGGCGACGGCCACGTCCTCGTAGCCCATGCGCACCTCGTGCTTGGTGCCCTGCAGGTTGCCGAGCAGGATGCCGGTGTCGCGGGCCTCGATGTGCTTGGCGTCCTTCAGGCTCGGGCGCAGGGAGCGGGCCTTGTCGGTGATCGCCTTGGCCATCAGCGGCTCGATGTCGCGGGCCTTGGCCATGCCGGCGATCTTTTTCTTCCGGCCGCCGCTGCGGTTCTTGTGCCGGGCCCACAGGACGCCCACCCCCACACCGAGGGCCAGGAGCAGGACAACAGGGACGACGCGGGTACCCATCAGCAGGGACGTCTCTCCCGCTTTGGGCCACAGCTGATCTGGGTGGAGCAGGGCGTTGGTCGGCTGGTAGGGGGCCCAGTCGGCGCCGGTGAGGTAGGTGGTGACGTTGCCGGACAGCCAGGCGAGGTGGGCGAGGGGGACGACGATGGCGAGGACGCCGATCAGGAGGCGCAGGACGAGGTCGTACCCGTCCGTGTTGCTGTTGGAGGAGGAAGGGGGCAAGGGCTACGTGCTTCCGGGCGGGGACGGGGGCGGTGGGATCAGCGGCTGCGGTGGTTCTTGGCCGGCGGCTGTCGCGAGGGGATCGGATTCGTCGGCGAGGTGGCGTGCCGGGCAGCGAGGCAGTGGACGCTTTCTTCCAGCGCCCCGGCCACGTACACGGCGAGCACGTCCGTGGTCCTGCAGCTGACGACGTTCGGGTCGCGGGTCGGGAGACTGCGCCCGCTGTCGATGCGCGGTACGGGCTTCGGATCGGCGAGCGCAGCGGTGAACGCGGCGACCATGTACGCAGGAGTGTGCGCGCCGAAGCGGGCCTGCCACACTGGCCGGTCCGGGCCGAGTGCGGCGGTGAAGAACCAGGCGCCCGGTTCCTCCGCGCTGCCCAGCCGCTGGACGTACGCGGTGCCGTCGGGCGACACGAGGCTGTTGTCCGCGGAGGCGGGCGACCAGCCGATCTGTTGGAGCGGCTCGTACGGGTCGGACGGTGTGCTCGCGGTTGCGGCCGGATCGGTGAGGGCGTCGGTAACGGCGGCGATCAGTTCGACCGGGGTGAGGGCGCCGAAGCTCGCGTACCACGCTGGCCGGTCCGGCTCCGCAGCGTGGTGAAGGGTCCACCACTGGCCGTCGGGTTCGGGCTCCAGGCGCAGGAGGGCTTTCTGGTCGGGGCTGGAGAGCAGGACGCGCGCCATCAGGGGGTCGTTGCCGTGGCTCCAGCCGCAGGCGCGGTGGAGGGGGATGGTGATCCAGGCGGGGTCACCGCCACCGGCCAGGTGGCGCGGGGTGATGAAGTCGACCTCGACGGTCTCGGGAGCCGGGGGCATGGTCACTTGCGTGCCGGGGTTCGCCGGTCGGCCGTGGGAGCCGGCGATGGTGCAGGTGCCAGAGGTGAGGGGGCTTTGCGGGCAGCGGCGTTGATCTCGCGGAGTGTCTTGCCATGGGTGGCCCAGTCGTCGAGGTAGCTCCACGATTCGGCGTGGTACTCGGCGAGGGCGTCGTCGAAGGCCGTAGTGCCGGGCATGGCGGTGGCGGGAAGGGCGTCTCGGGTTTCCAGCCACTGCTCGTGCAGCTGCTCGAGCCGGTCGAGGGCGGCGTGCAGGACACCCAACTGGTAGACCCAGCGGCTCTGCACGCTACCTTCCGGCAGGCAGCCCAGTTGCGTCTCCGCTGTGGCCAGCAGGTGACGGGCCCCGTACCGGAGCGATTCGAACGCCTCGGCGGTGTCGGCGTCGCGCTTGCTCGCGCGCAGGCCATAGGCGTGGTCGTCGTAGGGCCATCCGTCGAGGTCGGTGTGCTCGTCGGAGTAGGCGTCTGTCAGCGCTCACGGAATGTTCCCGTCGGGGTGTGATCCGCTCACGGAATGTTCCCGCGGGCCGCTCGTCGGTTCCCGGTAGTGCGCTCGTGATG